>JALEQY010000030.1 GCA_022763735.1 Clostridiales bacterium
ATTTCCATCAAATCAATTTCAGAAAGGAAAGAAAAGAATGAGCAAAGAAGAATTAAAAATCATCGACGCAGACACACTGCTCTCTGTCCCGATGAAGAAAACACATTTTATAGTAGATGGACTTATTCCAGAAGGGATAAGCATATTATGCGGTGCTCCCAAGATAGGCAAAAGCTGGCTTATGCTGTGGCTAGGGCTGCAGGTGTCGCAGGGACTGCCTGTCTGGAACCTGCAGACAAGAAAGTGTGACGTACTGTATCTTTCGTTGGAAGATCCGTTTCACAGAATTCAGGAAAGACTTTATGCATTGACAGAAAGCGCACCTGACAATCTCTATTTTGCCAACACAAGTCAGCAGATCGGCAGCGGGCTTCAGCGTCAGCTTCACGATCATATAAAGGGGCATCCAGAGACGGGACTTATCATTATTGATACTCTCCAGAAGGTAAGAAACACAGAGAAAAGCAACTCTCTGTTATATGCGGCAGACTATGATGATATCACTGCACTCAAGAAAATTGCAGACCGGTACGGGATAGCAATAATAGTTGTTCACCACCTGAGAAAAAATCCGGACAGCAAGGATCCATTCAATCAGATTTCCGGAACGACAGGACTGACCGGAGCAGTTGATTCAGCCTATGTCATTACCAAATCATCACGCTCAGATGAAACAGCTCTCCTTACTGCAGGAGGTCGTGACATCGAACATCAGCAGCTGAATATCAGATTCACCAATAGAACGTGGGAGGTTATCGAACACAAGGGTCAGTCGGAGTTGCATGAAGAAGCGATACCACCGCTGCTGTATAAGATTGCAAATTTTATTCATAAGAGAGGCGAATGGACAGGCACCGCATCGCAGCTTCTTACGGTTCTGGGTGATACAGAAACATCACCCATCATACTCACACGAATGCTGAGCCGTTTTTATTATGAAGTCCTGCAACCGGAAAATATTGAGTACAGCACCAGAAGAACGGCACAGGACAGACTGATAACGCTTAAGGTAAATGACGGACATGACAGAAATGACAGAAGTCCAAGCATATGATAGGTATCCGTCACAGCTGTCATAGCTGTCACAAGGAGTAAGTACGGCAATACATGAGAAGCCTTTGTCCTGTAATGTAGCGAGCATAGGCTATGTGTTGCCGGCACCACCCGCCACGGTAATATACCGCAAGGGGCAATCGCCCCTGGAACCCCAGAATGATGAAAGGAAAGGCACATGACAAACAGAAAAAGAACTGTAGGCATCAACATCAGAGTCACACCCCAGGAGAAAAAACGCATCGTTCGTTTTGCGAAAAAATGCAGACTGAGTGTGTCTGAATATATTCGCCAGCTTGCCGAGGGATACACTCCGCAGCAGCTTCCCGGGCAGGAACTGTACGAAGTTTTATGGGAACTTCAGAAGCTTCAGGATGATTACAACGCAGATAATTTAAACAGAACAATAGGGAAACTAACAGCGTACCTATTTGCAGAAAGAGAAGGTGACAGCAATGGCAACGACTAAAATCTGGCCGGTTCACGACAGCCTCAAGCGGCTGGTTGACTATGCGGGAAATCCGGAGAAGACGGAATACAGCGACCTGAGGAACACGCTTCACTATGCAGGAAACAAAGAGAAGACCGAGAATTTTTATTTCGTCAGCGGTATCAATTGCGATGCAGACAAGGCGTATGAACAGATGGTTCATGTAAAAAAGCACTTCGGCAAAATGCACGGCAATGTTGCTTATCACGGTTATCAGAGCTTTCGTCCCGGTGAAGTAACGCCGCAGCAATGCCATGAAATCGGACTGAAGCTTGCACGTCAGCTGTGGGGAGAACAATATCAGGTGCTTGTCGCAACCCACCTTGACAAAGACCATCTGCACAATCATCTGCTAATAAATTCTGTGTCATTTGTTGATGGAAAGAAGTTTAATGACAATAAGAAAGCCTACTATGACATGAGAGATGCATCCGACAGATTATGCAGAGAGTATGGACTTTCTGTAATAGAAAAGCCAAGAGGGCAGACACCAAG
>JALEQY010000004.1 GCA_022763735.1 Clostridiales bacterium
CGATGTGGAAGTAGTAAACGTAGAACACGAAGAAGTACTGCTGGTGCCAAGAGAAATCGACTGCAACAGAGTAACATTCAAGTATGGTGTGCCTGCTGACTTCAGAAAGAAGCTGCTGGTTCTCCACGAATACGGACTTGCAGACAAGAGGACAAAGATCAAGGTTGGCGACAGCGAAATCACACCTAGAGATTTCGTATGCAAGGTAATTCCAAGCCCTGTAGATGCAACAATGACAATGACAGGAAAAGGATGCGCAGGAACATGGGTAACAGGATGGAAGGATGGCAAATACAGATCAGTATATCTGTATCAGGTAGCCGACAACCAGGAATGCATCAAGAAGTATACAACAAATTCAGTAGTAGCACAGACAGCAGTAGGTCCTGTAATCATGATGGAACTTATTGCTAAAGGTATCTGGAATGATGCAGGTGCATGGGGTCCGGAACACTTCGATCCGGATCCATTCGTAGAAAGACTTGCTAAATACGAATTCCCTGCAGGAATCAGAGAAATGGATTCAGAATATGCAGATGCTATGAACGAAAAGGCAATGCTTGATCTTCTGGCTAAATAAGACTCAGATACATAACAAATCAGTAAAAAACAAGGATTCTGTATTGGAATCCTTGTTTTTTCTAAGGTAAAATTTATTTCCCGAAAACTTCTGCCGATGCTTTCATTACTTCGATGACAGGCAGGCTCTGCGGACATTTTTCTTCACAGGCGCCGCAGCCCACACAATCTGAAGCATGTTTACCGAGCCAGTTCATGTATTCCATTTTAGTTGACGGGTTGTGCTCATAAACATTCCAGTCATTGTAGTAGCCTATGACTTTCTGTATTTCCAGCTTCTGCGGACATGGCATGCAATACTGGCATCCTGTACATGAGTATGGGATAAGCCTGTTGTATTCATCTGAAACCTTATCGATTAATGCACGCTCGCTGTCAGTGAGGGTGCTGATGTTTTCATCTGAGAAAATTTCCAGGTTTGCGTCGAGCTGTTCCATGGTGCTCATACCGCTCAGCATTGTTGTGACCTCAGGCATGGCGGCAAGCCATTTGAATGCCCATTCTGCCGGTGAGCGCCTTACGTCGAAATCATCAAGATGTTTTCTGATCGAAGGAGGGATTCTGTCGGTGAGACGACCGCCTTTGAGAGGCTCCATGATTATAACACCCAGACCCTTTGAGGCAGCGTACTTCAGCCCCTCTACACCTGCCTGGTGTTTCTTGTCCATATAGTTCAGCTGGATCTGGCAGAACTCCCAGGGGTATTCATCGATAACTTCCTTGAAAAAATCGAGAGTATCATGAAAAGAGAACCCGATGTGCTTTATCCTGCCCTGTGATTTCATTTCATCCAGGAAAGCCATGAGATTCAGTTTTTTGCATCGTTTCCATCCGCCTTTGTTGACGTTGTGAACAAGGTACATGTCGATACAATCTGTTTCCAGCTTCTCCAGCTGTTTATAAAATATTTTTTTCATAGATTCTTCATCACGGGCAAGCCATATAGGCATTTTATCAGCGAGAAGAACCTTTTCTCTGTAGCCGTCCTTCAGAGCCTTGGCTGTGACAAGCTCACTTTTCCCGTCGTGATACATGTAGGCGGTATCGATATAATTGACGCCTGAATCGATAGCTTTTCTTATCATACCGACAGCCTGAGCTTCATCGATAGTGCCATCATCCTGCAGAGGGAGTCTCATGGTACCCATACCGAGGAGTGACGTTTTTTCATTGATTTTCTTAAATGTTCTGTATTGCATTTTTTTACTCCTGAATCCATGTTATAATGTCAGCGATGCGGTAATATCGCAATATAAAACAATTATACTTAAAAAGGAAATTAACTGCAATGATAAAAAATAAAGTTGAGCTGAATAAAGTGTGTGAAGATTTTCTTGATAGAACGATGGAAATGTACGATGTTCCGGGAGTTGTGATCGGATTATCTGCAGGTGATGAATTTATTTTTACCGGGGCACGCGGCTTCAGTAATTATAAAACCAGGACACCACTGACAGATAACAGCATTTTTCACTGTGCCTCTGTTTCTAAACTGTTTACTTCCATGGGGATAATGAAGCTTGTGGAAGAAGGCAGACTTGACCTTGACGCGCGGCTTGCAGATATGCTGCCTCAGCTGTCAATCACTGATAAACGATATGAAAACGTCAGACTGCACCATATGCTGACACATACATCCGGATTAGGCGATGTGGATGATTATCACTGGGACAGACCAGCAGTGAATAGTGAAGCACTGCTGGATTATGCGATGTCAGATGAAGTGAGAAATACGCCGATGCTGTGGGAGGCAGGCAAAGGCGGTTTCAGATACAGCAATCTGGCATATGAATTGCTGGGACTTATTATTGCTGAGACAGCGGGTATGGAATACGAGAAATATATTGAAGAAAACCTGCTGATACCGTCAGGAATGGACGCGTCCACTTTCCTTACATTTGAAAGGACAGGAGGCAGTCTTAAGCTGGAGGATATCGAGAACGCGGGTATGGCAATGCCTCATACGAAATCTGCAGACAGATCTGTTACCCTTGAAAAACACTATCCATATAACAGACAGCACGGCCCCAGCTCTACACTGACTTCCAATGTGCATGACCTGCTGAAGTGGGCAAAAGCCAATATTAACCGGAGCCTTCTATCAGATGAGACCTATGATATGATATGGAAAGAGTACGCGGTAGTTCCTAATAACGGGGAGAAAATGGGTCTGGGCTGGTTCATGAGACAGCAGGATGGCTATACATTTACAGGGCATGAGGGTACTGATGACGGTTTCAGAGCAAGCTTCTGGATATGCAGAGAAGCTGAAGCTGCCATCGTGGTGCTGTCAAACATTACAGGAGCTCCTGTAAAAAAGATGAATAAAAACCTGTTTAAAGAAATCAGTCATCTTTTATAGCTTCCAGAAAATCCTCGAAATCCTCAAAATCACTATTGATAAATTCAAATAATACAGGTTCCTTGAATTCGTATTTGGCAGTAGCCATCAGAAACGGCGCCAGCGGGCATGCAGCTAGCTTTCTTTCAAGGGTCTGTATTTCGATCAGACTGTAGGCTGCCATTATGAGCTGACTGTAATCAGTAAGAAAATATATACCTCTGACATCGTTGCTGAGCCGGAAGATGCGGCTGTCAACATGGGAATTGCTCGGCTTGAATGCCATAAAGAGTCTGCCGTTGTCATGGACTGACATGACTGTATTAAGTGTTATAGTGAGTTCGCCGATATTTTCGTCCATATCCTGTTCAGAAAGGAGGACTTCGTATACTGTAACGAATTCGGGCTTTGAAAGCATCATGGCAGCTTCTGCAGAGCTCACAGCAAAACCTGAACAGTGCTCAAAGTCAACAATTTTGAGACCCCTGACAACAACCCTTGAAATCACTGTTTCATAGCAGTTGTTCATTTCTATAAGCGATTCACACATATAAGCGGTTGCGCCATCGACATAAGAAGCGTCTTTATCTATGACATTTTTGCAGAATGTTGCCTGCCTGTAATTATCATAAAGATCGAGAGGAAATTTGCCTTCTGACAGGTAGGCTGCACCGGTATAGTCTCTTCCGAAGCATCTCATGAGAAAATAATTAATTGTCTGGTAGTCAGATCGGATCTCTCCGCAGATAAGCTTCATCAGAATATGGCTTTCTTCAGGAGTGAGTATTGTTTCGGGTTCAATAAGAAAACGATATTCTTCATACTTTTCAGGAAGCGGAAGCTTGTGATTTTCATTGAATAATCTGTACTCAGTCAGCAGCCCCATGAGCTGTCTTTCTGATATTTCTATTTTTGATGCACCGAGCCCTCCAACCAGAGCCTGTTCGGCCATTTCGATTTCTGAAGGATCACTGTCAAGGAAGCTTTTATATGTTTCAAGCCCCATTTCTTCGCAATCGATATAAAAGAACTGATGGAAATCCGATAATTCATCACCATATGGAATTTTCCAGCAGGCATGAACGGCAAGAACACCCATCAGGCGTGTATCGGTCACATAGGCGGAAAGAAAATATTTAGGCCTTTTATCAATTGATGCGGCCAGGCCGCCTTCTATAACAGTCAGTTTTGGTTTAGTCAAATCGCATACCTCTTTTTTTATACTACTTTGAGTATACCCTATTTAAAAAAAATTACAAGAGGGCATAACTTTGTATTTCTCAGCTATTGACAGGAATGTTAATTAAGATATAATAGAATAGTAAATTTAATAGCAATCCTTATTAAGAGCGGCGGAGGGAATAGGCCCTGTGAAGCCCGGCAACCTGCGATGTTTTTCCTGCATATTGCAGAAAACAGGTAAAGGTGCTAAATCCTACAGGATATTGTATTCTGAAAGATGAGGAAAGATAACAGAAACTCTAGCCTCTTTTGATTTCGGAAAGAGGCTTTAATTTTTATTTAGTATTATTTATACGGAGGTAAAAGAATGAAAAGGTTATTCACATCAGAATCGGTGACTGAGGGTCATCCTGATAAAATATGTGACCAGATCTCAGATGCTATTGTTGATGCCATTCTTGAGAAAGATCCCATGGGGAGAGTAGCAGCGGAGACTACTGCAAATACAGGGTATGCCATGGTAATGGGAGAGATAAGTACAGAATGTTATATTGACATACAGGAAATTGCCAGAAAAGTAATTTGTGACATAGGATATGACAGAAGTGAATATGGTTATGACGGGAATGTGTGTGCTATACTGACAGCAATAGATGAACAGTCTCCGGACATTGCAATGGGTGTTGACAAGGCTCTTGAGTACAAGGACGGGGAGCTTCCGGATGAAGTGAACCTTTCGGAAGAGACAGGAGCAGGAGATCAGGGTATGATGTTCGGGTTCGCATGCAATGAGACTCCGGAACTTATGCCTATGCCTATTGCACTGGCACACAAGCTTTCCAGAAGACTTGCACAGGTCAGAAAAGACGGAACGCTTCCATATCTCAGACCTGACGGAAAAACTCAGGTTACTGTGGAATACGATGATGATAAAGTCAGAAGAATAGATACCATAGTTATTTCAACACAGCATGATCCTGACGTTACTCTTGAACAGATAAGAGAAGATCTGAAGAAACATGTAATTATACCTGTTGTTGATGATAAACTGCTTGATGACAAAACAAAGTACTTTATCAACCCTACCGGAAGATTCGTTATAGGAGGTCCTCATGGAGATTCAGGACTTACCGGCAGAAAGATAATTGTGGATACATATGGAGGTTATGCAAGACATGGAGGCGGAGCATTCAGCGGTAAGGACCCTACAAAAGTGGACCGTTCAGCAGCCTATGCAGCAAGATATGTTGCAAAGAATCTCGTGGCTGCAGGACTGGCAGATAAATGTGAGATACAGCTGGCATATGCGATAGGTGTTGCGAGACCGGTTTCGATTCTTGTTGATTCATTCGGAACGGGCAGACTTGATGACGAGAAGCTTGCAGAAATTGTTGCAAAGCATTTTGACCTGAGACCGGCATCAATAATCAGAACACTAGATCTCAGAAGACCTATATACAGACAGGTTGCGGCATATGGACATTTCGGCAGAACAGATATCGATCTGCCGTGGGAGAAAACGGATAAAGCTGAAGAACTGAGAAAGGAGATGTAATATGGGACTCAAGGTCGCTAAATTCGGTGGATCATCAGTTGCCGATGCATTACAGATAAACAAAATAAAAAATATTATTGCAAATGATGAAGATATAAAGTATGTAGTTGTTTCGGCACCTGGAAAAAGGTTCAGTGAAGACAGCAAGGTGACGGATCTGCTGTATCTCTGCAAGACGCATATTGAGCACAACCTGCCGTATCAGCAGATATTTCAGGTTATATGTGACAGGTTTATGGCAGTAAAGGTAAATCTGGGGGTTGATGTGGATCTTACAGCGGAATTTGCAGAGATAAAAAAGAATCTTGAAGCGGGTGCATCAGCTGATTATATAGCCAGTCGAGGGGAATACCTTAATGCAAGACTCATAGCTGCTTTTCTGGGATTTGATTTTGTTGATGCTGCATCCATGGTAAGATTTGACGAAAAAGGCAAATTTATGGAGGATCTTACAAACAAAACGATTGAGAAAGAACTTTCAAAGCACGAGAAAGCTGTAGTGCCTGGATTTTATGGTGCAAAAATCGACGGAAATGTAAAAACTTTTTCAAGAGGCGGTTCAGACATTACAGGAGCGCTTATTGCCCGGGCAATGGGAGCGGATGTATATGAAAACTGGACTGATGTATCGGGTTTTCTGATGGCAGATCCAAGGATAGTCAAGGATCCGAAGCCGATAAGCACAATTTCATATAAAGAACTCAGAGAACTTTCGTATATGGGAGCATCTGTACTTCATGAAGATGCGATATACCCGGCAAGAATAGCGAATATTCCAATCAATATCAGGAATACCAATAAGCCGGAAGATCCCGGAACGATGATAACAGCAGAGCCTGCCAAGCTTGAGGACGGACAGATAATAAGCGGAATTGCAGGAAGCAAGGGATATACTGTAGTAAATGTATGCAAAACCGGACTCAGCAATGAGAAAGGATTTCTTAGGAGAATGGCTGGAGTCCTGGAAGATAACGATATCACCATCGAACATATTCCGAGCGGTATAGATACAGTATCTGCGGTACTTTCGGATAAGGCTATTGATGGCCGCCTTGATGAGATTGTGGAATCTCTGCAGCAGATGCTGAAGCCTGATCATATAGATACATCGGATAATATGGCGCTTATTGCAACTGTAGGTATGGGTATGTCTTCAAGGCTGGGGGTATCTGCAACGCTCTTTACTGCTCTCGCACAGGCAGGTGTGAATGTCAGAATGATAGACCAGGGTTCAAGTGAAATGAACATCATCGTAGGAGTCGAAAACAAGGATTTCGAAACTGCTATCAGAGCGATTTACAATGCCTTCGTAAAATAGGAGGAAAGCGTGTTTGTTAATGAGGTAATACTTATATGTTATGTGGCTGGGCTGCTCCTGGGAGTTTCCGGGCTGACGGTTGCGTTTCTCGCAGGCAGGAAGAAAAAGGATGCTCTGAATGATGCGTTCGTGCTGTTTTTCGCTGGAATGCTTGTGATATGCTGCTATGACATGATTATTTATTACTGCGACTATGTTATAGGTGTTCTGAGCAATCTGAAGGTACTTAGAATAGGAAACTGTATAATTGCCGGGACAATGCTTCTCTGGGTCAATCTGCAGAGCTGTATTCTGGAAAGAGAAGCACTTAAGCTGCTGGATGGTCTGGTAAAGAAATATCTCGTATTTTATATTGCGATGTGGATGCTGCTTACAGTGTTCCTCAGAATAGAACATTTCTATACGCTTAAATGGCTTCTGCTGGCAACAGATGTGATACTTATTGTAGCTTTTATGGCATCCGCAGTTGCACGTATAATTTATGCTGCCGCCGCCGGTATGAAAATAGAACTGTATTATATGATACTGGTGACAGCCATGCTCCTGTGGAATTACATATCGTATTTCTGGGGCGAGACCTCAGTGTACTGGGGGAACAGCAGATTTATCAGAGAACCTCTGGATCTGACGATTGTTTTCTGGCTCATAATAAATGCAGGTTCACTGTTTTTTGCATATCATAAAACCTTTATTACTGTACTTGACAGAGAAGAGGATGGAATGTCAGACAGAAGGACTTTAAAGGGCCGGATAAACGATGTGTGCGAACAGTATAAGCTTACTCCTAGGGAAAGAGAACTGATGGAGCTTATCTATGCAGGAATGAGCAATAAAGAGATTGCCGAAACTCTCTTTCTGTCAGAAAGCACAGTCAAGACACATATTTATAATATTTTCAGAAAGCTGGAAGTTAAAAACAGAGTAGGTGTTATCTGCATTATAAATGGAGATACAGATAAAACAGAATAATCATATGAAATGGCATCAGCTAAGCAGCCGATGCCATTTTTTTAATTTCTTCATAGTTTCTTTCCTGAGTAAATCGGATGCTGTACCCGATGTCAACCAGCCACCATACCCCGAATGTCAGAAGAAGTATAGCCAGCTTGCACAGAAATACTTTAACCCCTGACTGATACAGTCTGTCTATTGCCAGAATCCCCAGAACGATTGACAGAATCAGTGTGATTTTCGGGTTTCTGAACCTGACCTTCTGAAGTAATCCTTCGTTCTGTTCAATAATAGCCCTGGCTTCCTCTTCGTGCTCTTTCCCTACGAGATAACTTAAATTGCTTACATCCATGATAGTCTACCTCCTGAATCATATAAGTATATAATCTGCATTAATTGAGCTTATAAAAAGAATATCAGAAATAAGTGAGAGGGTAACTAGACATAGAGTAGTAAATGCTTAACATTAAAAGTATTAAAAAAACAGATCGGTCTGAAATGGGGTAGTACCTGAGTGCTAGACGGGAAGGTACAGTGAAAATAGTACTTTTACCCGATTGTTAAGAATTTTGCGAATACATATTATGTGAAGTGTATTTTATTGTTTTCTTTTATTTCACATTTTATGCAAGGAGGAATTTATTATGGGTAAGAAGATTCCTATGTGGCAGTGTATCCTGGTAATGATCGTACTCTTAGTACTTCTGTTCTGGGGTATTATGGTTGACACTGACGCAGGTGAAGGTCACGTTGCTCTTATTCTGGCAGGTGCTTTCGCAGCAGTAATTGCATCTTTTAAC
>JALEQY010000007.1 GCA_022763735.1 Clostridiales bacterium
GCGCGAGTAGCTTTATATCAGAAAGGAATCACGCTGTACATTTCTCCAAACACAAACGACAATCCAGAGTGGCAGGATACAATACGTCACATTGCTATTGAAGGGCATTGTTATTTCATTAACTGCGATATGGTAATTACTAAGAAGATGTATCCGGATACGTGCAATGGATCAGGTGAAATATCGAAGCTACCTGATATCGTGTGCAGAGGAGGAAGCTGTATTATAGATCCGTATGGACATACTATTTCAGAGACTATCTGGGATGAGGAAGGTATTATATATGCGGAACTTGATATGTCGAAAGTTCCAGCCAGCAGGATGGAACACGATGTTTGCGGTCATTATGCCAGACCTGATGTGTTAAAATTACATGTAAGAGATGAATAGCAGTTGATAATTTACCGAAACGGGATATGTTCCCACATACCAAGTTCCGCTAAATGGCATTGTATTATTCCGTTAAATTGCTTCGTGTTGTTCCGTTTTTATTGATAGTATTCCATTAAATGATTATAATATCAGTAACAATTAAGGAACGATTAAAAAGTTGCAATTTAGCGGATACGACGTCAACAAAAAGTCGCAACTATGACGATACGATTCATTGTGAAGTTGTGACTCTGCTTGTTAAAGCTGAATAATAGAGTAGTGGGTATTGCACAAATTGCAATACCCACTTTTTATGCTTAGTGGTATAATTATCTCAACAAATCTGAATTTGTTGAGGTAAAAGTATGGATTTAAATTTAACCATTCTTGAATATGTAGTAGAAGTTGCAAAATGCGGTTCTATTTCAAAAGCTGCACAAAGCCTTTTTATTTCACAACCACATTTGAGTAATCAGATAAAAGCTGTAGAAAAACAATTAGGTGTAACTCTATTTCTGCGTTCTGCACGGGGGATAGAACTTACGCGTGAAGGTAAAATATTTGTGGATGAAGCGCAGGAAATTCTTGCAGGTGTAAAAGGCTTGCAGGATAAATTGCAAGTCAATCCAGAACATGCGGTATTAAGTAAATTGTCTGTAACCAGATCACAGCAAGTGCTGAAATGCATTACTCAATTTATTAACGAGAATTCTGACCGAGAGAATTTCACATTAAAAATAAAAGAGACTAGCCCATTTGAAGTTATAGATGATGTATATAACAGAGAAGCAGAACTTGGCGTTATTCATTTTTTTGAAGCACAGAAAGAGTATATTTTCAACCGTATACAAAGCCTTGGGTTGATATATCATAATCACTTTGAACGTGAATTTTTGACCCTGTTTTCAAAAAACAGTTCTCTTTCAAAGGAACCTGTGATACATAGCGAAATGTTAAACAATAGACTTCTTGTAATGTATGGAGATTATGAAGTTTTAACTGCTTCTTATGAAAACGCTGCTAAAAATGCCGGTATAGAACTCACAAGAAAGCGAATATATGTTTATGACAGAGCATCTGCTATGGAAATACTGCATAATTGCCCAGACAGTTACATGTGGATCACAGGAGTTCATGATGCTACTCTTAAACGTTACAATCTAGAAGTACGGAAATGTGAAGATGCTAAAATAATGAGTCTTGGTGGAAGTATTTATTCAACCGATGAGCCTTTATCATGGAGCACAAATGCACTTTTCCAGAAAATGCTTAAAATTGACTGGACTGAACCTATAAAGTAGAGCAATACAGCTATAACAATTCCATATAACTGCAAAAGACAAAGCTCATGTTATCCTAGACATATAAATTTATGAACGAAAAAGGAGGATTAACATGAGCTTTAAAAGAACACCTGAACAGGTATGTGAAACTTTAAAGGGAGGAATTACTGATTTCATGGGTGCAGAAGTAATGTCTGTATTTTATGAAACAACACCTGAAGCGATAGAAGATATTCTTCCGCCGGGTCTTGTTCCATATGAAAGCCCGTTAGTAATTGCCGGTTTTAACAACTTCTCTGCAACAAACTTTGAAGTACCATATAAAGAAGCTGCTTTGTACGTTGCATGTGTACATGAAAAGACAGGGCGACCAGGATTATTTGTGCCAGGTATGACACTTGATGTAGATATGGGAAGTATTTTGGGACGTGAAGTTGGTGGATATCCTAAAAAATGGGGTCAGTTAAAACTTGAAGAAGATGAAAATCATTATGAAGCAAGTGCAACTAGACACGGAATCGAATATTACAAATTGAAAGTTGATTTCAATGGGCGCCCTAATGATCCTGAATTGATGAAGAAAATAGCCGGAATTCTTACACCACCTGATCCAGAAGGACACCCTGGAGCAACAATTATTTATAATTATCTGTGGCCTGCATGTACATGGGCACATCTTGAGGATATAAAAGATGCTCAAAACCCTATTTTATATACCGTTTGGAAATCTAAACATCCGGGAGAAAAGCCTCCGATGATTGGAACAGGAGAAGTAATATACACTCACTCTGATCACGACCCATGGGATAGTTTGCCAGTAGTAAATGTGTTGGGAGCAATCAAAACATTTGACGGATTAGCACTGGACGGAGCAAGGAAACCGGAAGATGAATATCCTGTAGATCCGGTAGAATATCTGCCATATGCATTCTATGGATTTGATCACAAACTGTAAGGAGGTTTATTATGTCAGTATTTTTAGCAGTTAAAATGGATGTCGCTATTGGTGATAAAGATTTTGATACAGTAACTCAGGAAGCATTTCCAATGGAAGGAGTAGCACGTATGAGAGCATTACCTACCCTGCAGTGGAAAATATGGGGGGTGGATCCTGAAAGACGACAGGCAAGCGGATTCTATTTATTTAAGAGCCGTGAAGCTGCAGAAGGCTATGCACATCAGTGTGTAAGAGTTCTGCAGGAGCGTCCTGGCATCTCCAATGTCACAACGCAGATCTGGACAATTTGTGAAGAACAGACTAGAGGAACAATGGGGCCTATTGATTTACCAATGATCAGTGAATTATAAAATAATAATTGTATTTATCAGGGGCGTAAGTAACAGTACTTACGCCTTATCCATTGGTTATTGACAAATTCCAATTTGTATAACAGCTGACGCATGTATATCAATGAGTAATGCTGATGATTCAATTAATTATCAGCCAAAGAATCTTTCGAATTTCTCCGGATGCTTTGAAGAAATATAGTATGTGATATTGGCTTCAGAATCTGTAACCGGAATTGCAATCCGATCAGCTGACAGAATTGCCTGAGATGAGGCGAGATCTGTTATGAAGCCCGGGAGCGTGGAATTGTTTATCAGTTCTCTTAAATCAGAGTCGCTATTCTGGACAAGGAACTTAGAGGAAGGCATTTTGTCGCGGCAAAGCTTTTCCCAGAAACCGATATCCGATCGGATCAGAAAATTATATCCGTTAAGATCAGAAAACGTCACCTGGCATACAGCTTGAAGCGTGGACACCATTCGGCGAAGGACGAAAGGGACCTTTGATAATGAAATCATTAAAGCAATTGAAGCACTTGATACTGCCGAAAGCTCATTTTTCTCGCATCAGGATCCGGCAATGGTAGAGTGTGTTATAATATTTCTGTTAAGGTAATATTGCAGAAAATGCTCTCGTGATAGGTGAAGCTGAATGAATACATACACAACTTCAGAAGCGGCAAAAATTATCGGCATACACCCCAACACGGTACGGAAGTATGAAGAATGGGGACTGATACCGAAGGCAGAAAGAAAGCCTAATGGCTATCGGATATTTACAGATTTTCATATTGAACAACTGAAGCTCATTCGAATTGCTTTTAAGATAGAAGTGCTTCAAAACGGACTGAGAAAGAAAATTGTAGAGACAGTCAAAGTTTCTGCCAGCAGAGATTTTGATAAAGCTCTTTGTTTTGCCGAAGAATATCGTAAACAGATACAAAGAGAACAAAGAAACACTGAGGAAGCGATCCGTATTGCAAAACAGATCATATCCGGTAAGTCAGCAGAGGATTCAATTTGTCTGAAAAGAAAACAAGCATCGGATTATCTGGATATTTCTATGGATACACTTCGTAACTGGGAACGGAACGGCTTGCTTAAGGTGAAACGGAAACAGAATGGATATCGTTTTTACACAAGTGATGATATAGAACGGTTAAAAATGATCCGATCGCTTCGCTGTGCCAACTATTCGTTAGAAGCTATCCTGCGGATGCTGAATGCCCTTGAGCATAATCCGCAGGTTAATATCAAAGCTGTGCTGAACACGCCGCAGAAAGATACTGATATTGTTTCTGTCTGCGACAGGCTGATTATATCTCTGCGTGATGCGGAAAGAAATGCCGGGGAAATAATAGGAATTATTTCTGGCATGAAAGTGAAGTTTTCTTAACCCTCCATATGCTCCTGCCTGCCGCAATAGAGCAGACATTTACTATCGTCTGTTAGAATTTCTCCAGATTCCCATAGATTCTGCCTGACGGATCAGTTCATCACGAAAATCCGGATGAGCAAGTTCAATCAGGGACTCTGCACGCTGCCAGGTGTTTCTGCCTTTCATATCAGCGATTCCGTATTCAGTGACAATATAATGAACTGTACTTCTTGGTGTAGTGCAGATAGAACCCTGCTGCAGAGTCGGCAGTATACGGCTTTGCAGCTTCCCGTTCTTGTCTTTATAACTTGAGGAAAGGCATATGAAGCTTTTGCCTCCCTGAGAAAGGTAGGCACCCATTACAAAGTCAAGCTGACCGCCTGTACCCGATATATGCCTGATCCCCGCGGATTCTGCATTTACCTGTGAAAACAGGTCGATGTCGATAGCATTGTTTATGGATATAAAATTGTCATTAGACGATATGACTCTGACATCATTGGTATAATCTACAGGAGCACCCATGATTTCCGGATTGCCGTCCAGATACTGGTAGAGCTTGTCCGTGCCGGCTGCCATGCCGAAAACCTGACGCCCTTTGTCTGTAGTTTTGCAGCGGCCTGTAATTTTACCGGCCTTTGCGATCTCGACAAAGGCATCTATGTACATTTCTGTGTGGATTCCCAGATCCTTAAGGTCTGACTGGGCGATCATTTCTCCGACAGCATTAGGCATTCCGCCGATTCCCAGCTGAAGGCATGCGCCATCCGGAATCAGAGGCAGGATATGTGATGCTATTTTCCTGTCAATAGCTGTCGGTTCCGGTACTGTCATCTGCGGAAGGGGTGGATTGGGGCCCTCCACGATGGCGTCAACCCTACTGATATGAAGCTCTGTATCATACAGTCCGCATGTACGCGGCAGATTTTCATTGATTTCTACGATAATATGCTTTGCCTTAGCACAGAGCTGAGCCAGATGAGAAGGAGATACAGAGAACGAGAAATTTCCGAATCTGTCCATAGGCGGAACCTGCATCATCAGAACATCCACCTGTTCTGCGCCGTCTCTGTAAAAGCGTGGAAGCTCGGAATAGCGCATAGGCTGGAAATAACCCATACCCTTTTTAAATATTTTCCTGTCAATCCCTGTGGTGTGCCAGGCAACCCAGGTGAAATGTTCACCGGCATCTTCTGCTTTGCAGATTTCCGGCATCCACAGACATGTGCTGCCGTGAACCTTTACATCCTCAAGCTCATCTTTTCTGGCTGCCAGTGCCTTGTCGAGGGCGAAAGGATGGTTCACGCACCATGAATAATCCACCCAGTCACCTGATTTTACTATTTTTACAGCTTCTTCAGCTGTTGTAAGCTTATCTCTATATTGTTCTTCGTAATTCATTCCGCATTTCCTTAATATATTGTTCTGCAGATAATTATAAACATGATAATGACATATGTCAACAACTCCGGAAGCCGCCGGTTCAGAAGGATAAATAACACAGCAACAGCAGGTTGCTTGTACTATACTCCATAACCTGTTATATTATCTGTATGGAGGTGATGACAATGGAAACAAAAGATGTCATACATGAACTGCGTACGAAAAACGGCCTGTCTCAGGATGAACTTGCAGAAAAAGTGTTTGTTACACGGCAGGCGGTGTCACGCTGGGAGAACGGTGATACAGTACCTGGTACAGAAACCCTGAAGCTGCTGTCGAAGCTGTTCGACGTATCGATAAATACGCTTCTGGGCGCACCAAGGCAGCTTATCTGTCAGTGCTGCGGTATGCCGCTTGATGATTCAACCATAAGTAAGGAAACGGATGGCTCTTTCAATGAAGAATACTGCAAATGGTGCTATACTGACGGAGAATTCAAGTATACAAGTGTTGAACAGCTGATTGATTTCTGCGTTGAACATATGTCAAGTGAAAGCTGGCCTCCGGAGCAGGTTCGTGCACATATGGAAGCTGTAGTCCCGAATCTGAACCACTGGAAATAAAGAGCGATATAATCTGACACAGATGCATAAAGCTGAAAAGCATTATGCATCTGTTTTTTTATATTGTACAGCGTGCAGAAACTGCATTTATGATGAGTACAGCCTGCAGTTACTTCCAGAAGCAATGATTCTGCTTCATAAGGCGGACGCCAGATAGTTCCTGTATAATGCATAAATAACACCTCATATAAATGTTTTTACGCAGGCGACGAGGCAAACCTGCGTATGATTGCCTCGTTACCCTAATTATAGCAGCGTACATCAGAAGTAAAAGTACTGTACTTTTTTGCAGTACCTGTAAAAAGCACAGCAGAGATGTTATAATGGTCGTGAAGGGAGATGGTGGTGTGAGAAAATCAGAATCAGCCGTAAGTCGATGTAAAACAATTTCCATGAAGTGCCCCTAAGAGTGGAATATACATTGACTGAACTTGGCGACAGCTTTCTGTCCGTTCTTGATTATTATGAAGGAATGGGGAGAAGAGAACCTGTGCGGTTCAGAATAGATGTAATCGCGAAAGGATGGAACAATAATGAAATTAAAAAATGTTCTGATCGTTGTCAAAGATATAGAAAAAGCACGTCAGTTTTATCATGATCTGTTCGGTCTCGAACTGGTTGTTGACAATGATGGCAATATGATATTGACTGAAGGTCTTGTGTTGCAGGACGAAAAAATATGGAAAGGTTTTCTGGGAAAGGACATTGTAACAGAGAATAACTCATGTGAGCTTTACTTTGAAGAACGAAACATAGAAGATTTTGTACAGAAGCTGGAGAAGCTGTACCCGTCAGTTAAGTATGTCAACAGACTGATGACCCACAGCTGGGGGCAGAAGGTTGTTCGTTTTTACGATCCGGACGGCAATCTCATAGAAGTGGGCACACCTATTCTTTAACGGTTGATGTTGATGTTACAGAATTAATGCAGAAGCTGTATATGCGTATCAGGAAGATCAGCTTGGATATTATGAAACCCTGACACCGCTGTATGCCAGCTTTCATGATGACGATAAGACATTCTCGCTGATGTGGACGGAATATGATCCGGAATATCAGGCACTTTGCAGTACATACACATGATAATAAACCGTGCTTTTTCCCGTCGGTGGAAGCAGGGAAAATATATGAGGATGCAGAGGGCCGAAAACAATCGCCGCTGTCAATTACCTGTCATCATGCAACTACAGACGGATATCATGTGGATATGTTTCTTAAAGATTCAGAGTCTGAAATAAACAGACTGGAGGACTATATATAGTCAGAATAATTTGACTCGAAAGGCGAAATATGTTAAAATTTCTCTAACAGTCGGGTGAAGAATCTGGGAGAGACTGCAGTTATGCGGCGCCGAAGGTGAACAGAGCGAAAAACTCTCAGGCAAAAGGACCAGGTTTGGACGACACTCTGGAAAGCAGTAATGCACCGAAGAGGATAAATCTTTCAGGTTAAACGGACAGAGCGCGCGGATATATACCTACTTTATATTTGTGCGTTTTTTTGTTTCCAGGAATTCAAGGAGGAGAGGAAATGGGTGAGTTAAAGCGAACACAGCTGTATGATGCGCATGTGAAGGCTGGTGCCAAAATGGTCGATTTCGGAGGCTGGGAGATGCCTATCCAGTATCCGACAGGGATAATTGCTGAACATATGTATACAAGACATGCATGCAGTATATTTGACGTGTCACATATGGGAAGACTGAATGTCAGAGGACCGGAGAGAGTCAAATTCCTCCAGCACGTGCTGACAAACAATGTGCAGGCACTCGAACTGAATAAGGCACAGTATTCAATAGTTCCAAACGAACAGGGAGGAGCTATCGACGATGCATATGTATACTGTTTTGAAGAAGATTATTTCACAGTAGTTGTAAATGCTGCCAATACAGATGTTGTGCTGGAGCATTTCAATGAACAGATCAAGGCATTTGATGCCACTCTTGAGAATGTTTCTGCCCAGTGGGCGGCAATCGCAGTGCAGGGTCCTGAATCAAAGAATATCCTGCAGAGAATCGTTGGCGGAGATGTGCAGCTGACAGAGCCTATGAGAAATGAACTCAATACACTTACAGTCCCATCAATGGACAACATGGTGATGAGAGTAGCTAAAACAGGTTATACAGGTGAACCTATCGGATATGAAATATATATTAAGAGCGAATATGCAGAAAGAATGTGGGACAGACTGATTGAAGAAGGTGCAAAGCCTGCAGGTCTGGGAGCCAGAGACACAACTCGTCTTGAAGCCGGAATGCCGCTGCATGGCCATGAACTGGGAAAAGATAAGGACGGTAAAGAAATCCCTATTTTCGCAATACCGCTGGCAAAATTCGCAGTAAGCTTTTCTGATCAGAAGGGTGATTATATCGGACGCAGCAGCCTGAAGAAACAGCAGGAAGCTTTCATCAGAATCAATAACAGAGATTTTACGGATTGTGAAGCATTACCTAGAAGAATGATGCCTATTACATTGCTGGGACGAGGCGTTATGAGAGCAGGATGCCCTGTAATGAAAGACGGTAAAGAGATAGGATACGTAACAAGCGGAACAATGGTTCCTTACTATGTATCTGAAGGTAAGGGATTAAGTACTAAAATTACAGATCAGATCAACAGAAGAAGTATAGGATTCTGCTTCATAGACAGCGACGTGCTCAACGATGAAAAGGTACAGGTGGACATCAGAGGAAAGCTTATCGATGCAGTGATACCTGAATACCATATGAAGAACGATGCACCTCCGTTTACAAGAGTTATCCTTTATCGTGAGGATGAAGAGGAAGTGGAGGCTCCAAAGACTCAGACCCATGAATCTGCGATGAAGCTGATCAGTGATGCTCTCGAAAACCATGTATGGAGACAGGAGGAATGCATCAATATGATTCCGTCTGAAATGTCTGCATCCAAGGCAGTAAGAATGCTGCAGATATCAGATCCTTGCTTCAGATATGCAGAGCACAGAAAGATTGCTTCCTTCTATGATGAAGAAGTGTTCTATTACCAGGGAACAGAATTTATCGGCAGAGTTGAGGAAATGCTGGCTCAGGAGATGGCAAAATTCCTCGGATGCAAAGAAGTTGAAACAAGAGTGCTCAGCGGACAGATGTCAAACACCTGTGTGTTCTCAGCTCTCGTTGACTTCAAGAACAGACTTAACAGGAAGGTTGAGCCAAAGCGTCTGGGATACATATTGAACAATCACATTATCAAAGGCGGACACCTCTCGGCGCAGCCGATGGGAGCATTAAAGGATTTCGTTGCCGTTGATCCTGTTACAGAGAAGAAAGCTGTTGTGAACTTCCCTGTATGCGAAGCAGATCCGTACAGAATTGATGTTGAAAAGACCAAAGAGGTTATAGATGAGTACAGACCTGAGCTCATTATATTCGGCAAGAGCATGGTTCTTTACAAAGAGCCTGTTAAAGAAATCAGCGACTTTGTCAAGAAGATGGGTTATGATACAAATATCATGTATGATATGGCTCATGTTCTGGGACTGATAGGAGATTATTTCCAGAAACCGTTTGAAGATGGCGCCGACATTGTTACAGGTTCAACTCACAAGACATTCTTCGGGCCTCAGCGTGGAGTTATAGGTGTAAACTGGGATAAGAGCGACCTTAAATATGGATTATGGGAAACAATACAGTCGAGAGCATTCCCGGGAAGCACAAGTAATCATCATCTCGGTACCCAGCTGGCACTGCTGATGGCAGCATATGAAATGAACACCTTCAAGGATGAATATCAGAAGAGCATCATAAAGAACGCCAAGAGCTTTGCTAAGAGTCTGGCTGATGCAGGCTTCCAGGTTGAAGGTGATCCTTCTATAGGATATACTGAAACTCATCAGGTGATTGTAAGTGTCGGATACGGTACCGGTCCTGAAATTGCACAGAGACTGGAAGATAATAACCTTATCTGCAACTATCAGGCAACTCCTTATGAAGAAGGATTCACTGCTTCTGGAGCACTGAGACTTGGCGTATCAGAAATGACCCGCTTCGGATTCACTGAGAAGGAATTTGCCAAGGTGGCTGAACTGATGGCAGACTGTGCTCTCAGATGCAAAGATGTCAAAGAAGAGGTTAAGAAACTCAGGAGCGGTTTTACTGTTATGAAGTACTGCTTCGATGATTCTGATATGGAAAAAGCACTTGAGGATTTTGCAGTGCGCTTAGGGCTGTAAAAAGCGATTATAAAATATAAAGGAGACAATAAATGGGAAATACAGATAGAAACAAAGAATTCGGACGAATAGGTTTCGCGCCGGCTGATATCATGCTTCCGGCAGACTGTGAATGGGAAAAATGGGCAGTCGTGGCATGCGACCAGTTCACATCTCAGCCTGAATACTGGGAACGTGTTGAAGAAGCAGCAGGAGATTCTGTATCGACCTTCAGACTGATTCTGCCGGAAATGTACCTTTCCGGCGGAAACACTGAGGAAAGAATAAAGGGAATTCATAATGCCATGGATCAGTATATTCAGGAGGGAGTGTTCAGGACATATGAAGATTCATTCATATATCTTGAACGTGTTCAGAGTGACGGCAGAATCAGGCATGGCATTATAGGCATGGTGGATCTGGAGTGCTATGATTACAATAAAGGCAGCACTTCACTTATCCGTGCAACCGAAGGAACTGTTCTGGAACGCATACCGCCTAGACAGGCTGTTAGACGTGAAGCTTCAATTGAACTGCCTCATGTCATGCTGCTTATAGACGACCCGGACAATACGGTTATAGGACCTCTTGCAGAATGCAGAGAAGATTGTCTCTATGATTTTGATCTGATGGAAGGCGGCGGACATGCTTCTGCATATCTTGTTCCGGATGATCAGAAGAAAGGCATTTCTGATGCTCTCAACAAACTGCTTGATGCGAGCAGCGATTCACAGCTTCTGTTTGCAGTAGGTGACGGAAATCACTCGCTGGCAACTGCGAAAGCATGCTACGAAGAACTGAAGCAGGAGATAGGCAGTGAAGCGGCTGCTGTTCATCCGGCAAGATGGGCACTGGCGGAAATCGTGAACCTCTATGATGATGCTCTGTCCTTTGAACCGATTCATCGGGTGATGTTCGATGTTGATCCGACAAAGGTTCTTGAAGGATTGAGAAACTTCTATCCTGATCACAAAGAAGGTGCTGATGAGGCAGGTCATGTTATCGAATATGTGACACAAGAAGGAAATGGATTTATCACGATAATGGGTTCTGATTCCAATCTTCCTGTAGGAACATTGCAGAAATTCATTGATGATTATCTGCAGAACAACAGCGGTTCTGTTGATTATATCCATGATGAGGTAGCCAGAGATTTCGGAGCACGTCCCGGATGCATAGCATTCATGCTTCCGCCTATGGAGAAACACTGTCTGTTTGAGAGCATAGTGTCAGACGGAGCTCTCCCGAGAAAGACTTTCTCTATGGGACATGCCGAAGATAAGAGATATTATATAGAAGCAAGAAAAATCCGATAGACATCGGAAACAGCAGAGTTTATTATGGCGGGAAGATCGCCTGAACGATATTGAAATCAATAATGGAGGTATTATTATGAATTTTCCTGGAGAATTAAAGTATTCAAAATCACACGAATGGGTTAAGATGATCGATGACACTACAGCGCTTGTGGGCCTGACTGATTTCGCTCAGCAGGAACTGGGAGACCTGGTATTTATCAATCTGCCTGAAGAAGGTGATGAATTCGATGCTGATGAGGTGTTCGCAGATGTTGAATCAGTAAAAGCTGTATCAGATGTACTGCTGCCTGCTGCCGGAACAATCGCGGAAATCAATGAAGAGCTTCTGGACGAGCCTCAGCAGATAAACTCGGATCCATATGGTGCATGGCTTGTCAAGGTTGAAGGAATCACAGGATTTGCAGAACTTATGGATGCTGACGCGTACGAAGCATATATTGAAACTGTTGAAGAGTAATGCTACTGCAGATAATAAAACATCAATGTCAAGGAGGTGTTTAAATGGGTTCCTATGTTCCTAACACGGAGAGAGAACAGATGGAAATGCTCAGGGAAACCGGATGCGGCAGTTTTGATGAACTGTTCTGCGGACTTCCTCAGGAGATGGTTATTTCCGAAGGACTGGACATACCGGAAGGTAAAAGTGAGCTTGAAGTTATCCGCAGCATGAAGGAAATGGCCGAAAAGAATAAGAAGTATAAGAGCTGTTTCAGAGGAGCAGGTGCTTACAGACACTATATACCTTCTATAGTAAAAAGTGTTGTAGAAAAAGAAGTGTTCGTAACTGCGTATACACCTTATCAGGCAGAACTGAGTCAGGGAATACTGCAGTCAATTTTTGAATATCAGACTATGATATGCGAGCTGACAGGAATGGATGTTTCCAACGCATCCGTTTATGATGGAGCTGTTGCTGCTGCAGAGGCAGTAATGATGTGCAGAGACAGACGACATGAGACTGTTTTCGTTTCTGCTTCAGTTCATCCGAATGTGCTCAAGGTAATCAGGACATACAGTAATGCTGCTGATGTAAAAGTAGTTGTTGTTCCTGAAACCGATGAACATGTTACAGACCTTGATATGCTCAGAAAGCTGCTGGAGGAGGAAGATAAGCCGGCGTGCTTTTACATGGAACAGCCGAACTACTATGGTCTTCTCGAAGACCCTGCAGCAATGGCTGAAATTGTACATAATGTCAAGGCAAAATTCATCATGGGATGCGAGCCGATTTCTCTCGGAGTGTTAAAAACACCAGGTGAATACGGTGCCGATATAGCAGTAGGAGAAGGTCAGCCTCTGGGTATGCCTCTTTCCTTTGGAGGTCCTTATCTGGGATTCATGGCCGTTAAGGCGGATATGATGCGAAAAATACCGGGCAGAATTGTAGGTGAGACAACAGATGATGATGGTAACAGAGCTTTTGTACTGACACTTCAGGCAAGAGAACAGCATATCAGGCGAGAGAAAGCCAGCTCCAATATCTGCTCCAATCAGGCCTTGTGTGCCCTTACTGCATCAGTTTATATGTCAGCAATGGGGCCTGAAGGTATTGCGGAAGCTGCACGTCAGTGTGCGGCGAAAGCTCACTATCTGGCATTAAAGCTGGGAGATGCCGGGCTGAAAACTGAAAGTAGCAATGAATTCTTTAATGAATTTGTAACTGTACTGCCTGAAGGTACTTCTTGTGAAGCCATACTTAAGGCACTGGACGATAATGGTATTCTGGGAGGTCTTCAGCTTGATGACAGCAGAATTCTCTGGTGTGCGACAGAGGTGAATACCAGAGCAGAGATAGACAATGCAGCAGAAATCGTTAAAGCAGTTATCAGCGGGAAGGAGGCGTAGCAATGGATCTTATTTTTGAAAAAAGCGTTCCTGGAAAGAAGCTTACTATCCTGCCGGAATGCGATGTTCCTGAGGTTGAATTTGACCCTGCTTTCTGCAGAAGTAAAAAACTGAACCTTCCGGAAGTGTCTGAAACAGAAATCAGCAGGCATTACAGCAGGCTGGCTGACAGATCTCATGGTGTGAATGATGGGTTTTATCCGTTAGGTTCATGCACAATGAAGTATAATCCGAAAGTAAACGAAGATGCTGCCGGTCTCGATGAACTGACAGATATACATCCGCTACAGCCGGTATCATCTGTTCAGGGATGGCTTGAAATATTTGATACAGCGGAGAAGTATCTCAGAGAGATTACCGGAATGGATGCGGTGAGCTTCCAGCCGGCAGCTGGAGCCCATGGAGAATTCACAGGGATACAGCTGATCAAGGCATATCATACTGCCAATAATGATACTAAGCGAAACAAGATAATAGTGCCTGATTCAGCTCATGGAACAAACCCTGCCAGCGGATCAATGTGCGGTTACGAAGTTGTAAGCGTACCTTCCAGCGAAGAAGGCGGGATAGACCTTGAACAGCTTGCTGCTGCCGTTGGAGATGATACGGCAGGTCTGATGCTGACGAATCCGAATACACTGGGTATATTTGACAGGAATATCCTGAAAATAACAGAGATAATTCATAACGCAGGAGGTCTGTGCTATTACGATGGTGCAAATCTGAATGCTGTAATGGGAATCGTACGTCCGGGAGATATGGGCTTTGATGTTATGCACATGAATCTCCACAAGACTTTCTCGACTCCTCATGGCGGCGGAGGTCCGGGAAGCGGCCCTGTGGCATGCAAGGATTTTCTGGCAGGATTCCTGCCGGGCATACGCATCGGTAAAACCGACGCCGGTAAATATGATATTGAAGCTGCACCGGATACAATAGGCTCAGTAGGTTTATTCTACGGTAATGCACTGGTGGTTGTGAAGGCGTTGTCATATCTGCTTACCCTGGGACGTGAGGGAGTACCGGAAGCAGCAAAGAATGCGGTGCTGAACGCGAACTATATGAAGGCGAAGCTGGAAAAAGTGTACACTGTTCCTTATGACAAGGGCTGTATGCATGAATTCGTTATAAGTGCTGTTGACATAAAGAAGGAAACGGGAATAACGGCGCTTGATATCGCTAAATCACTGATCGATTACGGTATCCATCCTCCTACAATCTATTTCCCTCTTATTGTTCATGAAGCTCTCATGTTTGAACCTACGGAGACAGAAACCAGAGAAGAACTGGATAAAGCGGTTGAGGTACTGCTGAAGATACATGAAGAAGCTTACAGCAATCCTGATAAGCTTCACAGTGCACCACACAATGCAGTTATAGGAAGACCGGATGAAGTGACCGCAGCAAGAAAGCCTGTAGTACGATTCGACTTTGGAGCAGAAGAGTAATCTCATCAGGAGCGGAAATATGGACAAAGAATATGATCTTATTATTATAGGAGCCGGACCGGGAGGCACTGATGCAGCTGAAGAGGCTGCATCAAGAGGCCTGAAAACGGCCATCATAGAAAAAAGCTGTATAGGCGGAACATGTCTGAACCGGGGATGTATACCGACCAAAACCATACTGCATACAGCAGAGCTGTACAGAGAGGCCAGAGAGGGCAACGGTATCGGTATCATCAATAATGAAAATCTTAAAGTTGATGCAGCGGTACTTCAGGAAAACAAGGAGAGCATTCTTGATAAGCTCAGATCAGGGCTGACGTACACAATGGAGCACTGCGGAGTCGATATAATCGAGGGTACAGGAGTTATTACCGACAGAAACCATGTGAAGGTCGGCGATTCACTGATTGAGGCTGACAACATCATGATTGCCACAGGATCAGTACCTGGAGTGCCTCCGATCCCAGGAAGCGATCTGCCGAATGTGGTTACCAGCGATGAAATGCTGTCGCTGGATCGTATTCCGGAGAGCCTGGTAATCATTGGAGGAGGAGTTATCGGTATAGAATTCGCTGCAATATACAGCAGTCTCGGATGCCGTGTGACTGTGATAGAATTCCTGAAGCGTGCTCTATGCAATCTCGATAAGGAAATCGGCAGAAGTGTATCCATGGTTCTTGGCAAGAGAGGTGTGGACATTCACACAAACTCGAGAGTGGAGGAAATAACTCCAGGCAGTGACGGTAAAACTCTGCGCTGCATATACGAGAAAAAGGGCAAAGCGTGTGAAGCCGAGGGTGAGATGGTCCTTATCGCTGCAGGACGCAGACCTTATACCGACGGACTTATTTGTGATGAAAGCTCAGAAGAGGTGAAACAGCTGAAGATGGAAAAGGGACGTATCGTGGTTGATGAGAATTATGAGACGAGCGTTCCGGGTATATACGCTATAGGAGATGCCATCGGAGGAATCCAGCTGGCGCATGTGGCCAGTGCTGAGGGCAGGAATGCTGCGGCACATATTGCCGGAGGACAGCCGCCTGTACGTATGAATGAAGTTCCGTCATGTGTATACACCGATCCAGAGATAGCATGTGTAGGTATCACTGCCGATGATGCGAAGGAAGCCGGAATCAAGGTTATTGCCAGGAAATATCCTATGAGCGGCAATGGCAAGTCTGTTCTGACACAGCAGGAGAGAGGGTTCATTAAGATCATCGCTGATGCAGAAAGCGAGAAGATTCTTGGGGCGCAGATGATGTGTGCCAGAGCGACAGATATGATTTCACAGTTTTCGCAGGCTATAGCATCGGAGCTGACTCTTGATGATATGTCGAAGTTCATATACCCTCATCCTACCTTCTGTGAAGGGATAGGTAAGGCTGCAGGAAGGTGAACAATGCAAGGATATAACTGCATTATGATATATAACAGAGACAGGGACAGACTGCTGTTCTGCAGACGGCTGAGTGATCCCTACGAGGGTAAATTCAATCTGGTCGGAGGTAAGATAGATACAGGTGAGGATCATTTTCATGCGGCATACAGGGAGCTGCAGGAGGAAACAGGGATAACCTCTGCAGATGTCATGCTGACACACATGATGGATTTCACATACTATAATCAGGACTGCTATGTGGAAATATATGCCGGTGTTCTCAAGGATGAGGTGGAACTGAAACCCGAAAAACATCCTCTGCACTGGCTGACTCTGGATGAGGATTTTTTTGATCTGGAAAGATTCGCCGGGGAAGGTAATATCGGGCATATGGTTCAGCAGGTGGAAATTTACGGCATGGGAATTTAAAAACCGCAAGATAATAGCTTGATTTTACTCCGTATTTTTATTAAAATATATATACAATTAAATACAATTAATGAAAACGACACACGTAGAGCATAGCTCGTAAATCTGATCACGGGACATGCTGGACGTGTGTTTTTTGTGTGCAGGGGAGGTTTTTATGACAAACACACATGAACGCAAGCTGGTGGCCCAGTCACCGGTGGTGCAGGGATAAAAACTGTGGACTTAATGCAGTATTATGATATAATGATGACGTGAGAAATCAGAGCGTCAAGTTTCAGATTGCCACCCCGATGGGAGGCAATCTTTTTTTAAGGAGGATTAAATGCTGTTAAACTGTTTAGCTGTCGGAGCCGGTGGATTCATAGGTTCCGTCTTAAGATATCTGGTGAGTCTGATACCGTTTCTGAACAGAAGCGATATTCCGCTGCACACCCTGGCAGTAAATCTGATAGGTGCAGTTCTTATCGGAATGCTCGTCAGGTCTTCTGACTCCTGCCAGTGGCTTGGCGGGCACACCATGATGCTGCTCAAAGTCGGAGTATGCGGAGGCTTCACCACTTTTTCTACCTTTTCACTGGAGTCTCTGGGGCTTATTGAATCGGGAAAATGGACAGCCTTCGCAATTTATGCTGCAGCAAGTCTTGTACTGTGTATCGCAGGAGTGTTCCTCGGTAAATGGATTGCAGGTGCAGTTCAGGGATAAAAGAAACATCAGGTGGAGATTATGAAAAAAGAAACATATGTTAAAATGATGGATTCAGTAAACAGTTCACCATTTATATACAATCTGGTGATATGGAGCGACCGGATACTGACGAAGGCAGTCTATCTGGCATATCCGGTATTTCTTATCGTACTTTTTATGCACAGGGATGCCGGACTGCTGAGAGCTGTGCTGGTTCCCGGAGTCTCATTTGTCCTGGTCAGCGTTTTCAGGAGAATCTGCAATGCCCCCAGACCTTATACTGTTTTTGATACACCTCCGGTAATAAAAAAAGAAACGCTGGGGAAATCATTCCCCAGCAGACATATTTTTTCTATATTTGTGATTGCCGCAACTGTTTTCAGATTTTATCCGGCGGCAGGCACAGTTCTCGGTGCAGCCGGAATAGTTATGGCATCTGCCAGAGTTGCCGGTGGAGTGCACTTTCCGAGAGATGTCATAGCTGGTGCGGCAATCGGTATCATATGTTCAGTGATCGGATTTGCATTCTGGGATTCTGCGGTTTAGAATCTGAAGCATTTTCCGCATACATCCGGTGATGGTGTATGTTCGTTTATTGTTTTACAGTATTCCTGACATTTTGCTCTGTCGATACCACCTTTGGAGATGGCACATCCCGGGCAGGCACTTATCATTTCATCACTGCATTCTACATTCTCAGCTTCCTGGAAACAGCTGTCTGTGAGAATCTGCTGATACACTGTTTCAAGCTGTTCGTTTGAAAGCATATCGAAATCTGCTGCATAGATTCCGTCAGTTATTATTCCGCCTACACGGCCAAGTCTGCCGTCTGGAGTACGGAAGCACCCTGCAGGTCCGATTTCCCCAATACCTGCTGCGAAAGCAGCAAGCTTGTGTGACCAGCCTTCTATATGTCGTTTTTCGTCCCAGTCAGTAGGTACGTTCATCAGTGAAGTAAGTCTGCCGACATCTTCAAATACCTGGCGTACGTTGGCATTGATTCTCATTGACAGCCACATGGTATCAAAAAACGCTTTTTTCCATTTCTCGCCGGGTTCCTTGCTGTTGAGGTTTTCTCTGACAGCGTCTTCATCGTAAGGGAGGAAATAAACAACTACAGTATATCCTGCCTGAAGGATTTCCTTCGGGTGTTTGCTTAAGCCTCTTGTGAAGAACATATCAAAGAGTGGATTTCTGACATCTGCGTAACCTATAACAGGTTCGCCCAGCTTCGTGGTGAAATTATCTCTCGCTTCAAATTCAGCAATAGTATTTTTTATAGCTTCGTTAACATTTCGTTTTACATCTGGTCCAAGTCCAAACATTAATTCACCTGCTTTCTTCAATTCATGTTGCTATAGATACGGTAGAACCGTTTTTGTCGATGAAATTATTATAACATGAATTTGTGCAGGGTGATGTTGCAAATATCACAATTTTAAACCTTTTATTTTTTTTCCTCAGGACGCATTCTGTTGGAAACAAGTTTTTCTCTCCATTTTTTAAGTTTCTGCGAAAGCTTGACGTTTTCACTGTAGTCAGCAGGAACATCTATGATTACAGGACAATCCTGATGAAACGCCTTTTCGAGGAGCTCAGACAGATCTGATGCTTTGGTAACTCTGTAGCCTATGCAGTTCATGGATTCGGCAAGCTTGACAAAATCAGGATTGGTAAAATCCGTGAAGTATGTTTCGCCGTACTGATCCATCTGTTTCCATTTTATCAGTCCATAGGAGCTGTCATTCATTATAAGCACTACTATGTTCAGCTTGAGTCTTACTGCTGTTTCAAGCTCCTGAGAATTCATCATGAAACCACCGTCTCCGGTGACTGTCAATATTCGTCTTTCAGGGTGCACCAGCTTGGCACTGACAGCTCCGGGCAGACCGATGCCCATAGTGGCAAAGCCGTTTGAGATAATACACGTATTTGGTTCATAGCAGTGATAAAGTCTTGCTATCCACATTTTGTGAGCGCCGACATCAGAGATGAGAATGTCTTTTCTTCCCAGAGCCTTTCGCACATCGCTGATTATTCTGTGAGGTGTCATAGGAAAATTATCGTTTCTGGCATCTTTTTCGAAAGAATCATCAAATGCTTTCCTTATTTTAAGTGCATTTTCCGGTTCATTCCGGTTTTCTCCATTGAGTTCATCAACGATTCTGTTAAGTGCATCAGAAATATCTCCTATAACTTCAACATCACACTGATAGTATTTATTGATGTGTGCCGGTGTAGTGGATATATGTACGATTTTGGCATTGTTGTCCTGGTTCCAGCGGAACGGTGAAAATTCAACAAGGTCATATCCGATGGCAACGATAAGATCAGCGTCAACCAGCAGCTTGTTGGCATGATCGTATTGCGGAATGCCTACTGTCATCATGGCATATTTGTTGTCATAAGGAATGATGCCTTTTGCCATCATAGTATTTACGACAGGTATCTTAAGGTCTTCTGCAAAGCGGGTGAGTGCTTTGGATGCATGAACACGTATAGCCTGACTTCCGGCTAGAATTATGGGGTTCGATGCCTGGCTGATAAGCTTTGCTGCTTCTGATATTGATCTGTCTACTGCTTTTTCTTTGAATGGCAGCTCACGCTTCAGAGGCCTTTCAGAAGCAGAGAATTTCATTTTTGAAATATTAACCGGAATATCTATGTGACATGCTCCCGGTCGCTCACTTTCGGCATATTTGAATGCTATTCTGACTATTTCATTGATAGTGTCGGGTCTTACAACCATTTTGGTTCTTTTGGTAATCGGTTCGAAAAATTTAGTAAGATCCATATACTGGTGTGAGGTTATATGCATTCTTTCGGTTCCTACCTGGCCGGTAATTGCAATCAGAGGAGCACCGTCTCCGTTGGCATCTGCAACACCTGTGGCCAGATTAGTCGCTCCGGGTCCCAGTGTTGCCAGACAAACGCCTGCGTGGCCTGTTAAACGACCGTAAACATCTGCCATAAAGGCGGCACCCTGTTCATGCCGTGTTGTAATGAATTTGATTTTTGAATCCTTTAATTCTGATATAAGTTCCAGGTTTTCCTCACCGGGTATTCCGAAAATATACTGAACACCTTCGTTTTCCAGACATTCTACAAGAAGTCTGGAGGTTGTTGTTGTATCATCTTGTTTTGAGCGTATCATTTTATTGCCTCCAGTTTTTATTCG
>JALEQY010000008.1 GCA_022763735.1 Clostridiales bacterium
TGCATCTGCAGATGTTCCTGTGTTTCTGGAACCAGTCTCTGGCTTCTTCTCTTGTCGGATCAGGGTTTTCCTGAAGGAACTGGTATGTGGATACGATAAATCCCGGGGTGCAGAAACCGCACTGAACAGCTCCTGCGTGCATGAAAGCAACCTGGATAGGGTGGAGGTAGTTGGGAGCGCCTATACCTTCGACTGTGGTAACCTTGCTGTATTCCTCCACTTTACTGATTTTCTTTGTACATGAACGGATAACTTTGCCGTCCAGGATAACAGAACACGATCCGCAGACACCTGTATTGCAGCCTACTTTCGTTCCTGTCAGACCGAGACGTCTGAGTACCGATGCGAGGGTGTCTTTTTCGGGATCACAAATAAACATCCGGTCTGCGCCGTTGATGTTCAGAGTCATTTTTCTTAACTTCATAATTGCCTCCGTTTTTTATGAAATTGTGGTGTTACTTGCTGCGTCAGATTTGAAATATTCTGATAATATATTTTAACAGCTTGTTTGGGGCAGTGTCAACAAAGGAGGCGGAGTTTTGGCACATTAAGTTGCTGTAAATAAGACACATGATTGCCGAACTGCTGCACTGAGTCAGATTATCTGAACCATTAAAATGTAATGTATTAACCTAAGTCCGCTGACAGTTTCTGCTGCTCCACGGGAAATGCGCACCGCATTTCGGGCACACATCCGGCAGCTCGAATTTCAGATTCTTCGGTGTCAGATACACCATGCCGTAATAGTGCCACTGTTTTAACAGGTTGCCGCATTCAGGGCATGAATCTATGAGCGGCAGTCCGCATTCCGGGCAGTGTTCATTCTCGCCTGCCCGCCTGTATGTTATGTTGACGTGCCCGTTTTTGCATGCACGGGCATAAAAATTACTCATTATTTATCCTCCATCATAGATTCCACCTGGCTCATTCTGCCTGTCACCAGTTCCTCGGAGAGGCACACTTGTCCACACTCGGGGCATCTGGTGACCTTGTGACGGAAGCTTTTGCCGAGGTAAGAGAACTGTGCATCCAGTTCCTCCATTTCGACTTTGCACTTATCACATATGAGCTTCTGTTTTTCTTCCATTCCAGATCGCCTCCAGTTCTATTTTCATTCGGTGGGTATAGGTGTTGAATATTTCAAAGCATCTGTCCGGTGATGCCGCTGGTGAAGAGCTCTCAATGGAGGCAGCGTTCGTCAGCCCGTATTCATCTGCCGGCACCGGCGCGTATTCAACCCAGCAGGTGATGTGTCCGATTTCCCTGTAGGCTTTGTAGTGGCCTGTTGACGGGTCAAGGGCACGCCTGCCTGTAGCCTCTGCGTTTGAGATAACAGCGCAGATATCCTCCTCGAGTATATGCTGCCTGTTGACTTTTTCACGTACCTTGTCCTGCATAATGAGGGTGAATTCGCTTTCGTATGATTTCATTTCAGGTTCTTCTTTCCATATTTCTTCAAGCAGTCGTTTCTTCAGCTCAACCCTGTTGCGCCTTCGCTGGGTCAGATCAGGCTGAGGTCTGGTGCCCTCAGGATCTATCGCAAAGAGTACGTCAAGGATGTGTAGAGCTTTTTTGCCTCTGTCGCAGAAAATATCTCTGCAGTTGGAGCAGTATACGATATATGGTGCATCGCTGAGTTCTGCTCTCTGGCGTGCCACGTATTCTGCAAAATCAGGAGCTGCAATACTTCCCATTCCGCCGAAACCGCAGCAGCCGTGCCTGTTTCCTTCAGGAAGCTCATCTGTGTGTACGTCTGATGCTGCCAGAAGCTTTCTGACTGCTTCCTGAACTGTATTATCATTTCGGGCGGAGCAAGGGTCAAAGATGGCAAAACTCCCGGACTCCCCGATAGGGTCATCCTGCACGAATCCCCATTCCTCGAGAAGCTCATAGAGTGATATTGTCGGGATTTCAGGGAGATACTCTCTGAAATGTTTCTGACATGACATGCACGCCATAATCAGTGTCGGCTGTCCCAGGTCTTCCCAGTCCTGCTTCAGACCGGCTATTTCTTCACTGTGAAGGTTGCTGTCGCCGTTCCAGTCCACCGGGATGCTGCAGCAGCGCAGCAGCAGGGCGGTGTCGGGTCGTTTCGAAAGTAGCCATTTATATGGCCTGATAACGTAATCAGGATCCAGAGCACCCAGATTGCAGCCGGGGAAAAATGCATATGCGGTTCCAGTACCGGAAGAACAGCCGGAAATACCAGGCGCCGTGCGCTTTACAGCTGAATATTCGCCGTTGGCAAATGCCATGTCCCGCATGAAATACTGGCGGTATGCCGCAGGAACCTTGTCGGCTTCATGCATTTTGTGACGCGCATATTTGACCATGCCGCACAGATCGATATGTTCAGGACACACCTCCTCCATAAGCTCACACATTGTACAGGCAGCAACATATTTTCGAGCAGGAGATTTGTGAACCAGAGAACCTGCCGGCTTGCACGAGAGAAAAATTTCGTCACGCATTTTCACAGGCATTTTCTCGTAAAAGTCCACAAGGTCGCAGTGTGTAGCGCATGAGTTGCACTGACATCGTATACATCTGCTGGCTTCTGCAATACATTCGTCTTCGGTGAGGGTGGTCTCGGCCGGGATTATTGCAGGTGAAGCCTTCAGTGCCTGTAGATCAGGGACGCAGCCTGTAGGAGCCGTTTCGCCCGGATATTCGATTTTCTTCGTTTTGAGAAAACCCTCTGCCACCACTGAAAGGTTGATGCCGTCAGCTAGAGCGTGCATCAGATCCCTGCCGCATACCTCGCCGCCGATGAGTACTGCTGTTTCGCCTACCATCATATAGCCGTCGCTGCCGTCAGCATCGCGCAGAGGCACACCGAAGTCACGTCCGCCTTTACCGGTGGCGACATAGATTATATCGAATATGCCGGTATCATCTGATATCGCATTGCCGTCGGGATCAACGGGCACTTCAGTTTTGCACAGCTGTCTGATATCAGTGATTTCGGTGTCTGTAATCAGCTCATATTTTTCGTTTTTGAACTGTAGGTCGAATTCAGCCATATAGGCTGCCTCATCCATCAGCTCTGCCAGGCGGCCGCCGATTTTTGAGTTCTTCTCAAACACTGTGACATCGTACTTTTTCGAAGCCATGCGAAAAGCGAAGCCCATACCGGAAATTCCCGCGCCGATAACAGCAACACGTTGTTTTCTGGCAGGAAGATTATATTTATTTGGCGTCTTGCGGGTCGCACTAGCAACGACAGACTTTTCCATGAGCCGGAGTTGCACAGGTGTGTCTACTGATTGTCGTATGCAGACATTTTCGCAGTAGCCTGGACACAGCTCCGAAACGATGCCCGGGAATACGACGCAGTCGCGAATTGATTTATAAGCGGCATTGAAGCGTCCGCCTGCAATTCTGTCCTGAATTGTCAGTATATCCATTTTGAAAGGGCACACGTCTGCGCATGCGGGGATATCGCGTTCTCTGCAGGTGTCAAACTGCTGATAGTATTTTTGCATTTTCTCTCCTCATTGAACAAAGCGGAGCGTGCATGAACAGCACGCCCCGCGATTTCATCTTTTCTTTCGCACAAGATGACATACACCATCAGTGTATATCATACGTCATGCTATTTCCACTGGATTCCTTCTTTACCAAGTGAACCGAATTCAACGTTTTCAGGCTTGGAAGGTGTGAGTGGGTTGTTCTTGATATCTTCGATAGCATCATACAGGTCTGATCCCAGGAAGTATGGTTCAGGCTCGTTAGGGTTAGGTTCGCCCTTAGCGAGAGCATCAATTCCGGCTTTAATCTTAGCAGGTGTAGCAGGGATTTCGTAGATTCTTACGCCTACTGCATTGTTGATAGCGTTGATTACTGCCATGTGGTCTGATGACTGGAATGCTTCTGAAGCTCCGGATGAACCGAAAGGTCCTCTTGGATCATGTCCGCCAACATCGATTGATACCAGCTTGTCAGGAACATCCTTGATGTACGGTACACCTGCACGGAACATGTTGTCGTGCTTCTTTACATCGCTGTAGTCTTCGCTCAGTGCGAATCCGATAGCGTGTGAGATACCGCCGTTGATCTGACCTTCTACTGCCTGGATGTTACCAGGTTTACCAATCCAGTATACGCATGTCATACCTGTACATGTAGTTTTACCTGTAGCTACTTCTACATCAACTTCTGCCATGAAGAGGGCATATGTGTATGTATAAGTAGGGTTGCCGCTTCCATCGTTAGGGTCGAGGTCGTAGAAGTAATCGTATTCGTCAACTGTTGCCCAGTCTCCGTTGTATCTTGTAGGGATTCCTTCTGCGATCATTTCGTCATATGTTCTGTAAGTGCCGTCAGGCTTTCTCATAGCATCTGCAATGTTCTTTGCAGCTACGATGCTTGCTTTACCATTAGCATAGTGTGATCTTGAACCAGCTGATTCACCAGTGTTAGGACAGTATTTGCTGTCTGTCTGGATCAGCTTGATGTCGTCAGGAGTTACGTCAGGGAAGTAAGGCTTGAGTGCTTCCAGAGTACAGATGAGTGAACCCTGGTCTCCGCCCTGACCCTGATCCTGCCATGTGTCGTATTTTCTGAACTTAGGTCTGTCGCCAGGCATCAGCTCGAGAGCTACGTGAGCTTCGTCAACTGCACCAAGACCTACGTTGTATCCGCCCCATGCGATACCTACGCCCTTCTTGATTTCATCTGTTGATTCAGCTTTGGCTTTAGCAACAGCTTCCTCATAGTGAGGCTTCATCTTGTCCATCATTTCTTCCATTGGATAGTGGAGGAAAGGGTACTGGTTCAGGTTGTCCTGACCTTCTCTTGCTATATTCTTGTATCTGATTTCGAACGGGTCGATTCCGGCTTTTTCTGCCAGCATGTCTACCAGTGCTTCTGATGCAGTGAATGCCTGCGGAGCACCGTAGCCTCTGTATGCAGTACCGAATGAGTGGTTGGTAACTGCTACTCTTGAGAGTCCTACTGCATTTGGCATGTAGTAAGGGTAGAACATGAATCTTGAAATCTTAGTGAGCTTGTCATCACCCAGTTCGAAGAATGGACCATGGTCGAGTCCTGCATCGAATTCACCTGCAACGAACTTACCGTCCTTGTCGCATGCCAGCTTGGCATTGAAGTAGGTCGGTGAACGCTTACCGGACACTGCCATGAACTGAGCGTAGTCCATTGAGAGTGAGCAAGGCATTCCAGTAACCTTGGTAGCAATACCTACCATTGCATATGTATGTGCACTCATTGCCCATCCGAATGAACCACCTGTAGGGTTTTCGATAACTCTGAGGTTTTCAACAGGGATACCGATAGCTTCTGCCATATCGTCTCTGTCGAAGTATAATGTCATTGTCTTGCAGTGTACACAGAGGTTGTTATCTTCATCGTAGTAAGCCTGCATTACGTCACCTTCGATTGACATGTGCGGCTCTCTTGATGAGTAGAACGAACCTTCTACTGAATATGCTGCATCTTCGATGAGCTCAGGAACGTGTTCATGGTCACCCTTGAGAACAGGAAGCTCTGAATAGATGTTGGCACCATATGTATCAGGCAGCCAGTCGTGGATTTTCTCTGCATCAGGAGTAACTGCTTCGAGATATGTCATGTATTCAGGCAGCGGTTCCAGTTCAACCTTTACTGCTGCAGCAGCTGCTTTGGCATGCTCTCTTGTGTCAGCACAAACCAGTGCAACTACGTCACCGTAATAAAGGATCTTGTCATCTGCCAGAATGTGGTGAGCCTGCTGGAGTTCAACAGTTCTTTCTGAGAATGCATAAGTCATCAGCTTGTTGGCACCCTCAACATCCTTAGCTGTAACGATTTTCACAACACCAGGCATCTTTTCTGCTTCAGTGCAGTCGATGTTGATGATCTTGGCATGGCTGTATTTTCTTGGCTGAACCAGTTCAACTTTAAGTGTTTCAGCCGGCATGTGGAGTTCAACATCATCACCGTAGTCGCATACACCGCAGGCCTTAGCCATAGCGTTTGGTCTGATGAGCGGCTTGCCATAGAAGTTGCCGATATCCTTTGACCAGTCGTAAGTGATGTCTTCGAATGTCTTTTCACCGCGCATGATTGCAGCAGCTTCCATTACAGTATCTACGATCTGCTTGTAGCCTGTACATCTGCAGACATTTCTGTGTTTCTGGAACCAGTCTCTTACTTCTTCTCTTGTAGGATTGTCATTTTCCTGAAGAAGCTGGAATGCTGATACGATAAATCCAGGTACACAAAAACCGCACTGTACAGCACCCAGATGAACCCATGCATACTGGAGAGCATGAGGATGAAGAACAGTACCGATACCTTCGATAGTGATTACCGAGCTGTATTCTTTAACGCTCTTGATTTTCTTGGTACATGAACGGATGACTTTTCCGTCGAGAATAACTGAACATGCTCCGCATACACCTGTGCCGCAGCCTACCTTTGTACCAGTGAGGCCGAGACGGCGAAGTACGGAAGCCAGAGTGTCCTTTTCGGGATCACAAATGAACATACGGTCTGCACCGTTGATGTTCAGAGTCATTTTCTGCAAATTCATAATTGCCTCCATTTGCTTTCTTTGTTTTAAGAAATAACGTTTACTTGCTGATTGTTAATGTTTTGATAACATTATTACATATATAATAGCAATTTTCGCCGCAAAGTGTCAATGAAGGCTCTGTCAAAAATGGTACTAACTTGCTGTAAAAAGCATAATTAGTATGCTGAAATAGCCCTTGATATCTTCAAGAGCTTATTCTGGCATACTAATTGAATTTTATCTGAATTTTTAGTTATTTATGCAAAACGACCAGGTTTTGTCCGGCGTTATCAATGTGCAGGACTCAGCCTCCGGCCATGATTCTCAGAAGCTTCACCTCGTCACCTTCATGCAAAACGAACGTGTCGTATTGAGCCTTGAGGAGCTGGCTGCCGTTGACCCAGACGGCGGCCTTCTTGAGACCGCGCGACTGGATTAATTCTTTAACGGTGGTGTTATTGCCGATAAATTCTTCTTTTTTATTAATAGTAATTCTGATTTTATCTTCCATGGTTATATCCATTCGAGACCGAGACGTTTTATTGTCTCTTCGGTCGGATTTCCTGTTACAGGATCCCATCCTGCATATCTGTAGTATGTGGTCAGGGTCTGTTCGAACTGCTCAGGAGTTATCTGGGCAATTTCACCTTCTGTGTATTCTACAGGTAGGAAAGCCTTCTTAGGAAGCACGTCATCTTTTCTTGTGAAGCCCAGCTTCTGGTTGAACAGCTTCATCATATTGATTCGTCTTTCTCCGATTTCCTGAAGTTCCTCAATTGTTACATCCCAGCCGATAGCTGTTTTGCAGAATTTGATCAACTCTGCAGGGCCGTAAAGCTGCCATGCAGGTCCCCATGCGAACTGGCACAGGCAGAGTGTATCCATCATGGCATAGAATTTCTGTGTTGCATAGGCGAATCTCGCTTTGTTGTCATCAAGAACACCGTAGCGGTCACATTTCTCGAAGGTGTCCAGCATGTTAGGCCACAGCCAGTTCTGGTCATCGTCCGGTGCCATAAGGGCAGGGTCGTGTTCTGATGACTGGTGATCTGCACCAAACGGGTTGGCTGCATAATTCAGTGCCAGATTAGGCTTGAACTGAACCATGTGGGCAGGCCATTCCTGTCCCTTGCATGCTACAACCAGATCCTCGGCTTCCTGGCCGAGTTCCTTTGCAGCTGCCGCACTGCCTTTTGCCAGGAATGCACCGATGCCTTCTTCTTTATATGCGATTTTTCTGATGAGTGCATCAAAAACTTCTCCGTTGCCGTATTTGAGTTCGAGTCCGTCTGTCTGCTCAGTTGTCAGTATTCCTTTTTCAAAACAGTCCATAGCCCATGCGATAGTAGCACCGCAGCTGATGGTATCCATGCCATACATATTGCACAGCTGATTGGCATGACATATATCTCCCAGATCTGTGTTGCCGCAGTATGAACCGAATGTGGCGAGTGTTTCATATTCAGGGCCGCCGTATTTAGGTTCGGCTTTGCCCGGTATGTCAACGACACCTTTGCACCTGATGGCACAGCCGAAGCATGTGTCGCGTTCCTTCAGAACTGTTTTGGTGAGGGTTGTTCCAGCTGTTTTGATCCAGTCATCCATGATATTTTTGTCCCAATTATAGGATGGCAGGAAGCCCTCTGCTGCATGTCCGTCAACGCACCCTCCGGATCCGTTGAGTGAAGTGTCTACTATTACATCGTTTGCAGCCATTCTTTCT
>JALEQY010000046.1 GCA_022763735.1 Clostridiales bacterium
GTCAAGCAGCTTTCTGAACATTTCGATTCCTGTTACTACTACTTTTCTCTTCTCTTCTGTCAGTCCGATGATTTCTACTTCGCTTCCTACTGTCAGGCTTCCTCTTTCTACTCTTCCTGTTGCTACTGTTCCTCTTCCTGTGATTGAGAATACGTCTTCTACAGGCATGATGAACGGCTTGTCATTGTCTCTTTCCGGTTCTGGAATGTAGCTGTCTACTGCTTCAAACAGTTCTACGATCTTGTCTCCCCATGGGCCTGCCGGATCGTTCAGTGCTTCCAGTGCTGATCCTCTGATGATCGGTGTGTCATCTCCTGGGAATTCATACTGATCTAACAGTTCTCTTACTTCCATTTCTACCAGGTCAAGCAGTTCTTCGTCATCTACCATATCGCACTTGTTCAGGAATACGATGATGTATGGTACGCCTACCTGTCTTGAAAGCAGGATGTGCTCTCTTGTCTGAGGCATCGGTCCGTCTGTTGCCGCTACTACCAGGATAGCTCCGTCCATCTGTGCAGCACCTGTGATCATGTTCTTAACATAGTCAGCGTGTCCCGGGCAGTCTACGTGTGCGTAGTGTCTGTTAGGAGTTTCGTATTCAACGTGTGCTGTAGCGATAGTGATTCCTCTTTCCTTTTCTTCAGGAGCTTTGTCGATCTGGTCGAACGCTACCTGTTCACCCAGTCCGTATCTCTGCTGAAGAGTTGTAGTGATAGCTGCTGTAAGAGTTGTCTTACCATGGTCAACGTGACCGATTGTTCCGATATTGATATGCGGCTTTGTTCTTTCAAACTTCTGCTTTGCCATTTTATATTCTCCTTTCTCAGATCCGCATCAGCGAATCCCGGCCCTTTCTTCTCTATAAGATAAAGAAAAAACTATTTATTAATAGAATCAAGTAAGCTGTCCGGTAATTTCTCAAAATGGTCAAACTGCATTACATATACACCTCGACCCTGAGTTCTTGAACGAAGATCCGTAGCATATCCGAACATCTGTGAAAGAGGTACATATCCTCTTACTGCCACAGCACCATTGTTCATATCCGAACCTTCAATTCTTCCTCTTCTTGAGCTGATATCTCCGATTACATCTCCCATGTATTCATCAGGAACTGTAACCTCAACCTTAAAGATAGGTTCGAGCAATACAGGACTTGCCTTCTTTGCAGCTTCTCTGAATGCCATCGATGCGGCAATCTTGAATGCCATTTCCGATGAGTCGACCTCATGATATGAACCATCATAAAGCTCAACACCTACGTCAACAACCTGATATCCTGCAACAGGTCCTGTTTCCATAGCTTCCTTGATACCTTCTTCGATCTTAGGGATATATTCCTTAGGAATAGCACCTCCGACAATCGAGTTTTTAAATTCAAATCCTTCTCCCGGTTCTCTAGGATAAAGCTTGATTTTAACATGTCCGTACTGACCGCGTCCACCGGACTGTTTTGCATATTTATGGTCGACATCAGCAGTTCCAGTGATAGTTTCCTTGTATGAAACCTGTGGCTTGCCGACATTGGCCTCGACTTTAAATTCTCTTAAAAGTCTGTCCACGATGATTTCCAAGTGAAGCTCACCCATTCCTGCAATAATTGTCTGACCGGTATCTTCATTTGTATAGGTCTTGAAAGTAGGGTCTTCTTCTGCCAGCTTGGCAAGAGCAATACCCATTTTTTCCTGTCCGGCCTTTGTCTTCGGCTCGATAGCTATTTCAATTACCGGATCAGGGAATTCCATAGACTCAAGAATTATTTCATGTTTTTCATCACAGAGAGTATCTCCTGTAGTAGTGACCTTAAGTCCTACTGCTGCTGCAATGTCTCCAGAATATACCATATCGATATCTTCTCTCTTGTTGGCATGCATCTGAAGTATTCTTCCTACTCTCTCCTTCTTGCCTTTTGTTGAATTGTAAACATATGATCCTGACTCGAGAGTTCCTGAGTAAACTCTGAAAAACGCGAGCTTACCAACAAACGGATCGGCCATGATCTTGAAGGCTAAGGCTGAGAATGGACCCTTATCATCCGCAGGTCTTTCTTCTTCCTTCTCTGTTCCCGGAATAACACCTTTGATAGGCGGAATGTCCAGAGGAGAAGGCATGTAGTCGACAACTGCATCCAGCATCATCTGTACACCCTTGTTTCTGTAAGCGGATCCACATGTAACAGGAATCATTTCTCCTGCAATAGTGGCCTTTCTGATTACTGTCTTTATTTCCTTCATGGTGATTTCTTCACCTTCAAGGAACTTCATCATCAGTTCTTCATCAAGCTCCGCAACGGCTTCCAGAAGTGTTTCTCTCCATTCTTCTGCAAGATCACTGAGTTCTTCAGGAATATCTGTCTTTTCGAATTCCTTACCCAGATCATCCTTATATATCTCTGCTTTCATTTCCACAAGGTCGATAATTCCCACGAATGTATCTTCCTTACCGATTGGCAGCTGGATAGGAACAGCATTCGCTTTCAGTCTGTCCTTAACCATACCAACGACTCTGTAGAAATCAGCTCCCAAGATGTCCATCTTGTTAACGAATATCATTCGAGGAACGCCATACTTTTCAGCCTGTCTCCATACGGTTTCAGACTGAGGTTCTACTCCGCCTTTTGCACAAAGAACAGTAACTGCTCCATCCAGAACTCTTAATGAACGTTCTACTTCAACAGTGAAGTCCACATGTCCCGGTGTATCGATGATATTGATTCTAGTATCCTTCCATTGAGCTGTAGTAGCAGCAGAGGTTATAGTAATACCACGCTCCTGTTCCTGTTCCATCCAGTCCATTGTTGCCGCACCCTCGTGAGTTTCGCCAAGCTTATGAGTTCTTCCTGTATAGAACAGAATTCTTTCCGTAGTAGTGGTTTTTCCGGCATCTATATGTGCCATGATACCAATATTTCTCGTTTTTTCCAACGGAAAACTTCTTTTTGGCATCTTGTCCTCCTTTCTGCTGTTATTATGGCAATAAACCTTTTCAGGCAACTACCATCTGTAATGTGCAAAGGCCTTGTTGGCTTCTGCCATCTTGTGTGTATCTTCTTTTTTCTTTACTGATGCACCTGTGTTGTTTGCAGCATCCATCAGTTCTTTTGCCAGTCTTTCTGACATAGTTTTTTCGCCTCTGGCTCTTGTGTACTTTGTAAGCCATCTGAGACCGAGAGTCTGACGTCTGTCAGCTCTTACTTCGATTGGAACCTGATAGTTGGCACCACCGACACGTCTGGCTTTAACTTCAAGAACCGGCATAATGTTGTTCATAGCCTTTTCGAATACTTCCAAAGGTTCTTCGCCAGTTGCTGCTTTGACCTGATCAAATGCATCATAAACGATTTTCTGAGCGACACCTTTCTTTCCATCCAGCATAACGCTGTTGATCAGTTTAGCAACAACAACGCTTCCGTATACCGGATCTGGAAGTACTTCTCGCTTAGGTACATTTCCTTTTCTTGGCACTTCTCTTCCCTCCTAGTTAATTCTTCAGTCGGTACTCGAAAACAGCAGCCCAGTCAGATGATTGACCCCGATCGCTGTTTCCGCGGTGCACATTGATAATCCATCTTATGCACTGGAGGCACTGATTTATATATCAAAGGCACTTTCAAATTTACCGATTACTACTTCTTAGGTCTCTTAGCTCCATATTTGGAACGAGCCTGTCTTCTGTCTGCAACACCTGCAGTATCAAGTGTTCCTCTAACGATGTGGTATCTTACACCTGGAAGGTCTTTAACTCTTCCGCCTCTGATGAGTACAACACTGTGCTCCTGAAGGTTATGTCCGATTCCAGGAATATATGCTGTTACTTCGATACCATTAGTAAGACGAACTCTGGCAACTTTTCTCAAAGCTGAGTTAGGCTTCTTAGGTGTTACAGTCTTTACAGAAGTGCATACACCTCTCTTCTGCGGTGAATTAACATCAGTAGCAACTCTTCTGAGGGAGTTCATTCCCTTGTTAAGAGCCGGTGCTGTTGATTTCTTTTCACTGCTGGTTCTGCCCTGACGTACTAATTGGTTAATTGTAGGCATCCTTTTTCTCCTTTCTTCAAAAATCAAACTAGTGTTGGTTCAGGACTAAAAAGACCAAAACCAACACTAATTATACCATCTTATTATTAATTATGTCAATCTTTTTCGTTTTTTATTCTAGTCAAGTTCAACTATTTCGGCACCCAGATCTCCACCTTCAACTTCTGCAGCGAAATCTTCAGCAGCAGTGATATCATCGCCTGAACCCATTACAGGAACAATGTCTTCCATATCTTCATCCTGCTCTTCTTCCATTTCCATTTCTCGCTGCATTTCCTTGTATGCTTCTATGAGTGCTGTATTTACACCATAGTCCAGCTCGATGGATCTGTATTTCTTCATTCCTGTACCAGCTGGTATAAGCTTACCGATGATGACATTCTCCTTGAGACCCTGCAGCTTATCGTTCTTGCCTTTTATTGCAGCATCCGTGAGAACTCGTGTTGTTTCCTGGAATGACGCAGCAGACAGGAAGGAATTTGTAGCAAGGGATGCTTTCGTAATTCCCAGAAGGAGCCTTTCTGCCTCGGCAGGTTCTCCGCCATTCGCAATAGCGGCTTCATTGGCTTCTTCAATCTCAATCTTGCTGTACTGGCCTCCCGGCAGAAGACCAGTATCTCCGGGATCGTTCACCTTCATTTTTGAAAGCATCTGACCTACTATAACTTCTATATGCTTATCGTTGATATCTACACCCTGCTGCTTGTACACGCGCTGTACTTCCTTAAGCAGATACTGATATACACCTTCAACTCCGTTAAGCCTCAGGATATCCTTAGGATCAAGAGGCCCTCTGGTGATGTTGTCACCCGCAAGAACATAATCTCCTTCATTTACGCAGATCCTTGCACCGTAAGGGATTTCGTAGATTTTCTCTTCTTCTCCTCTTATCTTAACCTGAGTTTTATTGTCCATTGTAGGATCAATCGATACTACTGTGCCGTCACCTTCACAGATTACTGCAAGTCCCTTAGGTTTTCTTGCTTCAAACAGTTCTTCAACTCTAGGAAGACCGTGAGTGATATCTGATCCCGCTACACCGCCTGTATGGAAAGTTCTCATAGTCAGCTGTGTACCCGGCTCACCGATTGACTGTGCAGCTGTAATACCTACAGCTTCTCCTATGTTAACGCTCTCGCCTGTTGCAAGATTTCGTCCGTAACATTTAGCGCATACGCCTGTCTTGCTGTGGCATGTCATTACCGATCTTATTGCAACAGATTCTATACCTGCTGCTTCGATTGCTGCTGCAGCATCTTCACTGATCTCACAATCCTGCTCTACTATGATTTCCCCTGTTTCAGGATGACATATATCCAGAAGAGCTGTTCTTCCGATGATACGGTCCTTAAGCTTTTCGATAACTTCCTTACCATCAGTAAACGCCTTTACCTCTATACCTTCATCTGTTCCGCAGTCATCTTCTCTGACGATAACATTATGGGAAACGTCTACAAGTCTTCTTGTCAGATAACCAGAGTCTGCAGTTCTCAGAGCTGTATCCGCAAGACCTTTTCTGGCTCCATTAGTAGAAATAAAGTATTCCAGTACAGAAAGCCCTTCTCTGAAATTTGCCTTGATAGGGATCTCGATTGTTTTACCTGTGGCATTGGCCATAAGACCACGCATGCCGCCGATCTGTCTGATCTGGTTCTTGCTTCCTCTCGCTCCTGAATGCGCCATGATAAACAGGTTATTCAGAGAATCCAGTGAATCCATAAGAGCATCCGCTACATCATCTGTTGTCTTGTTCCAGATTTCGATAACCTTCTCATAACGTTCCTTATCCGATACGAGACCTCTTCTGTATGCCATTTCATATTTATCTACAAGTTTTTCTGACTCGTCTATGATAGCCTGCTTGGCTTCTGGAATTTCCATATCTGAAATACTGATCGTAATAGCTGCTTTCGTGGAATAATGGAATCCCATATCCTTGATATAGTCAAGCATAATTGCAGTTTCAGTATTGCCATGCGTCCTGTAGCACCTGTCGATTATCTGACCAAGTTTCTTCTTGTCGCACAGGAAGTCGATTTCAAGTGAGTACGGATCAGCCTCTCTGTCTTCAACATATCCGAGGTCCTGAGGTATTTTCTCATTGAAAATAAACCTTCCTACAGTTGATTCAACAAGCTTCCCTCTTGTATCAAATTCATCGGCATAACGTCTTACCTTTACTCTGGCATGAAGGCCTACAACGCCGTTCTGATATGCCATAAGCATTTCGGACATATCAGAGAACACTTTGCCGTCACCCTTTTCGGCATCAGATGTTCTCTTTCCTTCTTCCTGCCCAGGATGAGTCAGGTAATAGCTTCCCAGAATCATATCCTGAGTTGGGGTTGTAATAGGCGATCCATCCTTCGGAGCCAGAATATTGTTGACAGAAAGCATCAGGAATCTGGCTTCCGCCTGTGCCTCAACGGAAAGTGGCACGTGAACGGCCATCTGGTCTCCGTCAAAGTCAGCATTGAATGCTGTACATACAAGCGGGTGAAGCTTAATTGCCTTACCTTCTACGAGTACTGGTTCAAAAGCCTGTATACCTAATCTATGCAGGGTCGGGGCACGGTTAAGCATTACAGGATGTTCCTTGATCACTCCTTCAAGCACATCCCATACCTCAGGGCGTACCTTTTCAACCATTCTCTTGGCACTCTTGATGTTGTGAGCATTGCCGTTCTCCACCAGTTTCTTCATGATAAACGGCTTGAACAGCTCAAGAGCCATCTTCTTAGGAAGACCGCACTGCCAGAAACGAAGTTCCGGTCCAACAACGATTACTGAACGTCCTGAATAGTCAACACGCTTACCGAGAAGGTTCTGTCTGAATCGTCCCTGCTTACCCTTGAGCATATCTGACAGAGATTTAAGAGGTCTTGAGCCAGGCCCTGTTACAGGTCTTCCTCTTCTGCCGTTATCTATCAGTGCATCTACAGCTTCCTGAAGCATTCGTTTCTCGTTTCTGACGATAATATCCGGTGCCCCCAGTTCAAGAAGTCTGTTGAGTCTGTTATTTCTGTTTATTACTCTTCTGTATAAATCATTCAGATCTGAAGTTGCAAATCTGCCTCCGTCGAGCTGTACCATCGGTCTGAGATCCGGCGGAATAACCGGAATTACTTCAAGCACCATCCATTCAGGTCTGTTGCCCGACATTCTGAGAGCCTCAATAACTTCCAGCCTTCTGACAATCCTTATCTTCTTCTGACCGGTAGCAGTTCTCAGTTTTTCCCTGAGCTCCTGTGAAAGTTCCTCAAGGTCGATATGTGTAAGAAGTTCTCTTACAGCCTCTGCACCCATTCCAGCTTTGAAATGATTCGCAGGATTATCCTTGGCTTCTCTGTACTGTGCTTCTGTCAGTATTTCTTTGTACGCAAAATCTGTATTTCCTGGATCTGTTACAATAAAGTTTGCGAAATAGAGTATCTTCTCAAGAGTTCTCGGAGAAATATCCAGAACCAGACCCATCCTGGACGGGATACCCTTGAAATACCATATGTGAGATACAGGCGATGCCAGCTTGATGTGACCCATCCTTTCACGTCTCACTTTAGCTTTGGTAACTTCAACACCGCACTTGTCGCATACGATGCCTTTGTATCTTATTCTTTTATATTTTCCGCAATGACATTCCCAGTCTTTTGTAGGTCCGAAGATTCTTTCGCAGAAAAGACCGTCTTTTTCCGGCTTGAGTGTCCTGTAATTAATTGTTTCGGGTTTCGTAACCTCGCCGTGAGACCAGTTCAGAATCTTTTCTGTAGATGCCAGACCGATCTGCAGGGACTCGAAATTATTTAATTCATAATTATTGTTATCAGTCATAAATCACTCTCCCCTTCCTACGCTTCTTCAGTATGTTCATTTTCATCAGCGATTTCTACGATGTGGATTCCGTCATCATCATCATCATCAAAATCATCAAATTCTCCTGAAGCATCTTCAGAAAAAACATCTTCCTCATCTTCCGCCAGTTCAGCCCCTGCCATCTCGTCAAGTTCAGGAATATCTTCTTCCATCTCACTTGTTTCCTTGATTTCAATTTCTTCATTGTCTTCAGTAAGCACTTTGACATCAAGGCACAGACTCTGCATTTCTTTCACAAGGACCTTGAATGATTCAGGGATTCCAGGTTCCGGAATATTTTCGCCTTTCACTATAGCTTCATACGTCTTGACACGGCCAACGATATCATCTGATTTAACAGTGAGGATTTCCTGAAGTGTATATGCAGCACCATATGCCTCCAGTGCCCATACTTCCATCTCTCCAAAACGCTGTCCTCCGAACTGTGCTTTACCTCCGAGAGGCTGCTGTGTAACCAGTGAATACGGTCCGGTACTTCTGGCATGAATCTTATCATCTACGAGATGATGCAGCTTGAGCATATACATATATCCTACAGTTACAGGATTGTCGAAATATTCACCTGTTCTTCCATCTCTCAGCCTCAGCTTGCCGCTTCCGTCATACCCTGTCTCTTCCAGCAACTGTATAATGTCTTTCTCATTAGCACCGTCGAATACAGGTGTTGCAATATACCAGTCCTTGCTCTTGGCTGCAAGTCCCAGATGAACTTCAAGAACCTGCCCTACATTCATACGTGAAGGTACGCCGAGTGGATTAAGCATAACCTGCAGCGGCTGTCCATTTTCCATGAACGGCATATCCTCCTCCGGAAGAATCCTTGAAATTACACCCTTGTTACCATGACGGCCTGCCATCTTATCACCGACGCTGATTTTTCTCTTGGTTGCAATATAGCATCTTACCAGCTTGTTTACTCCAGGAGGCAGCTCGTCTCCGTTATCTCTGGAGAAAATCTTAACATCAACAACAATACCTGTTTCTCCATGAGGCACTCTGAGGGAAGTATCTCTTACTTCTCTGGCTTTTTCACCGAAGATAGCTCTCAGAAGCCTTTCCTCTGCAGTCAGTTCAGTCTCTCCCTTAGGTGTAACCTTTCCGACAAGAATATCAGAAGATGTTACCTCTGCACCTTTTCTGATAATACCTTCCTCATCCAGATCTTTCAGTGCATCTTCTCCGACATTAGGAATATCTCTTGTGATTTCCTCAGGGCCAAGCTTGGTATCTCTTGCCTCAGCTTCATATTTTTCAATATGGATAGATGTCAGCACATCCTCCATGATAAGTCTTTCATTCAGTATGATAGCATCTTCGTAGTTGTATCCTTCCCATGTCATGAAGCCAATAAGAAGGTTTTTACCAAGAGCTATCTCGCCGTTATCGGTTGACGGACCATCAGCGATTACTTCTCCTTCTTCAACATGTTCACCGTTATACACGATAGGTCTCTGATTGATACATGTTCCCTGATTTGAACGTTTGAACTTGAGCAGTGTATATTCATCCTTACCTTCACCGTCATCTCTCAGAACAACGATTTTATCTGCATCAACGAAATCAATCGTACCTGCGTGCTTGGCTATGATAACTACTCCGGAATCCTTAGCTGCTTTGTGTTCCATACCGGTTCCCACATAAGGTGCTTCTGTCACAAGAAGCGGTACAGCCTGACGCTGCATGTTGGAACCCATCAGAGCTCTGTTGGCATCATCGTTTTCAAGGAACGGAATCATAGCTGTCGCAACTGATACTACCTGCTTAGGCGAAACATCCATGTAGTCTACAGCTTCTCTAGGAACCAGGTCGATATCTCCACCTTTACCTCTGGCAGCGACCTTAAGGTTCACAAAATACCCTTCTGAATCAAGAGGTTCATTTGCCTGTGCCACAATTTTGTCCTCTTCATCATCAGCGGTAAGATACTGTATTTCCTCAGTTACTCTTCCTGTTTCTTTATCAACAATTCTGTATGGCGTTTCAATAAATCCGTACTCATTGATTATTCCGTATGTTGTCAGTGAACCGATGAGTCCGATATTAGGACCTTCAGGAGTTTCGATAGGGCACATACGACCATAATGTGAATGGTGCACATCTCTTACCTCAAATCCGGCCCTTTCTCTTGACAGTCCTCCAGGACCCAGTGCAGACAACCTTCTCTTGTGTGTAAGTTCAGCAAGAGGATTGTTCTGGTCCATAAACTGCGACAGCTGTGAGCTTCCGAAGAATTCTTTTACTGCTGCTGTAACCGGTCTTATATTCATAAGCCCCTGAGGTGTAACTTCCGTAATATCCTGTGTCGTCATTCGTTCTTTAATTGTTCTCTCCATTCGGGACAGACCGATCCTGATCTGATTCTGTAAAAGTTCTCCTACAGTTCTCAGTCTTCTGTTACCCAGATGGTCAATATCATCTATATTTCCAATACCATAATTAAGATTCAGCAGATAGCTGACTGATGCAATAACGTCAGCCACTAAAATATGCTTTGGTGAAAGTTCATTCTTCCTGAGTCTGAGAGCTCCCCTGATTTCTTCCTGACCTTCATTCTCATCAAGTATTTCCATGAGAACAGGATAATAAACCTTATCTGCTATCTTAAGGTCTGATATGTCAAATTCAATATATGTTTTAATATCTACGAACTGATTGCCTATTACCTTTGTTGTCTGAGTCTCATCAATAGCTCCTTTGATCATTACGAATTCAACACCTGAATTCTCTATCTGTCGAGCCAGATCCTTATCAATCTTCTGATCCTTTTCTGCCAGTATTTCTCCGGTATTCGGATCGATAATATCGTCAGCTGCTACATTTCCCGCGATACGATTGTATAATCCGAGCTTCTTGTTGTATTTATATCTTCCTACTTTCGCCAGATCATATCGTTTCGGATCGAAGAACATTGAATTAAAAAGCGACTGTGCACTCTCTACCGTTGGCGGTTCACCAGGTCTGAGTTTTTTGTAGATCTCTTTGAGACCCTCCTCATAATTCGTCGTTGTATCTTTCTCAAGAGTTTTGAGAAGCCTTGGTTCTTCTCCGAAAATATCTATGATTTCCTGATTGCTTCCGAATCCCAGTGCTCTGAGAAGCGTAGTAACAGGTTGTTTTCTTGTTCTGTCAACTCTTACTGAAATGATTTCATTTGAGTCTGTTTCATATTCAAGCCATGCTCCTCTGTTCGGTATAACAGTTGTGAAAAATAAATTTTTACCGGACTTGTCAATTTCCTTGTCATAATAAGGTCCCGGAGAACGCACAAGCTGAGTTACAACGACTCTTTCGGCACCATTATAAATAAACGTACCTTTCTCGGTCATCAGAGGGAAATCCCCCATAAACACTTCCTGTTCCTTAACTTCTCCTGTTGCTTTATTCACGAGTCTGACTTTTACTTTCAGCGGAGCTGCGTAAGTAACATCTCTCTCTTTACACTCTTCCTGTTCATATTTAGGGGAATCGGTAAGTGAGTAATCAATAAACTCAAGTACGAGATTGTCCGCGTAATCTTTTATCGGTGAGATATCCTCAAAAACTTCACGAAGACCTTCTTTCACAAACCAATCATAAGAATCTGTCTGTATCTGAATCAGATTCGGCATTTCTGCCACTTCATTGATTTTTGAAAAGGTCATTCGCTCTTTTCTACCTAATTTTATCGGATTTGGCATAGTCATCACTCCTTATATATTTAACAAATTACATTTGCAGGGCAGTTTATTATGTTACCATATGTTTGTCAATCAGTCAATAGTAATTTGGAAATTTCTGTTTAATTTTTTTAAATCATTTTTATACTCATAGCCGCTTTGATGTTATTTTGTTATGCAAAACGGCAGATGCATCCACATCTGCCGTTAAAGTATTCAAGTTGCCTGTCAGGCTTATTTGAGCTCTACAACTGCTCCAACTTCTTCCAGCTGAGCCTTGTATCCTTCTGCCTCTGCCTTTTCGCATCCTTCCTTCAGGTTTGAAGGAGCTCCGTCTACTAATTCCTTAGCTTCTTTAAGTCCTAATCCGGTGATTTCTCTTACAGCCTTGATAACCTTGATCTTTTCAGCGCCAACTTCTTTAAGAACTACTGTAAATTCAGTCTGTTCTTCTTCAGCTGCTCCGCCGTCTCCTGCTGCTGCCACAACAACACCTGCTGCAGCTGATACGCCGAATTCTTCTTCACAAGCCTTAACCAGCTCGTTTAACTCTAAAACTGACATCTCTTTTATAGCTTCGATGATCTGATCTTTATTCATTTTATTTCTCCTTTATACAATTTTTAATTAAGTGTTTTCACAACTCTGCTCCGGATAAACTCCGGTTCCGCCTCTGCATTCTGATCCATCAGGCAGCTGCATGACAGATTAAGCTTCTTTCTGCTCTGCGATCTGGGATACCACTCTTGCAAAATTTGCAATAGGTGACTGGATGCTTCCCATGAACTTTGAGATAAGAACTTCTCTTGATGGAATTGAAGCGATTGCCTGGATATCTTCCTTGTTGTAAACTTCTCCTTCAACAACTCCACCTTTGAATTCCATCTTTTTGAATTCTTTGATTGATTCATTCAGAACTCTTGCAGGTGCTGTAGCATCAGTGAAACTGAATGCAAGTCCGCTCGGTCCTTCGAGGACTTCTGACAGTGCTTCATATTCAGTGCCTGCAATCGCTCTCTTAACGAGAGTGTTTTTATAAACAGTGTAATCCACATCTGCTTCACGAAGCTTTTTTCTCATAGAATCTGCTTCTGCAACAGTAATCCCGATATAATCGATAACTACTGCAGATTCAGCTCTCTCAAATTTATCTTTAATTTCGTCAATAATTAACTGCTTCTGCTTCTGAGCTTCTTTCATTTTTTAGTGCGTTCTCCTTTCTAAAGATTCTTCGCAGTCTCTGCTGCAAAACAGGTACGCTATAAAAAAGCCTTGGTGTCCATTTCATAGACAGCAAGGCACATTTATTTACATTGTACCTCGGCGGGAAATTAAGGAATTCATAAATGATTCCACCCGCTGTCTACGGTTGTTTATTTTCTTTTCCGTGTTGAACCTTAACCTAATTTCATAGGGTTGATCTTTACTCCAGGTCCCATAGTTGAAGCCACTGTTACGCTTCTCAGATACTGACCTTTAGCTGCTGCAGGCTTAGCCTTGATAATAGCACCCAGAAGTGCATTAAAATTCTCAGTCAGCTTCTCAGTTCCGAATGATACTTTACCTATAGGTGTATGGATAATATTTGTCTTGTCCAGACGATACTCAACCTTACCTGCTTTAACTTCAGCAATTGCTTTCGCAACATCCATAGTTACTGTTCCTGATTTAGGGTTTGGCATCAGGCCTTTAGGACCGAGCACTCTACCTAATCTGCCGACAACACCCATCATGTCAGGGGTTGCAATAACAACATCAAAGTCAAACCAGTTTTCGCTCTGAATCTTCTGAGCCATTTCCTCAGCTCCAACGAAATCCGCTCCGGCTTCTTCGGCTTCTGTTGCCTTAGGTCCCTTGGCAAATACTAATACTTTTTTTGACTTGCCTGTTCCGTGAGGAAGTACGATTGCACCTCTGACCTGCTGGTCAGCATGTCTTCCATCAACTCCAAGTCTTGCATGAACTTCAACTGTTTCATCGAACTTAGCCTTCGACGTCTTAACAACGATATCCATAGCCTGTTCAACGTCATGCAGTTCAGTTTTGTCATAAGCTTTTACTGCTTCTTTGTAATTTTTACCTCTTTTAGGCATAGTTTCCTCCTTGTGGTATTAACGACCTGGTGTCTATCAGCACCAGCTGTCTCCCATCTTATTAATCTTCAATAACGATTCCCATGCTTCTTGCAGTGCCTTTGATCATTTCTGTTGCTGCTTCAAGGCTCGCTGCATTGAGATCCGGCATCTTGGTTTTAGCTATTTCTTCAGCCTGAGCTCTTGTAAGTGTAGCCACCTTTTTCTTGTTAGGCTCACCAGAAGCTGCATCAAGACCTGCCGCCTTTTTCAGCAGTACTGCTGCAGGTGGTGTCTTTGTGATGAATGAGAATGAATGATCCGCATAAACTGTAATTACTACTGGAATTATCATTCCCGGCTGATCCTGTGTTTTAGCGTTAAACTGTTTACAGAAATCCATAATATTAACACCATGCTGACCTAATGCAGGTCCTACAGGAGGTGCTGGATTGGCATTTCCGGCCGGAATCTGAAGTTTGATATAACCTTCAATTTTCTTAGCCATTTTCTATTTCTCCTTTCTTAAAATTCCCCTGTCGGGGTCGGATTCAAGCTATATTTTGTCAACCTGAGCAAAATCCAGCTCGACAGGTGTATCTCTGCCGAACATTGAAACTCTGGCTTTCAGTGTCTGTTTTTCCATATTTACCTCTTCAACAACTCCCATGAAGTTTTCGAATGGTCCATTAATAACTTTCACTGTGTCGCCAACGTTAACGTCCAGATCGATATATATCTTTTCAATTCCCATCCTTCTCACTTCTTCAACTGTAAGAGGAATAGGGTCTGAACCATGTCCCACGAATCCGGTAACTCCTTGTGTGTTTCTTACCAGATACCATGATTCATTAGTTACTATCATCTTTACGAGAACATATCCCGGAAACATTTTTCTTGTCTTGACCTTGCGCTGTCCGTTCTTTACTTCAACTCTGTCTTCCGTAGGCACAATCACATCGAGTATAAGGTTCTGCATACCTCTGTTCTCTACGATTTTCTCGATATTAACTTTCACCTTGTTTTCGTGGCCGGAATAAGTATGTACTACATACCATTTTGCTTCTCCATCACCGCGCAGACCTTCAAGGCCTTCCAGGTCCAATTTCTTATTTTCGTTATTATCACACATTGTACCTTCTCAAGCTCCCATCATCATACTAAGTCTTAGAAACAAACAGCTTTGATAGCTGCGAGGACACCTGTGTCCACAGCCCAGAATACAAGTGCAAAAGCTGCACAAGCTGCAAGCACAACAACTGTAAAAGAGCCGAGTTCTTTCTTTGTAGGCCACACAACCTTTTTCATTTCAAGCTTCACGCCTTTGAAATATTCCTTTATGCTGCCTTTTTTCTTCTTGCTGGCTGCCTTATTGGCTGCTGCCGCCATTCTGCTTTTCTTAGCACCGGCATCCTTACCATTTGACGTTTTTGCCATAGTACTTCTACTCCCTTATTTTGTTTCCTTATGAAGCGTATGCTTCTTGCAGAACTTGCAGTACTTGTTCATTTCGATACGATCTGCATTGTTTTTCTTATTCTTTATTGTGTTGTAGTTTCTCTGCTTACATTCTGTACATGCAAGTGTAACTTTTACTCTCATTTCAACTGTCCTCCGTTTAACCTAAAGTGAGAGCAGAACCTGCTCCCGTCTAATTATTATCATAAAGTCGCTAGATAATTATATATTGAAGGGTTGTCAAAGTCAAGTTATTTATTCATTTTCGTCTGCATGTTTCAAAAAAACATACTGCCGGATCAATCCGGCAGTATGTAAACTATCAGTATCTGCTGATATGTCTTATTTCATTGTGAGAGCATCAGTAGGGCATACATCAGTGCATGCACCACAGCCGATGCATTTCTCCTCATCGACTTTCCATGCATCTACCGGCGCTTCAATAGCGCCTTCAGGACATTCGCTTTCACAGGCAGCGCAATAAACGCATTTTTCTGTGTCAACAACAGGAAGTGATTTTGCTGCTGCACCAGTAGCTGGAGCAGCTTCTACAGCTTCTCCGGGAGCTGCAAGCTGCAGACATTTCTTAGGGCACTTCTCAACGCAGATTTCACACTTTACGCATGCTTCTTTATCAATTACCCATGATTTTTCTTTTCTGTCCACCTTGAGGGCATCAGCTGGGCAGTTCTTAGCGCAAAGTCCGCAGTATACACATGCAGATTCATCACATGCAATCTCCTTGCCTTCAGTACGATCCGGTTCTGGAACGATATCACCTAAAGTCAGGCACTTCTTAGGACACTTCTCCACGCAGATTCCACATTTTGCACATGCATCATCATCAACCTTCCATACTTTCTCTTTTCTGTCAACAGTAAGAGCATCTGCAGGACAGTTTGTAGCACAGAAACCACAGTAAGAGCACACATCTGTATTGCATTCAAGTTTAGCATCATCAGCTGGTGCTGCTGCACCAGTTGCATTTCCGCCCATAGACAGACACTTCTTAGGACATTTTTCTACGCATGCTCCACATTTAGCACATGCATCTTTATCAACTTCCCAGGTTTTAGCTTTTCTGTCAACCTTGATAGCATCAGCAGGACATGCTTTAACACAAAGACCACAGAATACACATGCTTCTTTATTGCATGTAAGGTCTCCGTCTGCCGCACCGCCAGCAGCTTTCTTAATAGGAATCTCTACTGAATCAACAACCTTTTCAGGCTGTGGTTCTGTGTATTTCTGATTCATTGAAAGGCACTTCTTAGGGCATGCTGCGGCACATTCTCCACACTGGATGCACTGCATTCTATGTATTGTCCATAATCCTGTTGTTCTATCTGTTTCGATAGCATTGGTCGGACATCTCTTTGAACAGATTCCACAAAGAATACAGCTCTCTGCTTCAATATCTATACTTCCTCTTGTTCTTTCCTGCCATTCTCTCTGTACTACCGGATACATGAGAGTAGCTGGTTTATCGAATAAGCTCTTCATTAAAACTTTTGCGATTTTAAATGTTGCCATTACTCTCACCTACCTTTCTGTACAGCTGATGCAAGGGTCGATTGTCAGTACGAGCATAGGCACGTCTGCCAGATCGCAGCCCTGTAAAGTTTTAACTAATGCAGGAATATTCTGATTGGTCGGTGTTCTGACACGCATTCTCTGCAGGAATTTTGTACCTGCACCTTTAGCGTAATAGTAAGCTTCGCCTCTTGGCTGTTCAAGTCTGGTAATGAATTCGCCTTCTACGTTTCCAGTTACCTTAACGCTTACAGGGCCCTCAGGAATCTTTGCTACAGCCTTCTCGATAAGTTCGATTGACTGGAACACTTCACCGATTCTTACTTTGCATCTCGCATAGCAGTCACCGGCTTCCTCTACAACAGGTTCGAAGTCGAGCTTGTCATATACACCATGACCATTTGTCATTCTGATATCCTGTACAACGCCAGATCCTCTTGCTACAGGACCTACTGCACCCAGCTCTTCAGCATCCGCTTTTGAGAGAACGCCGACTCCGCACATTCTGTTCTTTACAGATTTATCTTCAATAAATACATCTGTAAGAGCCTTGATATCTTTTTTGATTCCGTTTAAAGTAACAACGATTTCCTTTAAGGTTTCATCGTCAATATCCTTACGCATTCCGCCTACCTGGCAGATTGAGAAAATTACTCTGCCGCCTGTTGTTTTCTCGAGAATGTCAAGGATTGTTTCTCTTACTCTCCAGCAGTGATTGAACAGGCTCTCAAATCCGAATGCATCTGCCAGAAGACCGAGCCAGAGCAGATGGCTGTGCAGTCTTGACAGTTCATGTAATATAGTTCTCAGATATTCAGCTCTCTCAGGAACCTTGACATTCATAGCACCTTCAATAGCTGAGCAAGCTCCCCAGCCGTGACCGAAGCTGCAGATTCCGCAGATTCTTTCGATTACATATACCATCTGAGTATAGTCTCTCGTTTCCACAAGCTTTTCCAGACCTCTATGGATAAATCCAATAGAAGGGATTGCTTCGACTACTGTTTCATCTTCAATTACCAGATCGAGATGAATAGGCTCTGGAAGCACCGGATGCTGCGGTCCGAAAGGAATTATAGTTTTCTTACCCATATCTTTTACCTTCCTTTCCTATTTCTTCGGCTTCCATGGAGTAGGTTCTGCAACCTTGAAGAACTTGCCCTGATAATCCAACACACTGTGGTTGAATTGAATTCCGAACAGGTCATGCATTTCATTCTCATAGATAAATGCTGACCAGAAATCTCCAGTGATGCTTTCAACTTCTTCTCCGTCTGAAATAACCAGTTTTAAATTTTTCAGAACATGCGCTTTATCAAATGAATAGATAATTTCAATAGTATCTCCTACTACTGTAGCACATGCCTGACCGAGTCTGTAACCTTCTGCCTTGAAGTTTTTAACTTCTGTCAGAAGCTGGGAGGTATTGATAACTTTAAAGTTCTGTTCATTAGTTACTCTTTCCATTACTTATTACCTCCTTTTGCCATCTTATCTCTCTTTTCCTGAAGAACACCAAGTCCTTTAACTACACCGTCAATAATAGCCTCAGGTCTTGCAGCGCATCCAGGAACATAAACATCTACAGGAACTACTGTGTCCGAACCTCCGAGAATGTTGTAGCAGTCTTTGAATACTCCGCCTGAGCAGGCACAGATTCCTACCGCAACTACAACTTTAGGTTCAGGCATCTGTTCGTATATCTGCTTGATAACGTCTTTATTCTGTTCATTTACAGCACCAGTCAGCAGGAACACATCTGCATGCTTAGGATTTCCTGTATTGATGATACCGAATCTTTCTACGTCATACATAGGTGTAAGACATGCCAGAACTTCGATATCGCATCCATTGCAGCTGGAACCGTCATAGTGAATTACCCATGGTGACTTTGCAATATATGACATTTCTACACCTCCTTAAATAATAACATACAGTACAAATATATTGATTACTCCGAATACAAGTGCAACAATCCATGCTGATTTGAAAGCAAACTGCCACTTCATTCTGGCAAAGCTGTTATCGATTACAACTTCAAAGAAATATGTAAGCAGCGCAACAACAACACCGATCACTGTACCCCATACAGTTCCGTTCGCGAAGAACAGGAACACAAATCCGAGTAAAAATACGTTTTCATACCAGTGTGAAACTTCAATCCATCCAAGTGTCTTACCTGAAAATTCAGTTGTAAGACCTTTTACCAGTTCCTGATGTGCATGATGCGACATGCTCAGGTCAAACGGCGACTTTCTGAATTTGATAGTCAGTATGAAAAGGAATCCGATAAACAGACCGATCATTGGAAGGAACGGCATTGAAGTTCCAGCCAGAACATCTTTTACTGCAAAGCTTCCGCAGCACATGTAGAAACCTATAACAGTCATCAGAACCATCGGCTCATATGCCATCATCTGCAGAAGTTCACGTTCAGCACCTATTTCAGCATAAGGTGAGTTTGATGAATACGCAGCTATAATCAGGAATGCACTTGCAAGAGTAAGTGTAAATATCACAAGCAGCATATCTCCGCCACCGAAGAATATAGCTCCTGATACAATAACAAATACTACGAATATCAGTACATAGAAATCCTGAACCTTTGTTACAGTCTGATCTTCCTTCTCAAAGAGCTTGAAGACATCATAGAATGGCTGAAGAACAGGAGGTCCTACTCTTCTCTGCATTTTAGCAGAAAACTTTCTGTCAAGACCTGCCAGAAGACCACCAACTATCGGTGCCAGAATAAGGTATGCAATTATTGATATTACAGTTTTGATAATCATTATGCAACACCTCCTAACAGACTAACCAGGGTTCCAACCATTATTCCGATTCCCATAATAAGCATTACTGTTGATGCTATTCCTCCTATGAGATTCATCTTCTTCTCTCCAAAATAGTGTTCCATATGCCAGTTTCTAAGTGAGAAACGCACCTCTTTGCCCATTGAGCCCTGATATGTGAGGTTGTCACCCATGTTGGCACCAGCCAGATAAATCGGAACGATCTTCTTCTTTGATTTTCCGAAGAAAATGCCAGTAAGAAGAACTATTACTGCAACCATGATAACCATTATAATCATGTTTCCGGATGACAGTACTACTGAAGTAAGTCCTCCGAATACTCCCTCGAGATAAGGTACCAGCATGAAAGCTGATATCAGCGGGAATATGAGACATACAACTACAGTCAGAATAACGAGAGTAGTATGTACGAAAGTTTCTTCTTTGTGAACATTCTGTTCAATGTTCTTCTCACCTGCAACTATAGCAGAAAGCTTACCCATCCACTTGATCCAGTAGAATGCGGTTACTGCACTTCCGAAGCAGATTATGCCTACAAGGATAATATTTCCTGAATCAACAAAGGCAGTCATAGCAGCCCACTTTGAAATAAGCATTCCGAAAGGAGCCAGGAACATTCCTGCAATACCTACCATCATGAATCCTGCAAGTCTTGGCATTCTGACAAACAGTCCATCCATGTCTTCGATGTCTCTGCTGCCGATATTGTGTTCTGCAGTACCAACGCAGAGGAACAGGAGTGACTTTGTAACAGCGTGGAATATTATAAGCATTACACCTGCCCATACAGCTTCAGGTGTTCCTATACCGCCGCATGTAACGATAAGTCCAAGGTTCGCAATTGTCGAGTATGCCAGCACTCTCTTGGCATTGCTCTGTGAAATAGCTGCGAAGGAAGCCATCAGGAATGTGATTCCTCCAACCATCATAGTCATGATTCCTGCAAAGTTGCTCATACCGAGAACCGGAGCAAGCTTGATAATCATGAATACACCTGCTTTTACCATCGTTGATGAGTGGAGCAGAGCTGATGTCGGTGTAGGTGCTACCATGGCACCCAGCAGCCAGCTGTTGAACGGCATCTGTGCAGCCTTTGTAATTCCGGCAAAAGCGAAGAATGCAGCAGGAATTGCCACAAGATCTCCGTAAACAGTACCGATCTGAAGCATTGAGCTGAGCTCAAGTGTACCAAATACCATACCGAGGATAACAATACCGATAGCAAAGCCGAGGCCTCCGCCAAGGTTCATAATAAGAGCTCTGAATGCATTGTTTGTAGCTTCTTCTGTTTTCGTATATCCAATAAGCCAGAAAGATGAAAGGCTTGTGATTTCCCAGAAGAAATACATCCAGATCATATTGTTTGAAGTTACCAGTCCTACCATAGCACCCAGGAACAGGAACATTACGAAGAAGAACCAAGGTCTTCTGTCTGATTCTCCGGCATGATGATGCTGGAAATCCTTCATGTATCCCAGTGCATAGACTGTGATAAGTCCGCCGACAATACCAATGATCAGTATCATAATCACTGAAAGTCTGTCAACATACATGTTGTACCCGACTTCGATATGATGTCCATGACTCAGTTCAAACCACATAAGTAACGGGGTCTGAATCACAGCAAAAAGGGATGCCAGATATTTCTTGTGCTTGATGCCTACTATGATGATATAGAGAGCAAGTAAAGCTTCAATAACCATCATTATGTAGTTGATCGCCTCAACGTGAACAGCGAATGTGTCCCCGCCTGATTTGAAATACTGGACAGCTACAACGATCGAAACAGCTGCCATTGCCAGTGCGGCAATTTTTACTATTACGTCTCTGAGCTTATCCGCTTTTGCTACTAAAAGAATCAAGGCAATAATCATCGGGAAAAAGATAAGAAAAAGTATTGTGCCCATATAATCCTCCTAATAATAAAATAACTGATGTAATTTTTCTTTACGCTTTATTATATATATATATATCAGTAATAATCAAGCTAAAATCAAAATACGCAATAATCTGAAAACTCTTGAAAACACTGCATTCCGTTCATTTTACCGCATTCCGGCACGTGACTGCCTGTTAAAGTAATTTTTGGCAAAATAATAATCAGTTGAACGGCAACCTAATGTCGTATAATTGCTGCTTTTTCAGGCATATTAGTACTATAGGAGGCATAATTTTGAATACAATTTACGATATTGCAATAGCAGGAGGTGGCACAGCCGGTATGACAGCTGCAATTTACAGCAGCCGCGCCGGCAAGAGAGTTCTGCTTATTGAAAAATCTGTTTATGGCGGTCAGATAATATCAAGCCCGGAAGTTGAGAACTATCCTGCATTTTCACCTTCCACTGGATATGATTTTGCAGCAGAGCTTCACAGTCAGGTTTCTGACCTTGATGTTGAACAGCTGAATGAAGAAGTCACAGGCATAGAGCAGGATGATAACGAAATCAGCCGCTGCTTGATTGTAAAATGCTCAGAAAACTCATATCGCGCAAGATGTGTGATTATAGCTTCAGGCACTGTCAGCAGGAATTTGGACCTTCCTGGAGAAGATAAATACTTTGGTCGCGGGATTTCCTTCTGTGCTGTCTGTGACGGTGCTTTTCATAAAGGGAAAACCGTTGCTGTGGTAGGCGGCGGGAACACAGCTCTTGAGGAAGCACTTTATCTGTCTTTTCTGTGTGAAAAAGTATATCTGATATACCGTCACAGTTCGCTTTCTGCTGAAGAAACACTCATAATCGATGCACAGAAAAAGCGGAATATAGTTCTTATGCCTGAAACCGAAATAGTAAAGCTCCACGGAAAAGATGAACTAGAGAAAATCGGACTGATCTCTTCCGGTCGCTCACTTGAACTTGAAATCAGCGGTCTGTTTGTTGCAATAGGCAGAATTCCTCAGAACCAGATTTTTGTCGATCTGCTAGATCTGGACAACGAAGGGTATATAATCGCAGAAGATAATTGTCACACAAGCATTCCCGGAATCTTTGCTGCAGGAGATTGCAGAACCAAAGATCTGAGGCAGCTGGTGACTGCTGCTGCAGATGGTGCCAGAGCTTCATCAGAAGCCCTTAAATACCTGCAAAAAAATATTGAGCCGCAATGATGCAGCTCAATATTTTATATATTAATTATGTCAATGTTGAAGTCTTCTATTTTTTATTTTCAGGTTCTACTTTCTTTGAAATAAAGAAGAATACTATGCATGCAACTGCACATACAGCTGTAAGTATATACAGACCTGTCTGAATCGCACCAACAATGGAGTTTACATCCAGATTTTCCAGTATTCCATCAAAATAGTCTCCTGATTCCCATCCATCAACTGGATCACCCCAGCATTCATACCAAGGCATGAATATGCAGGCAACTACATTCATAACTGTCATCAGCAGGAACAGGAAAGACATTCTCTTAATGTCTCCAACTGCCAGACCTGTCTTAGGATTTGTCGGAAAAGCTTCAGGATTTTTTCTTGTAAGACCGCCATACATCCTTCTCCAGATAAAGTAAAGTATAGGTCCTGTAAGCAATCCAACCATACCGCCAAGATAATAGTCTGAACCATTGATTAAAAATGCGAATATTGCTACACAGATCGGCACTATGCAAAGTACACAGAGTAACCCATATCCACCCGGAATCCTGAACTGATATTCACTTTCAGGAATTCTCTTTCTAAGAATCATAGCTGAAATATAAACCATGATATATGATGCTACCAGCAGACATACATCGAGGACTATAATGAATCCGAACGGCAGCATACAGAGAATAAGGTTTACTATGCCGACAGATAATACTGCTACATAAGGCACACCATGTTTCTTATCGCATTTAACCAGAACAGGCGGTGCCAGATAGTCATCTGCCAGCGAGAAGAATCCTCTTGAACCCGATGCTATATAAGTATTGTAAATTGAACATTGTGCCAGAATAGCAACAACTACAAACAGTATACCGAACGCTGGGCCCCAGAATGTAGTTACAACATCAGCATAGCCCACTGTTCCAGGCTCAGTTCCCCACTCATCCGGCAGTCCCATTGAGCCCAGACCTGCAACTGTAGGCAGAATATACACAGCCATAATAAGCGGTACAGTAATTATTGTTCCCTTAGGGATTACCTGAGGATTGGCAACTTCGCCCGCAATAGTTGACATGGATTCATATCCGGAATACATCCACATGCCAATAGAAATGCCGCCTGCAATAAAGTAGAACCAGTCTCCTATACCCTCAGCTTCATAAGCAGTCATTCTGAAGCTTACATCGGTGCCTTCTCCCCAGTGCATAAATCCACATATTGCAACCAGTCCGAATGCAACCATTACCAGTATCGAAAGGATAGTACTTACTACACCTACATCCTTAACGCCTCTGACATTTATGTAAGTGAATACAATAATCATTAAAGCTTTAATCGCAAACTCTCCTGCCCAACCAAGCTCCCACTGTGATGCGGCATATCCGCCTGCCAGAATAACGTAGAGAGTATTATCAATATAAATGGATATAGTTCTCCACCAGCCTGCCTGGAATCCCCAGAACTCTCCCAGAGCTTCCTGTACCCACTTGTAATATCCGCCTTCCTGTGGTCTTACTGAACCGAGTTCAGATGCCACCAGACCAAACGGCAATCCCCAGACGAAAGGAAGTACACAGAGCATTACGATCGTCAATCCTGGTCCGCATTCAGGAATCATCTCTTCAATTCCGTAACAACCAGCTGCAACCAGACAGAAAATCATAAATACAACTGTCGAAACCTTGATGTCATGCTTTTTCAGCCCATGTTCGCCGACTTCGGCAATCACAGTATTTTGTTGTTGACTCATTTTTTCCTCCTCTTTAAATAAAACTAAAATATGATTACGTGTTTATTATAACATTTCCCGGGGCAGTTTCAATAATTTTCAGACAATTTAGAAATGACAGCAATTTTGTTGTTATATATAGACAAAATCATCAAAACAAGTCAGCAATATAATTAAAAGGAGAACAGCAAAACTGTTCTCCTTTTGTTGTTGAAGTATTTAATAACACAGCGTGAATAAATCAACCTGTTATTTGTTGAGTGGCGGATAAGCTTCATCAAATGTCTTTTCACCACTGTTAAGAGTATTAGCATCTCTCAGTTTACCAGTCTTCTTAGCAATCTGATATCCGATCATAGGGAATCCAACTGCGCAGCAAGCTACGATAAATACTGTTGTACCACCGCCTGCATTGCCTTCAGGGTCGATGATATCACCGAATGCCAGCATGATCAGGCAGATCATCTGAGCGATCATAGCAAACCAAGGAACCCATCCTGAATTCTTACCAACTCTAGCCTGCAGTTTTTCAGGATCATATCCGTTCTTAACATACTTGCTTCTGAATCTCTTCTGTGAAGCGATGATTCCTACCCATGCCAGAGTTCCTGTGAATCCTGACAGTGACAGAAGCATTGTGTAAAGGCTTGAGAACATTCCTGTAAGTTCTGAGATGAGACCCAGGATAAGTACTACCCACATGAATGCCAGTGTGAAGAGTACAGCGTTCTTAGGGTTACCCTGCTTGTTAACCTTTGACAGGAACTTAGGAGCAAGACCTTCAACTGAAAGACCGTACATAGCACGAACTGTACCGTAGAATCCAGTGTTAGCACAGCTGAACGCAGCTACGAGTACGATTGCCAGGAATACTGTACCAAGAATGTTGAATCCATAAGCCTTCATGATATCCGAGAAGATCGGAGTTTCGTCTGTACCAAGTGCAGTAGGGAATACCAGTATGCAGAGAAGGATAGGAACCAGATACAGAGCTACGATACGATATGTAACGCTCTTACATGCTTTTGGCACTGCAGTATCAGGATCTTCTGATTCAGCAGCAGTAAGTCCTACGATTTCTGTACCCTGGAAAGTTACCAGTACTACTACCATGCAAACCAGGCAGATGCTGAATCCGTTAGGGAAGAGATCATCTGCGAATGATCCGTGTCCGAAGTTAACTCCGATACCCTTGAATCCGTCTTCAACTGCTCCGAGAACTGCACTGTCAGGAGTACCCCAGATACCTACCCAGATTCCGAATGCGAGTAAAATAAATACGATGATTACGATTACCTTAGTAATAGCAAGTCCTGATTCGATCTTCGCGAAGATATCAACTGCACACAGATTGATAATAGTGAGCGTGAGCAGTGCACCAACTGCGAATGCAACATAGGCTATATCACTGTCTGTACCTGTAAGAGCCTTCAGAACCATAGCTACCGCAATAGCTTCTGACGGACAGTAGCAAACCCAGTTGAACCAGAATGACCAACCCATACCACATGATATTGTAGGCCCTAAGAATTCGTTGGTATAGGCAACGAACGAACCTTTTCTAGGCAGGTTTACGAGCAGTTCTGCATACGCGATCATAAGTCCGTATACGATTACACCTACGATACCGAATGCAAGGAATACTGCAGGACCCATTATCTGGATACACCAGCCTACTCCCAGGAAGTAACAGGAACCGATTACACCGCCAAGACCGATAAATGCAACCTGCCAGCCTTTAATGCCACGTTTCAGTTCGCCTTGTTCTTCTTCCATAGCAACAACTTTTTTTTCTTCTGACATAATAACCTCCTTCTCACATATTTAAATAATATTAAATATGGTTAGTGTGGTCTGAAATGAAAACGAATTTTCAGACAAGTTTTCAGACAATTTATTATAATGTCTTACCCAAGGACGTGTCAACATTTTAGAAAATTTTCTCACTTGTGAGCTTTTAGTGTATTAAAGTTGAGATAAAATAACGAAATATGTTATAATTCCAATGATTCCAGGTACACCTAACAGACCTGTAACTGCTGCTGTAATCGCATTTATGGGCAAAATAATTCCGAAATTGCCTAATACAGCATTCATTATCAGCAAAAAAATTCCTCCCAGAAGGCTGTTCAGTAATATTTTTCCTATTGCCTTCAATGGTATCAGCAATATTTTTCCAAAAAAACACACTGCCAGCAGACCACATGCATATGCCAGAAAAATGCCCGCTTCCATTCCAAACTCCATAAGCTTTCCTCCACAAAAAAATCAAGAGATGACAGGATATCATCTCTTAATTATATTTCACATTTCTATATTTTATTACAAGCCTACAGTTCTCTTCTTCCTTCAACAGCTTTCAGGAGAGTGACTTCATCTGCATATTCCAGATCTCCGCCGACAGGAATACCGTGAGCTATTCTTGATACCTTGATACCTGATGGCTTTATCAGACGCGCAATGTACATTGCTGTAGCTTCTCCTTCGATATTCGGATTAGTGGCGATAATAATCTCCCTGACACGCTCATCCTGAAGCCTGTGAATAAGGCTTTTAAGATTTATATCATCCGGCCCTATTCCATCCATTGGAGAAATAGCACCGTGCAGTACATGATAATAACCTCTGTACTCTCTTATTTTCTCCATGGCAGCCACATCTTTAGGGCTTTCGACAACACAGATTGTACTTTTATCCCTGCTTTCATCCGAACATATGCTGCAAGGATCCGTATCCGTAAGATTCCCGCAAATCGAACAGTATTTCATTGTTTCCTTTGCCCCGCGGATTGCATCTGCCAGCTCATATACCTCTTTTTCATCCATAGAAAGAATATGAAACGCCAGTCTCTGTGCAGTTTTACCGCCTATTCCCGGCAATCTGGACAATTCATTGATCAGCTTGTTTAATGGTTTAGCATAGTATTTCATAATTTTAGAGTCCCGGGATTCCAAGGCCTGCTGTGAGCTTGTTCATTTCATTCTGTGAAATTTCCTCCATCTGTCTCAACGCTTCGTTGGCAGCTACCATGATAAGATCCTGCAGCATTTCCACATCATCAGGATCCACCACTTCCGGTTTAATCTGTATATCTGTTATTTCCTTTTTGCCGCATACAGTCACAGTAACTGCTCCGCCTCCTGACGAAGCACTGGCCTCCATTTCATTTATTTCAGCCTGCAGTTCATCCATTTTTCTCTGCATCGCCTGCATCTGCTGCATCTGCTTCTGCATATTTCCCATTCCCGGTGCTTTCTGCTTCTTACCGGCTCTCATTCCTTTTCCCATAGTATTTCCTCCAGTAATTATTGTATTTCTACGTTTATACCTAACAATTCTTCAGCGTCATGAGCTATATCCTCTACAGTACGTTCTCCTGCTCCATGGTCCTCATCACTCACGACAATCTTCATTATTCTCCTTTCTCCGGTATGCTTTTCCATCAGATTCTCCAGCAGTTCCCTGTTTCTTTCCGCATGAGCTCTGACATATTCCGTATCAGCAGTTACTGTAAATGAGTTTTCGCTTATTTCTGTCAGCCTGGCACTTCGCCCTATGATGTAAAAGCTCCCTTTAGCAGCTTCACCTTCTTCAAACACATCGTTCCATATTCTTTCACAATCCCATCCACTGCATGTTATTGTCTGATTATTTTCCCCCAGTTCTGCTACATTGCCCTGCCTTCCGCGAACCTCTGCCCCGTCAGATTCCTTCTGCAGTTCAGCAGCAGTTTCATGCCGCACAGGCGAAGGAGTCTGCGGTTTCTGTTTTACGAAACCGCTTTGTCTTTCGGATATCACAGTTTTATCCATATCCGACGACAGCTTTACAATTGCAAGTTCCAGGAGAATTCTCGGCTGTGTGGACCATTTTGCTTCATTCATTGTTCTTGAAAGCTCCAGTATCCCTCTGTTGATATCTGACAGATCAGTGGTTTCGCTCTGTCTTCTTATACGTTCAATATTCTCAACTGACATATTGATAACGCCCTGCGGATCCCTGATATATTTGGTCATCAGCAGGTTTCTGTAATGATTTATCCAGTCACGCATAAACTGACGCACATCCTTGCCGTCAGCCAGTTCCCGGCCGATAAGCACAAGTGCATCAGCTGTTCTTCCTTTGCGGACCATATCAGTAAGTTCGACAAAGATTTCTTCACCTGATGCTCCCAGAAATTCCAGCACAGCCTCCGCATCCACTCTGATATCTCCTCCTGAAACACACTGATCAAGAATACTCAGGCCGTCTCTCACCGATCCGTCAGCGTTGGCTGCTATTATTCTCAACGCTCCGTCAGTGACTTCAACGCCTCTTCGTTTACAGATATCCTTCATTCCCTGAATAAGCAGATTCTCCGGCACTCGTCTGAAATCAAGCCTCATACACCTTGATAATATAGTAGACGGAAGCTTCTGCGGTTCCGTAGTCGCCAGAATAAACACAACATATTCAGGCGGTTCTTCAAGGGTTTTGAGAAGCGCATTGAAAGCACCTGTTGACAACATATGCACTTCATCAATGATATATACTTTCTTTCGGCCGACTGCAGGAGGGTATTTCACACTTTCCCTCAATTCACGTATATTATCGACACCATTGTTTGATGCCGCATCAATTTCAATAACGTCAAGATATGTTCCCTCCCTGATGGAATTGCATGCACTGCAGGTGCCGCAGGGTCTGCTGCCCTCAGAAAGGCAGTTGAGCCCCTTGGCGAGTATTCTGGCAGTTGTTGTCTTGCCGGTCCCTCTTGTTCCGCAGAAAAGGTACGCATGGCTTGCGCTGTCTGTATTAATCTGATTCTTCAGTATTCTGACAATATGCTCCTGTCCCAGTATCTCATCAAACACTTCCGGACGGTATGCTCTGTAAAGAGCTGTATACATTATCTCGCCTCCAACAGTACCTGTATCATTACCGATATTACAAAGAAATTGCCCTTTGAAGGCTCCGCAGGCGTAGGAGAAGGCTGATCTGCGGCACATAAGAGCCTCCGCTTATTGCTGCTTCCTTCCGGACCTGACAAGGTTCACGGTGTCCTATTGCGCAGGACCCAAACCATGCAGCGGAGCCATCAAAAGGCAATTTCATACTTTGCTATTATATTATCTTTTAACACATACGTCAAGAGTTAAAACCAAAGAGCACCTTCTGCTTCAGAAAACCGGCAGATAATTACTGCTCCCCGCTGCCCCA
>JALEQY010000079.1 GCA_022763735.1 Clostridiales bacterium
GTTTGCTGCGAATGCTGTCACAGTTGTTCCAACGCTCATTCCAAGCACCATTACCAATGCCATCAGCAGGCTTGCTAATTTTTTCGCGTGCTTCATTTTTTTCATTCCTTTCTCTCTCCTTTATATTTCCTCGCTCTAAAGTTTGGACGTAGTTGATTCGATGCCCTTTATAAAGGCATCGGCGGGCGGGTGCCCGCGGGTGCCGGGACGTGATGCCTGGCTGCCGGGATGTCTTGTCCTGTTCCTGGGGGCTTCCCGGCTATATATCAACGGCTTTCCGGTCATCCCGGTATGCCGATTTTTGTCAGCGGCCATATTCTGAACACTATTCTGCCTACTATCTGCTCCTCAGCCACACAGCCGATGGCTGAGCTTCTGGAATCCACCGAAGTTGAACGATGGTCGCCCAGTACGAAATATCTGTCCTCGGGAACCTGATACGGAAACTCCATGTCACATTCACCGAGTGCCTTTTCCATGAGATATGGCTCAGACAGCTCTGCTCCGTCCACGTAGACCGTACCGTCCTCCTTGATGTCGACCCACGAGCCGGGGCCGGCGATGTACCGCTTCACCAGCAGCTTGTTGCCGTAGTAGAACGCGATGATGTCGCCTTCCTCGAAGCTGGAGCCTTTGACTGCCACCACAATCTGGCCTTCCTTGAAGGTCGGGGTCATGGAGGAGCCGTATATCTGCAGGACCGGCAGCCACAGGGTTGCCACCAGCACCGCTATTGCCGCCACTATTATCAGGGCAGCCACGGTACTCCGCAAAGTCCTGCCGTAGCGCCGTTTATACTTTTCTCTTTCCAGTTCCCTTTGCAGTTCGGGCAGCTCCGGAAACCTCTGATTCCTTTTTTGCATGTTTCATGTCCTTTGTGTCAGTCTGAAAGATTTCGTGAAGCGCTGTATATTCCTGATACATTGTGTCTATACGCTGAGAGACGCTGTTCCAGTAGTCTGTGACCTTTCGCTCGATCTCGCCGCATTTAAGTTCTGTGTGGCGGATGATCTCGCTGGCGTGCTGGCGGGCGTCTGCTTCTATTTTCTGGCAGATTTCCTGCTGCTGTGAGGTGTGCAGTTTGATGTTCTCCAGGTACTGACTGGCGGCATCCTCTGCTGCGGTGAACACGCCGTTTATCTTGAGGGCAGCGTTAGCGATGGATCCGGCCTCGTTGATGGCGATCTCACGGCTCTGGAGCTGGGCTCTGGCTTCGGCCAGCTGTGCTTCCAGTTCATCGGCGCGTTTTGTCTGTTCGATGAGAAGTTCCAGCAGTTCTGCTCTGGTCAGTTTCTGCAGGTCGGTCCTGGCCATGGCTTAGTCCTCCCTCCTGCGCAGACGTGTTCTGTAAAGGATTGTTCCTGCTCCGAGGATCAGGATGATTCCTGCGATGGTGAAAGGCAGGGTGCCTATGCCACCTGTTTCAGGGAGAGCGTAGTACGCACCGTTTACGACTTTATCGTTCCAATCCAGTTCTTTTCCATTTCCGTCAGTTACCGTTACTGATAACTCATCATAGGCAATTTCTACACTGTAATACTTATTTGGATCAACAGAATATCCATCCGGTGCCTTTATTTCTTTCAAAATATATTTATGCCCTGATGGGATACCTGTAAAAGCTACGTTGCCGCTCGAATCCGACGTTGCTGTTAAATCCGTCACAGTAACTGCTTTTCCATTTCCACGACATCTGCTGCAATTACCTATATCGTGACTCAAAGTAAACTCTGCACCTTGGAGTGGTTTGTCAAGAGAATCCACTTTAGTGAATCTGAACTCTGACAGATATCCTTTTACCGAAGGTATCGGAAATTCAACTTTTTTAACCCCTGATACTGTGACGTTGCCATCAATTGAATTTATGTTACGATATTGCAATGTTGTAGTATCGTTTGTAGGATATTCTTTTTCCTCAACAAAACTACCATTTTCATTTTTAAGACGTACGCGATATACCAGCTGATACGTATATATAGTCGTACTCCCTTTAGTACTACAAAGATATCCTGACTCCTTTAAATCCCAGCTAATAGCGTTTTTCTCACTATCAAATCCTGCCGTATTTTCACCGTTTTCAGTATGAGATCCTTTTAAAGGGTCTCCTGTCAGCTCCGGTGTTTTATTATAAAATCCAATGAATTCCACATTCTCAGCAGACCCGCTGACCGTCGGTATCGGATCAGATGTCACCCAGTCTGCAGCAGATGCGCTTTCTATCAGATGTTTAATGTTTTCAAAAATCTGATTATAAGCATTTTTCAATCCTTCTGAATCTGTACTGTCGTAATAGTATCCGGAGCCTATGCTGTCTCTAAGCCAGTTCTTATATGCTTCAGTACTGCTGGCATCACCGATTTCATAAGTGGTTTTCGTTCTGTCCACCACAGAAAATCCATCGGCATTTTCGCTTTGTTTGATATATTGCTGTATAGTCTGTCCTGCTACATCTACTCCGATAGAGAAAATTGTAGTCCCTGAATCTTTAATCTCTGCAGCCTTTTTACGAGCTCTTATAGCAGCTTCATCACTATAACTTGTCCCGTACAGACATTTCTTGTTGAGCACATGATCATAGAACCGTCCCGTCGAATCATATGGATCATAGCCTGAATAACCACTGCTTATATACGTAGTCGGAAAACCATCACTTAAGAAAATAATATATTTGTGTTCATTTGAAACATCATTGAGCATAGCACTAGCCATCGCCAGTCCTGCTTCCACATTTGTGAAACGTGAATGTGCATCTTTATATCCAGCTGCATTGATAATACTTCCGGTCTTGGTACGCATTTTGTTTTTTAAGGTATTAGCCTGTTCCTGCGTGCTGCATGACTGGAGGTCGAAAATCTGATGTGCATCTGTATTAAACGCAACATATCCTACTTTACTAATCCCTAGGCTGTTATTTGCTGCAAACTGATCAAGAAAATTTTCTGCTGCAGTCATAGCTGCCGCATATCGGGTTACTCCTCCGAAATTACTGTTCATGGTATTGGAAATATCCATTACGATTACTACAGCCATATCTGGTTCTGTGTATATTGTCTCAATATTCTGGGATGTCTGTACCTGCAGTGTTATGTCAAACACATTCTCCAGATCAGTACCTGAAATTGTCTTGCTTACGGAAACCGCACCATCGTTCGAAGTATTAGTGCCTCCTCTATACTTTACCTGTACATCGGAAGGTGGTGTTGAAGTATCGTCACTTCCATCGTCATCGACTGAGGGTGACGCTGACCTGGCAGAGAATGTTTTGCTTTTGGCAGGCTTGGCAGAGATGTTATTATCATCACTGTATTCCTCAAACCAGCCACTGTCCTCCAGTTCTTTCCAGTTGTCTCCTACCGCAGGTTCGGCAATACTCTCAGGATCAGTATTCTCTGAAACTGCCTCTTCTTTGTCTTCTGTATCAGCTGAATCTTCATCACCATCTGTATTTCCCGCCGATTTAGCAGTCATATCACCTGATGCCGACGCAAAGCATTCATCCCCGTGGGTATGGGCGAGAACTTCCGGTTTGTCGCAGGTCAAAGCACCGGACTTGTCGTAGCAGTCCTCGGTGTGGGTATGTAATTCAGCTTCCTCCGGTGATACGGCGTTCAGCGGGCAGATGAGCCTGCCGCTGCCGTCGTAGCAGCTTTCCTCGTGCTCATGGATGACATAGTCAGCTTTGCCGCAGACCAGCTCCTTTTCACCATTGGCATTTTTCTTATAGCAGCTGTCATCGTGCTGGTGCACGGTGTACTGGCAGCTCAGAATTTTCGTCTGCCCCTCCATAGTAATAGCCGGCCTTATCAGCATGAAAGCAGTAAAGGCTACAACCAGCAGACCCATTACCGCGATAAGCCTGTACAATTTATTTCTGTTATTTCTGCGTCTGGTAAATTCCGCTACACGCTCCGACTGACGATCCATACAACGCCTCCTTAATAACATGAATCAATAACACGAAAATCCCCGCTGCCATCACATCATCTGCATCAAAAGCAGGATGAAATAACTGTCAGCAGGACGGTTCTGAGATTATTGTCACTTTATGATATCGTATATTTATTAATTCTTGATAAAATATCTGCTGATGCGGCAATGAATATGCGTTATGACCGCATCTAGATATGTTTTGTATAATATTCTACAATGATAAAATACACCTACATATTATGTGAGTCAAGCTTTTTGTGGCTGATTTGTAGCTCTTTTGTGACGTTTTTGCAACTATTTTACGATGGGTTTGCAAAGATTTTACATTTGTGCATAATCGCTTATTTTTATGCATAAAAATAGACCGGATCCGGCGGTCACGGGATGGCGATTTTAAAACCACCGCCACCCCGAGGTGCAGCCAGGGCTGCATCCGCCGAAATCCGGTCAGCAAAACTGATTTACATGTTTATTATCCCTGATAGCTCTGTGCGAACTCCAGTGCAAGCTTCACAGTGTTTTCGAGATCGTTCAGATCCACTGTTCCCACTGCGGTGTGCATATATCTCTGAGGTATGCAGATACCGCCGGCGAGATATCCTTTGCCTGCGAAAGCTGACGACCACGCATCTGTGCCGCCGCCGGTGAACACCTCACGCTGATACGGGATACCGTTTTTTTCCGCTGTTTCAATTATTGCGCTTGTAAGCTTGCGGGGAACGTTATTGCCTGTAGCTCCCAGCACAGGATCCCAGTCGTAGAACTTGACTCCCGGGCCTTTGCCCATGGACTGTGAGCACTGCCTTGTCTCAATGCCCGGGACATCACCTGTTATGGTGACATCAAGTGCGATCATGACATCCGGATCAATATTTGCCATCATAGGACCGCCGGATCTGATGCCGACTTCCTCCTGAACGCTGCCCACCATTATCAGCGTGCATTCAGGCTGCTGCCCTTTGAGTCTCCTGAGCATTTCCACCATCACAGCACAGCCTGCACGATCATCGACAGCCTTGCCTGTGTAGTATTTACCGTTGTTGATAACGTAGCCTTCACGTGCAAAGGTCATGTAATCTCCCGGTCTGATGCCGAGGGCTTCGGTTTCTTCACGGCTGTCAGTGCCGACATCCAGGAAAAGGTCCTCGATTTTCTGCACCTTCTCGTGATCCTCCTCCGTCATGATATGAGCAGGCTTGGATCCGGTCACGCCTCTGACAAAACCGTTTTTTTCGGTTTTGACGATCATGTCCTGGTTCACTGCCATTCTGTCATCGTGGTAGCCTACCGGCAGGAATCTGATGAAACCTTCATCCTCTATGTAATTGATGATAAAGCCGATCTCGTCCATATGAGCCGAAAAAAGGATTTTCCTGTCTCTGTTTTTGCCGTATTTTATGAAATACTGGCAGCCCAGAGCATCCTCCATGTGTTCGTCATAAAGACCTGCCATCTCCTTCCTGAGCACTTCTGCCACATTTTCCTCATCTCCGGAAACTCCGAAAGCGTTGTCTAAATTGTACAAAGTCTTAAGCAAAGTATTCTCGCCCATTTTACACCTCTTAATAATTTCTTATAATACGAATCCTGTTATGAGATAAAGTATTACCGAGCCGCCTGCTGCTATAAGAGCATACGGCATTGTTGCCAGCATCAGGTTGACGCTCTTGATCTGAACGCCCTGCGAGCACATGATAACTCCGTCTCCATAAAGGCATGTATTGCTCCCGAATGCAGCACCTGAGAAAACTGCTGCTGATACGAGGATCGGGTCAACACCCATAGCATTGGCGAGAGGGATAACCAGCGGCATGATGATAGCAGCCAGATCCCAGAAGCATCCTGTAGCATATGCATAGATGCCGCATACGATAAATGTTACTGCAGGCAGGAAACCGCCCTTCATAACAGGCTCTGTCACTGAAATAATGTATCCTGCAAGATCCAGATCCAGATTTGCTCCCTGAACTGCGAATGCCAGTAAAGTCAGAATGAATATGAATCCCATGGAAATTATACCGTCATAGCATGCAGTGAGCAGCTCCATGAAGCTCATCTTGCGCTCGATGAGATACATGAGGAATGCCACCACCAGACCGGCAGCTGCGCCCATCAGCACATCGGTGCCTGCCAGCAGAGTAACTGCGATCATGACGATCAGCGGCACCAGGAAGTTCCACGGATGAGGCTTGTAGCCTTCCGGAAGCTCGTCAGCACCTGTAACTGAACTGATCAGTTCTTCATCTGTTCCCTCAGGGAAAACATTGCCTGTAGCTTTAGCTCTCTCATAATCCTTCCTGATAGGTCCGATCTTAGGAATAACTCCCAGAATCTGCAGAATAACGACGATTACTGCAAGCCATGCATAGAATGCAAAAGGCAGTCCGTGAAGGTAAGCTGTTGTAGACGAACCATCAACCAGCACTCCCTGATCCTTCATGAGAGCTGAGAAATATACGGCCCATGTGGAAAGCGGGATAAGCAGACATACAGGTGCTGCCACTGTGTTAACGACATATCCCAGCTGAGTTCTCGGGATTCTGAGCCTGTCTGTCATACCTTTCATTGTTGTTCCTACTGCCAGGTTATTGAGATAGTCATCCAGGAAAATAACAACTCCCAGAATAAACGTCCCGAACATTGCCTGTTTTTCGGTTCTGATGAACCTGCCTGCCCAGTAGCCGAAATCCTGAACGGCATTTGACCGTTCAAAGAGCTTGATCAGCATTCCGAATATCGCAATAACCAGTGCAATCCACTGCATTGTCTCATTTGTCATTGAAACGTACAGGTAATTGAAGAAGGTCTCTGCGAATCCGGTGATATTGCCGGCCAGAATGAATGCAGCCACTGTAAGGCCGCATGTCATGGCAAACAGGGTACGTTTGGTAGCCACCGCTATGACCAGAATGGTCAGAACCGGCAGTACACAAATAATACCATACTCCATTTTCGTTCTTCTTTTCATAAATAATAAATTAGATAACCTAGGATAAAGGACTACAACATAAACCGGTACTTAACGAGTACAACACAGAAAAATATCCGGATATGGATAATCCTATCAAACATAAATTGAATTTTTATGAATCCTGTTTAATATATTATCACATCCGGATATAATTGCAAGCAAATCCCCAATATTTTTATATATTCCTGGTATGTTTATATGTTGTATTGTTGTTTCGTAAATCCCAGCCCCTTCAGTCTCAATTCACTTCCCCTGCTTACGTGCTTTCACACATTCACTGAGCAGGTACTCAACCTGTCCGTTGATAGATCTGAAGTCATCCTCCGCCCAGGCTGCGATTTCATTCCACAGCGAAGGCGAC
>JALEQY010000080.1 GCA_022763735.1 Clostridiales bacterium
ATACGAAGATCCGTTTAAGTAAGTTGTAAACCCCTTCAGGGGTAATGCCAAAGAGGCAATGGCAATGAGGCTTGAACAAAGTAAAAGCCCGCGCCTTGAGACGCGAGCCGGTAAAACAGGCTTATAGCCTTCGGGCGAACCACCCGTTATACGGGTGGCACCGATTGGAATTTCAATAATAACACCAAGGTGTTATTGAAAAATTATCAGAATATACTTTAAAATCAGAATAGAAAGTTTCATTTGGAAGGAGGCGGAACAGGAAACCGGTATAACAGAGCGGACAGGAGGAAAGATATATGGAACAACTAAGTGCGGGACAAAATGGTGTAGCGGGATTAAAAAAATATGATGTTAAAGTTGCCGGTATAGTATTCATGCTGTACTGTCTGGTCGGAGCAGGTGCTTTCGGAATTGAAGAAATGATACCTGATGCAGGACCGGGAATGACACTGATTCTTCTTATGATATTCCCTATCATATGGGCATATCCTATAAGCAATCTTGTTGCTGAATGCGGAGCAATACTCCCGTCAGAAGGCGGTGTGTATGTCTGGGTAAGAGAAGCCTTTGGCGAATTCTGGGGATTTCAGGCAGGATGGTGGGGTACTGTATCAACTTATATAACAAATGGTGTCTATGTAGCTCTGGTAGCAGATTATGTAAGTCAGATGATACCAATGTCAGAACTGGCAGTTCATGTGCTGAAAATAGGAATGATACTTATTTTTACAATTATAAATCTTATGGGCGTCAAGGAAGTGGAGAAAGTCAGCACTGTATTATCGATATTGATTGTACTGGCATTTCTGCTTGTGGCTGTTGTAGGCTTTATAAACTGGGAAACGAACCCGATGGATCCGATGATGCCTGAAGATTACAACATAATTGACAGTCTTGGCGGAGGTATATGCATTTGTGTATGGATGTACTGCGGATATGAATGTATTTCCAATATGGCCGGTGAGGTCAAGAATCCTCAGGTGATACCGAAGGGACTGATTATTGCAATGCCGCTGGTTGCACTGACATATATTCTTCCTACTCTCGGCGGTCTGGCATCTCTTCCGGCAGGAAGCTGGCAGGACTGGTCAACTGAAGGCGGGTTCGGCGGACATAATGTAGGTTATGCATCAATACTCACTACGCATCTTGGAGACGCATGGGGATATATTTTTCTTGTAATTGCTATTATTTCCCAGTGTGCTATCTTCAATACTTATCTGGCATCAGGCTCGAGAGGATTCTTCGTTCTGGCAGATGACAATCTCTGCCCGAAGTTCCTGGTGAAGGTAAGCAGGAAAAAAGGTGTGCCTTATGTAGGTATCATATCACTGGCAATAGTTACAGTAATTCTGGCGCAGTCAGACTTTACAACTCTTGTAAGTATGGAAGTAGTGTTCATTCTGGCACTTTACATAATACTGCCGATTTCTGTAATAAAGCTGAGAAAGAAATATCCTATCGAGGAGAGAAAAGCAGAGGGTCTGTATTTCATGAAAGGCGGCAGAGCCGGACTGGTGTTCTACTGCGGATGCCCGATAATAATAGCTATAATTGCCCTGCTGATCAATGGTACAGATTACTTCTTCATAGGCCTTATAGGCACAGGTACAGGTCCTGTGGTATATCTGATCTTCAAATGGCTGTATGGAGGAATGTATAAAAGTGATCCGGCAGCACATCCGCTCAACAGTAAAACCAGACTGGCGTTCGGGGATACTTTCAGAGTAGGACTGTATATGATAATTGCAGGTGTTTTCTCTTTTGCTGGTCAGCTGTGGCTGCAGTGGTATGAGATCGATTATGGTGAATGGGGACCTGACGATTATGATACATTTGGAACTATGATTCCTACAATACTTGATATACTCAAATGGGGAGGGCTGATACTGGCAGCAGCAGGTATTGTACTTGTTCTGATAGGTAAAGCCGTTGAAAAAGAAGCAAATAAAATATAATGCACAATAATAAAAACAGAAGCAGTATTAACCGATTATTAAGAGGAGATGAAGATAATGAGTAAAAAGATACTGGTATTAGGAACAGGGGCACAGGGCTCGACAGTTGCACAGAGAATGGACGAGGAACCGAACGTAAGTGAAATAATCTGCGCGGATGTGGATCAGAAGGCAGTGGATGAACTCGTAAAGATATTGACAAAGGCCAGAGGCGCCATTGTGGATGCCAATGATGTCAACAGCATTATAGATGTTGCTCAGGGAGTGGATCTGATAGTGAATGCACTGCCGATCAGATTTGCACCGAAGGTGCTGGATGCGGCAATCGCCGTTAATGCAAACTATCAGGATTTCGCGGCAACGGATGTTCTGGATGAGTGGTGGCCGACATGTGTACAGATCATGTATGATGAATATGGTAAAAAGTTTAAGGAAAACGGCAAGATGGCCATCATCGGAACAGGCTCGGCACCGGGAATGATGTGCGTTGCAACGAAGAGTTCCATGAGATATCTGGATACATGTGATGATATTCTGATGATGGTTTATGAAGGCGTTGAAGCCAAGAGATTCCTGCCGTTCTGGTGGTCACCATTTACGGCATTGTCAGATATGACGGATCCGACATTCGCTCTGAAGGATGGTGTATTAGTGGAAACTGAACCGCATTCACTGCCTGTAACAAGGCATTTCAAGGGATGTGAGAAGCCTGTGACTCTGGTGGAGCACGCTCACGATGAGACAGTTTATATGGGATTGAACAAGGATACTCATTTCAAGGGTGCCAAGAACATCAATTTCAAATACGGCGGAGTAGGAATTGAATTTTCGACACCGCTTTACAGAGCAGGGCTTCTGAAGAGAGAAGAAGAGACTTATAAAGGTCATACCTTTATACCGTTTGATGTTATCGTGAGTCATCTGCCGCCTGCACCTAAATATCATGACGAGATCAAGGAAATCCTTGATGAAGGTCTAGTGAAGGATGAAGGCGCATTCGTCGTTGAAGCAACAGGAACAAAGGACGGCAAGAAGGTTCTGGTTGAAACGTACCTGTATGCACCGGGATGTGAAGAATCCTTCAGACGTGCAGGAATTACAGGAGAGCAGTATCTGACAGGACAGTGCGGATCGCTTTTCACCAAGATGTTTGTCAATGATGATTATATGCAGACAGGTCTCATATCATCTGATATGCTTACATATGAGGAGTGTGATAAATATCTGGCATACGCTGAGAAACTGGATATAACTCTTGAAACGGAAGTAAAACCTCTGTAGAATAAAATATGATTATGCAGTAAAACGGCTCCTGCGGGAGCCGTTTTAACTGTCGGTATATTTAGTTCAAGGAGTTTATATATGCGTAAATTAAAAGGAGAAATTTATCTGCTGCTGGCTGCTGTGATCTGGGGGTCGGCATTTATATTTCAGAAAATGGGGATGGATTACATAGGCCCTTTCACATTCAGTTTTTTCAGATTTACTCTTGGTTCTCTGGCACTGCTGCCGGTGATTTTCATAGTAGGAAAGGTTAACGGCAGTAAGCAGACTGCTGACAGGAAACAGATCACACCTTTCAGGGACCGGCAGCTGATGACGGGTGCACTTCTGTGCGGCCTTGCCAATTTTGTCGCCGGCTCGCTGCAGCAGGTGGGAATAGTATTTACAACGGCAGGTAAGGCTGGTTTCATAACTTCTATGGATATAGTGATTGTTCCGGTAATACTGCTTTTTATGAAGAAAAAAGTACCTTTTCTTACATGGCTGGGCATTGCCATCGCTGCATTCGGTCTGTATCTTCTCTGCATTACCGACGGTTTTTCCATACAGCTTGGTGATGGCCTCGTCATGGCATGTGCTGTAGCGTACTCTTTTCAGATACTTCTTATCGACTACTACTCGGAGAGGGTGGATGTGCTGAAGCTTTCTTTCATGCAGTTTTTCCTGGCGGGAATAATGTCTCTGGTGCCGGCTCTTTTATTCGAGGAGATAGCGTTTCAGGCGGTAATCGACTGCGGGGTGCCTATACTGTATACTGCCGTTCTGGAGGTAAGCATAGCATTCACTCTGCAGATTGCCGGGCAGAAACATACGCCGCCTGCTGTTGCCACAGTGATCATGAGCCTGGAAGCATTTTTCTCTGCAGTGTGCGGAACGCTGTTTCTGGGAGAGACCATGTCAGGAAGAGAAATCACCGGATGTGTACTGATGATGGCAGCATTCATTATTGCACAGATTCCGGAAATGAGGCATAATGAATAAAAAGAACTATGAAAGCAGAGAGGATAGTATCTATGCCTGAAAGGAAAAAAGAACTTGATTATTTCAGAATTGGAAAATCATATGGCGGCAGCCAGAGATGGATGCTGGATCCATGGATGCACATAGGTGGATGTGCGGCTCTGACAACATGTGATGCTTTCATTGAACTGGCGCTGCACCGTAATCGCCGGGAGCTCTATCCATATGATCCTTCCCATATCACCAGGAAGGATTACAGGAAATTCGCTATGTCGATGAAGCTTTATCTGAGACCTCGTGAGACCGGCATCAAGGATCTGCAGACTTATATAACCGGTGTGGAGAATTATCTGGAGGATACAGAGGTATCAGGCATAACGATGAATGGTATTTCAGGTGAGGAAAGCTACGATATGGCGGCAGAAGCAATCTGCGGCAGAATAGATGCAGGAATTCCCGTGCCTTATCTGATGCTGAAACATCAGGATAAAAAGTTCAGTTTTTTTGAATGGCACTGGTTCCTGGTTACAGGCTATGAGGAGAGGGAAAGTACACTTTACATAAAAGCGGCCACTTATGGAAAAGAACACTGGCTGAAGCTTGAAGAACTGTGGAATACAGGTTTTGAGGAGAAGGGCGGCGTTGTTCTTATGGAAATAGAATGATGTATAAAGCATAAATAAATAATATGGAGGTAATTATGAAAGCACTATTACTTAACGGAAGTCCAAGACAGGGAAATACAGCTGCTGCACTGGAAGCTCTGAAAAAAGGGTTTGCGAACATCAGTGATATACAGATAACACAGGTGAATGCCAATGATGTGTCGGTTTCTCCGTGTATTGCATGTGAAAGCTGCAAATCAGGAGAAAAATGCGTATCCGATGATGATACAAACGATATTGTGGATGCGGCAGTGGGTTCAGATATTATAGTATTCGCAACTCCTGTGTACTGGTGGGGAATTACAGCACAGCTGAAGCTGCTGATGGATAAGATGTATTCACAGAGCTCAAGACTCCATGAGCTTGATAAAAAGATAGGAGTCATCGTAATAGGCGAGGCGGAGCAGGATGATCCCCAGTACAGAATCATTCCTGAACAGTTCAGATGCATCTGTGATTACCTTGGCTGGGAGATGAGGTTCTGCAGGACTTATACGGCTGCAGGGACAGGTGATCTGGCAGCTGATGCAGAAGCGATGACGGAAATTGAAGGTCTGTGGGAGACAGTGAAATAGAACTGGTCGGATATTGCATAATACAGTGATATTGGTACAATATAAAATGTAACAGACGGAAAACTCCTTTCATAGTATGTAAATATACTGAAGTGAAAGGAGTTTTTTATTTTGAACTGTAAAACAGATGAAAAGTACTGTCAGATTAAAAATAATTTTGATTTTGATTATCTGATGGAAAAAATAGAAAAACCGGCGCATGATGACATGAAATGCCGTATGCATATGGAAAAGTGCGATTTTGATACGTGGGCTGTGGCAATGACTTATGTTCCGATGCAGCCGTGGGAAGAGCCATATGATCCTGAAACAGGGCTGGCAGCTGGTACGATTTTTTCTTCCCTGGATCTGCCGTTTCTCGGAGGTGGATACAGATGAGCAGCAGATACTATGATGAAATAGATATGAGAGCATATGAGAATATGAAGAGCATAGAAAAATGCATGAAGGATAAAAGAACTGAGGCTTTGAGAAATATACAGCAGCTCAGTTTTGCTATGACAGAGCTGGGGCTTTATCTTAACAATCAGCCTGAATGTGAGCGGGCTCTTGATCTTTTTGATAAAGTGAAATGTATGCATGAGGATGCCAGAAAAAAGTTTGAAAGTGAGTTCGGCCCTCTGAATTATGAAAGAGCAAATACAAAAAAAGATGGATGGTCCTGGATCAGTGAGCCATGGCCGTGGGAAGGAGAGGATTAGATTATGTGGACTTATGAGAAGAGACTTGAATATCCTGTAAATATCAAAAATCCGAATCCTGCCATAGCAAAGTTCATTATCAGCCAGGTAGGCGGTCCGGACGGAGAACTCGGAGCATCACAGAGGTATCTTTCACAGAGATACGCGATGCCTTATAATGGGGTAATTGCGACATTGACGGACATTGGTACGGAAGAACTTGCACACCTTGAGATGGTAAGTGCCATAATCCATCAGCTGACTCGTGATATGACAATAGAGCAGATAAAGGAATCCGGGTTTGAAACCTACTTTGTTGATCATACAGCTGGTATCTATCCGCAGGCAGCTGCGGGATTTCCGTTCAATGCCCTTTCCTTCGCGTCAAAAGGTGATGCCATTACGGATCTCGTTGAAGACATGGCTGCAGAACAGAAAGCCAGAACCACTTACGACAATATCCTGAGGATGGTTGATGATCCTGATGTTATAGATCCGATCAGATACCTGAGAGAGCGTGAGGTGGTTCATTTCCAGAGATTTGGTGAGGCCTTGAGAAATGTTCAGGATAATCTCGACAGAAAGAACTTTTATGCGATAAATCCGAGCTTCGACCGGGACAATATCCGCAGACAGGAATAATACGATGTATCAGATAAGAAAAAATCAGCACTGATAAAACTGACCTGATTTCAAAGTCATCTGGAATCAGGTCAACAAATTTCTTGAACTGCATCGGTATTCAAGGTATATTTATTCATATAGGTTATATTATGGATAAAACAGGAAGAGATATTTTCAGAGCCATTCACAAGAGCAAATGGCTGGAAATCGAATACAGAAACAGAGCCGGTGAAGAAACCTGCTACTGGATAAGCATCAGGGATATCGATGCAAAACGACAGATGATAACCGCTGATGGTTTTAACGTGTCCACACATCAGCTGGCAGAGCTGCATCTGCATTACAGCTCGATTACGGATACCAACATAGTAGATGGCTCAGCCTGCAGCAGGAATGACAGACTTATCAGTGACATTGAAACGCATCCGGTAAAATACAGTTTCATTTTTCAGAATATCAGCAATCTCAGGCTGCTCAATTACTACAGCGACTGTAACCGACTGGACAGCACCCCCTATACAACCAGCTATGGTCTGGTTGAAGACCTGGATATAGACTGTATAGGTGATGGTCAGTATCATCTTACTGAGAAACAGTTCGATATAATCGTGAAAAATTATCATATAAACGCCAAACGCAGGAAAAACAGCAGTGACAGAGTGCCTGCGGCTCTGTGCATGAACCTTTGCAGCATACATACAAGAAAGGGTCTATATGTGCTCGTATATAAACGACTTCTGCTGGATGTCATAAACAGGACGCTGGTGCAGGAGGAGGAACCTGTCATATGCCGTGAATTCACCGTCGGCGGAGAAATATGCCCCATCACAAGGTTTCTTGATGCAGAAGAAGCAGAGCTGCTGGAGGATTATGAGAAAAATGCGGAGAGGATCAAGGATGCGGTGACAGCCAGCTGTCCGGAATACGGAGGAGTCGATGATATGCCGTACGTTATGGCTATATCAAGGGATTACAGTATAAACCTGGACAGGGAGTACAGCTGGATAATGGAGAGTGTCAGAGCAGGCAGACAGACAGAGCCTGTAAAAGCTTTTTTCGGCAATCTGACAGACAAGCCGAGAAGATACAAAAGCTATCCGATAGCGCTGTATAATGATAAAGTGAATATAGATCAGCTGAGAGCGATTCACAACGGTATCAGATACCCTCTTATCTACGTGCAGGGACCGCCGGGAACCGGCAAGACAAATACCATACTGAACACGGTTATCACAGCATTCTTTAATGGCAGAACAGTACTGCTCTCATCATACAACAACCACCCTATGGATGAGATATATGATAAGCTTTCGAAACTTGAATACAGAGGCAGGACTATACCTTTCCCGGTTATAAGGCTGGGAAACAATACCAGAGTCAAAGCTGCAGTAAGGCATGTACGGCAGCTCTGTGCCATAACAGATACTGTGAAGGTATATGATGCAGCCCTTGACAGGAAACAGAATGATGAGAAGGAGAAGGCAGCGCAGCTGAGCGTATTTCTCAAAAACTATGAGGAGTGGCTTGACCTGACAGAGCGCAGGGAAATGATAGAAGCCATGATTTCCTCATCCACCAGTATGCCGCTGGTTTCAGACTTGTACGGAAGACAGCTGAAGGATGTCTGTGAGAGGTTAGAAAAGCTGGGGGATACAGGGCATGAGGATATCAGCAGATTTATAAGACAGGACAGGGAAGAACTTCTGAAATATCTGTATTATACCTCCGCCAGATTCATCAAGAAGTTGAAGGAACCGAGAAACAGAGATATTTATGATATTTTCATGGAGGGTGATCCCGAAGACAGTGCAGCAAGGCTGAATCAGTTTCTCTCTGAGACCGGTAACATGAAGCGGTTCCTCAGAATTTTCCCGATAGTTGTCACCACCAATATATCGGCATGCAGACTTGGAGAGCCTGACATTTATTTTGATATGGTCATAATGGATGAAGCCAGTCAGTGCAATACTGCTGTGGCGCTTGTTCCTATACTGCGGGGCAGGCAGCTGATGCTTGTCGGAGATCCTCAGCAGCTGAGACCTGTGATACTTCTGAACGAGGCGGTAAACCGTAAACTGAGGAAGCAGTACGCAATACCGCCGGAACATGATTATGTGAACAAATCGGTATATCAGACATTTCTTGCCTGCGATGCAGTAAGCGATGAGATACTTCTGAGCTATCATTACCGGTGTCACCCTAAGATTATTGAGTTCAACAATCGTAAGTATTATAACAGTAAGCTTATAATAAAATCAGAGGTCAGAGGGGATCAGCCGCTGCTTTTTGTTGACTGTGAAAACAGTGATACCGAAAAAAAGAACACCTCTGTTCATGAAGCGGAGGAGATAGCCGCATATGCAGCAGAGCACCCGGACGAGAACATAGGGGTGATAACACCCTTTGTGAACCAGAGAAAACAGATAAAGGAGCTTCTGTACGAAAAAGGGCTGAATAATGTTGAATGTGGTACAGTCCATGCTTTTCAGGGAGATGAGAAGGATAAGATCTTTTTTTCTCTGGCATTATCTCAGAATACAGGTCAGAAGACCTACGACTGGCTTAAGAACAACAGGGAACTGATAAATGTAGCCACATCAAGAGCCAGAGAAGAGCTTGTGATACTGGGCGACAGGAAACAGATACGCCGGCTTCACGGCATGGAGAGAGAAGATGATCTGTATGAGCTGTGCAGCTATGTCAGCACCGAGGGAAAAACGGCGGTAAGTGAGAAATCGCCGGATTCGAGAGCCTTGGGAATCAAACCGTATACCCTTGAAACAGAGAAGGCTTTTATGGACAGCATCAATCATGCCATGGGTGCGATGATGCTTGAAAAAGGACGCTATACGGTAAAAGAGAAGGTGGCGATATGTGATGTGATCGGCAGCCAGGAAGCAGCGGATGTGTTTTATGAAACTGATTTCGATTATGTTGCATATGAGAGGACACGGGAAGGGAATACTCCTGTGTTCGCAGCAGAGCTGGTAACAGGAAGCTGTGATGAACAGCATATGCAGAGAATAATGAAGAAAAAAGAACTCTGCAGCCGCTGCGGCTTTGAATTTATAACTGTGCCGGGAACATATGCCAGACGTTATTATTATGCCAAGCAGATACTGAGCAGCTTTTTCAGGAATATCAGATAGCAGAAGCAGCCGGTAGTGAAATGAGAGAGATAGAGAATGGAGATATCAAAAGAAGACAGAATGCTCCTGGCTGGGGCAGAAGATAAATACATGCAGTGCTGTCAGCAGTACTGTATAACCTATACGAATTTTCTGGATATGAGACAGCGGTCTCTTGTGGAAAAGGCTCTGCGGGAGTCAGGTGCAGGATGGGGAGATGTGCGTTGTGAGTTTTATGGAGGATATGGAGACGCAGAGAGGACTCTGGCAGTATTTCTGCCGGATTATGCAGATGTCGGGGAGTGTCCCCTTTCGGTGATACGGATAAAGACTCCTGCAGGGGGCCGGAAGCTCACTCATCGCGATTATCTGGGTTCTATACTGGGACTTGGTCTGAAGCGGGAGGTGACCGGTGATATTCTGGTTACAGAAAACGGTGCTGATATCATTGTGATGGAGGAGGTAAGAGATTTCATACTTCTCAATTACAGCAAGGCGGGAAGGACAAGCCTGCTGCTGGAGGAGGTGCCGCTGAGCGAGCTTCATATACCGGAACAGAAGACTGTTATGATAAAGGATACAGTGGCTTCTCTCAGGCTTGACAATGTGGCGGCAGCGGCTTTCCAGTTGTCCAGGGCAAAGGCAGGTGAGGCGGTACGTGCAGGTCTGGTGTTTGTAAACAGCATGCAGTCTGAGAAACCTGATATGCAGATAGCTGAGGGCTCGAAGCTGGTGATGAGAGGCAGAGGCAAAGCCTATCTGAGAACGGTGGGCGGCAGGACCCGCAAGGACAGAATATTCATTGAGATAGAAAGATATATGTAAGGAGGAGACCAGAATGAGAAAAGGAATGATAAAAAGATCCGGCAGCTATGACATCATGTTCACTGCCGAGACTAATATGGATAACAAAACAGTTGTGATTATCGCTCATGGATTCGGCAGCAGCAAGGAAAGTCCGACAGCGCAGATGCTGATGAAGGAACTGCCCAAACACGGAATCGGGGCAATAGCCTTTGATTTCCCTGCCCACGGAGAAAGTCCGGTGGACGGTGAATTCCTGACGATAGATAATTGTATAGATGATCTTATGGACGTTGAGGAACTGGTGAGAAATCAGAATCCAGGCGTTGATGTTGTGTATTTCGGATCAAGCTTTGGAGCATATATAACACTGAACTATATTTATGGCTGCCGGCTGAGGGGAGCGAGAGCCTTTCTGAGAAGTGCGGCAGTCAATATGCCGGATCTGTTCAGGAATCCGACAGATGAAGAGCGACAGAGTCTGGAGGAAAACGGGTACGTGATGCTGGATTATGATAATGGCAGACCGTTGAAGGTGACAGAAGAATTTATTAATGACCTGTGGGAGCACGATCTGTTCGAGCGGTTCAGGACATTCGGTGCGGATATCAGGATGATACACGGCAGCAGCGATAAAACCATTGATTATGCCAGAGCGAAAGAATTTGCCGCAAAGAATGATATTGATATGACTACAGTTGATGATGGCGATCACAGGCTGTCGATACCGGGAGCACCTGAGAGGGTGTTAAGCGAAGTTCTGGAGTTTCTGAATGTGTAGTAGAACGACAAAATATGATTGCCTGAAGAGGTATTTTGGTTATGAATCCTTCAAAGAAGGGCAGGAGTTCCTGATAGACAGTATTCTGGAGGGAAAGGACACTCTGGGCATAATGCCTACAGGTGCAGGCAAATCCATCTGTTATCAGATACCGGGAATTATGATGGATGGAATTACTCTGGTAATCACGCCTCTCATTTCACTGATGAAGGATCAGGTGGCATCACTCAAGGAAGCCGGGATCAGGGGAGCGTATTTCAACAGCTCTCTAACGTATAATCAGTATATGAAGGCGCTGGAATATGCGAAAATAGGAACATACAAGATTATTTATGTGGCCCCGGAAAGGCTTATCAACAGAGCCTTTCTTGATTTCGTGAAATGTGTGAAGATAAGCATGATAGCAGTGGATGAAGCCCACTGCATATCCCAGTGGGGACAGGATTTCAGACCGAGCTATCTGAGAATAACGGATCTTATCGACGAGCTGGGATACAGACCGGTCATAAGTGCCTTTACAGCCACGGCAACAAAGCAGGTAAGAGATGATATAATCAGGATACTTGAACTGCAGGATCCGGCGATGCTTACAACCGGATTCGACAGAAAGAATCTGAAATTCGAGGTGCGCAAACCGGCTGACAAGTACAGCTTCGTCAGGGATTATATCAGGAGCAGTCCGGGAAAAAGCGGGATAATCTACTGTATCTCCAGAAGGCTTGTAGAAGAGGTGTGTGATAAGCTGAACCGGGACGGCATCAGAACGACGAGATATCACGCAGGTCTTGACGATGGCGAGCGCCGGAAAAATCAGGATAATTTTACATATGATACTGTACCGGTCATGGTGGCAACAAATGCGTTCGGAATGGGGATAGATAAATCAAATGTCAGCTTTGTGATTCATTACAATATGCCGAAGAATATGGAAAGCTACTATCAGGAAGCAGGGCGTGCAGGCAGAGATGGTGAAAATGCAGATTGTATACTGCTGTTCGGAGAGAGCGATGTTCATGTGAATCAGCTGTTTATCGAGAAGGATTCAGAAAACGAGGAGCTTACAGAAGCCGAGCGTGAGATGTTAAGAGACCGCGACCGAAGAAAGCTGAGGCAGATGACGATGTACTGCAGGACAAATGAATGTCTGAGGCAATATATCCTTTCGTATTTCGGTGAGGATTCGGATGGTAATTGCGGCAACTGCAGCAATTGCCTGGCAGATTTCATGACAGTCGATATAACAGGAACCGCATGCAATGTTATAAGATGCATTGACAGCCTGTATACGAGTTTCGGAATGACGACGATAATAGATATTCTGAGAGGCAGCAGATCTGATAGAATAATAAGAGCTGATCTGGATTCGACTGATCTGTATGGTGCAGAGGCTGACAGTTCGAAAGAGTTTCTGAAGCAGGTGATAAATCACATGCTGATCAGAGGGTATCTTGTCAAATCGGAGGACAGGTACGGGGTGCTACGTGTAAGCAGTGACAGGAAGGTTACAGATCTTCTTCTGCAGAGGGAAAAGCTTAAAATGAAGTATGCAGAAGACAGGGCAGAATCTCGTAAGAAAGCCCGAAAGCATAACTTCGACAGTGAAGATATGAGTAATAATTATTCCAATAATGAAGAACTTTATCAGGCTCTGGTAAAGCTCAGACTCAGGACTGCGAAGGTAAAAAGCGTACCTGCATATGTTATTTTTACAGATAAAACTCTTCGTGAAATGTGCATCAGCAGACCTGCAACAGAGGAGGAGTTCCTGCAGATTTCAGGTGTAGGAGAAAGCAAGCTGCAGAAATACGGAAAAAACTTCCTGAAGGTGATCAGAGAATACAGCCGGTAGGATGCTGAACAGTCAGAGTTTGATTCTTAATCGAAAAAACGCCTCCGCATATTACTGATGAATGCGGAGGTGTTCTTTTAACCTAATATTGATTCCAGATCATTTTCAGGTGTAGTGATCGGTGCAATATTATAGTTTTCTACAAGGTAATTCAATACATTCGGTGATATGAATGCAGGCAGTGAAGGTCCCAGTCTGATATCTTTAATTCCCAGGTACAGTAATGTCAGCAGTATGCACACAGCCTTCTGCTCATACCAGGAAAGAATCATTGAGAGTGGCAGATCGTTGACCCCACATTCGAAGGCTTCAGCCAGAGCAACAGCTACTTTGATGGCACTGTAAGCATCGTTGCACTGTCCCATATCCATAATTCGAGGCAGACCACCGATTGTTCCCAAATCGAGATCGTTAAAGCGGTATTTGCCGCAGGCAAGTGTAAGTACCATACTGTCATCGGGTGTCTGCTTTACAAACTCAGTATAGTAGTTCCTTCCGGCTTTTGCACCATCGCATCCGCCCACAAGGAAAAAGTGCTTGATTGCGCCTGATTTCACGGCATCAACAATAGTATTGGCTTCAAACAGGACTGCATTGCGGGCGAAGCCTGTCATCAGTGTATTCCCTCCGTTGATTCCCTTGAATACTGTATCTTCCTTATAGCCACCAAGCTCGAGTGCTTTTTCTATAACGACAGAAAAATCCCTTGACTTTCCTACATGTACTATTTCAGGATAAGAAACAGCTTCAGTTGTGAAAACTCTGTCGGCGTAGCTTGATTTTGGCGGCATAAGGCAGTTTGTTGTAAAGAGAACAGGTGCAGGTATGCCATCGAATTCTTTTTGCTGATTCTGCCATGCCGTACCGAAATTTCCCTTCAGATGTCTGTATTTTTTGAGCTCAGGGTATGCATGGGCTGGAAGCATCTCACCGTGAGTGTATATGTTGATTCCTTTTCCTTCGGTCTGATCAAGCAGCAGCTTCAGGTCATAAAGGTCATGTCCTGAAATTACAATAAACGGACCGGCTTCAATCTTCATAGTCACCTCGGTCGGTTCCGGATTGCCGTAGGTTTCTGTATTGGCTCTGTCAAGGAGTTCCATACATTTAAGATTCTTTTCACCAACCTCCATCACTATTGGAAGCAGAGAATCCATATCGAGATCTTCACCTATGGTGAAGAGAGCCTTGTATAGGAATTCTGTTACGATATCATCCTTATAGCCTAACACTGAAGCATGGTATGCATATGCGGCAATTCCGCGTATTCCAAAAAGTATCAGGGATTTCAAAGAACGAATATCTTCGTCATCATTCCATAAAATATTCATATCGTAGTCGTCGGTTCTGCCACATGAAGTACCGCATCCGGAACAGCCGGGCACCAGTCTGTTTTTTTCGGCATGTACACGATTTATCAGTTCCCAGATGGTAGTATTATTAAAATTAACATTGGTTACCGTTGCGAAAAGACCCTCTATAATCAGGTCATCTGAAGCAGTAGAAGCATTGCCGTTAGCTGCTCTGGCCAGACCGATAAGAGCTCCTGTCAGTTCATCCTGCAGCTGAGCTGTATCAGCCTTTTTTCCGCATACACCTGCGTTTCCAGTGCATCCAGAGCAACCTGCTGTCTGTTCACACTGGAAGCAAAACATTTTATTCATAATTGTTCCTCCTCAATAATTTGTTTCTTTGTTGACTTTATGGGTGTAGTTTAGTATTATTGAGGGACAAAGTATGTTGTAAATGCAACGAACGGAGAAGTTAAATGGAAAAATATTTGAACGTGTTAAAAAAATGCACTCTTTTTGACGGGATGAATGATGAAGAAATCTATGTCATGCTGTCATGCCTTAAGGCCAGAGTTGTTTTGGCTTCAAAGGGAGAGTATGTTTTCACTGAAGGAGAGCCGGCAAAATATGTAGGTATAGTACTGAGCGGTGAAGCTCAGATTATTATGGTTGATTATTTTGGCAATCGCAATATAACGACCTCTATCGAACCAGCAGATGTATTCGGCGAGTCATTTGCCTGTGCTGATGTGGGGGTACTGCCGGTCAGTGTCGTGGCATC
>JALEQY010000084.1 GCA_022763735.1 Clostridiales bacterium
ATATACAAGGATATAGCAGATTATAATCCGGAGGATGCTGCAGGATATTTTGCAGTTGTTATCGTCAGACAGGAGGAGAAAGAATGATACATTTCGTGGGAGCAGGCCCTGGTGCCGCAGATCTTATTACAATCAGAGGTGCAGAGTACCTGAAACAGGCTGACTGCATCATTTACGCTGGAAGCCTTGTGAATCCGGAGCTGCTTGATTATGCAAAAGCTGGATGTGAGATATATAACAGTGCAAAGATGACTCTTGAAGAAGTAATAGAGGTCATGAAAAATAATGAAGCTGACGATAAGATGACGGTAAGGCTTCATACTGGGGACATGTGTCTCTATGGTGCAATAAGAGAACAGATGGATATACTGGATACATATGATATTGAATATGATTATATTCCGGGAGTATCAAGCTTCAGCGGAGCTGCATCGGCATTATGTGCTGAATATACGCTTCCGGGAGTGAGCCAGAGCGTTGTCATAACACGCCAGGCAGGAAGAACTCCTGTACCGTCGAGGGAAAGCATTTCGTCATTTGCACAGCATGGTGCAACGATGGTAATCTTCCTTTCTTCAGGTCTTATGGACAAGGTTCAGGAAGAGCTTATTGCAGGAGGATATGATCCGGAAACACCTGCAGCCATCGTGTACAAGGCAACATGGCCTGATGAGAAGAAGGTGAGCTGCACGGTAGGAACCATTGCTGAAACCGGCAGAAAAGAAAATATCAGCAATCTGGCGCTGATTCTTGTAGGAAACTTCCTTGGAGATAATTATGAAAGAAGCAAGCTGTACCACCCTGGATTCACAACAGCATTCAGAGAAGGTGACGGTACAGCAGACGGAGAATAAATATGAAACTGGCATATCTGGCGTTTACAGACAGAGGTATGAAGCTGGCAGTTGAGCTTAGCGAAGCTCTTGGCGGAAGACTCAGCAGATGCGGCAATGGATTGTCTCTCGGTCAATGGACAGAAGAGAATTTTGACAGCTGTGATGGACTTGTCTTTGTTGGGGCAGCAGGAATAGCGGTGAGGGCTATTGCACCTCATGTACGCAAAAAAGACTGCGATCCGGCAGTTGTTGTTGTCGACGAGCTTGGAACCTTTGCTATTTCACTTATGTCCGGTCATCTCGGCGGCGCCAATCGTCTTACAGAACAGATTGCATCGATTATAGGAGCTCAGCCGGTGATTACGACAGCGACGGATGTTAACGGAAAATTTGCAGTGGATATATGGTCAGGACATGTGAATGCGAAGGTCATTGAAACCGGCAGAATAAAGCTGGTATCTTCTGCGGTACTTGCAGAAAGAGCAGTGGGAGTATACAGTCCGTGGGAAATATCGGGAAGGCTTCCGGAGTATGTTGAGCTGTCAGACAGGGAGCATGCAGATATATGTCTCGATGTGAGAATATATGATGACGATAGACAGAATATTCTTCACCTTGTTCCGATGATAGGTATTCTGGGCATAGGCTGCAGAAAAGATACTTCACAGGAGCAGATTGAAGAAGCGTTTGAAGCTTTTACCGAAGAAACCGGAATAAGCCCGGAAGCGGTGACACAGGTTGTATCCATAGACCTGAAAAAAGACGAAGCAGGGATTCTCGGATTCTGCAGAATGAGAAAATGGCCATTTACTACATTCACTGCAGAGGAACTGGCAGCAGCTCCGGGAGAATTCACGGAATCGGAATTTGTTAAAAAAACAACCGGAGTAGGCAGCGTCTGTGAAAGAAGTGCAGCTTATGCTGGAGGAACTATTATTGAGAAAAAATTCAGTCATTCAGGTGTAACCTTTGCCTTCGGGGTAAAAGATTACAGACCGGATTGGAACTGGAAGGAGAGATAATGAATACAGTTTATGCAGTAGGGCTCGGTCCGGGCAGTGAAGAATATATGACAAGGCAGGCATGGCAGGCTCTGGATAAGTGCGACATCATCTGCGGATACACAGTATATGTTGATCTGGTAAGAGATATTTTTCCTGATAAGGAAATGTTCTCGACGCCTATGATGAAGGAAATCGACAGATGTCGATGGGCAATAGAAAAGGCAGAAGAAGGATTTAATGTTGCGATGGTATGCAGCGGAGATTCCGGCGTTTATGGAATGGCAACGCTGCTGCTTGAAATTGCAGAAAACCATGAGAATATTGAGATTGAAGTGGTTCCGGGAGTTACAGCAGCTCTATCCGGAGGCGCTGTTCTGGGAGCACCTATAAGTCATGATTTCTGCGTGATTTCACTGTCGGATCTGCTGACTCCATGGGAGCTCATCGAGAAGAGACTGGATTGTGCAGGTCAGGGTGATTTCGCTATGGCTATATATAATCCGAGATCAAAGAAGCGAGAGGATTATCTTAAAAAAGCATGTGAAATACTGTTGAAATCCAGAACTCCTGAAACCATATGCGGATGGGTGAAAAACATCGGCAGAGAAGGACAGATTTATGAAATAATGACTCTCAGGGAGCTTGCTGATGAAAAATACAAGGATGTTGACATGTTTACAACGGTTTTCATTGGCAACTCCGCAACAAGAAGGTCGGGAAACAGAATGCTGACACCGAGAGGATATGATAGGAAATGCGAGTTATAGTATTTGGCGGAACCAGCGAAGGTGAGGAAATCGCATGCAGACTGGCTGATGCAGGGCTTGATGTCATCGTATGCGTTGCAACAGAATATGGAGATGAATGTCAGGAGAGAACAGGCAGGCTTCAGGTTATAGCCGGCAGACAGGATGCTGCTCAGATAAAGAGTACTGTCAGAAATGCTGCAGTATGTATTGATGCAACACATCCATATGCGGATATCGCATCTGAAAATATCAGGAAAGGTTGTCTTGATGCAGGTGTCAGGCTGATAAGATATGTGAGACCGGAGAATATCCTTGACGATGACGTTGTCATAGTGGATGATGCTTCGGGTGCAGCAGAGGCTCTGCGCAGCATTGAGGGAAATGTGCTGCTGACTACAGGAGCAAAGGAGCTGAAAGTCTATTCCGGGCTTGATACTTCGAGGCTGTATCCCAGAGTGCTTCCTCTTGAATCAAGTCTGAATGCATGTATGGAAGCAGGAATTCCGGTAAAGAACATCATTGCAATGCATGGGCCTTTCATTGAGGAAATGAACATTGCGCTTATTCATCAATATGATATTAAAACCATGGTCTCCAAAAACAGCGGGAAGGCCGGAGGGTTTGATGATAAACTCAAAGCCTGCAGACAAAACGGCTGCAGACTTATAGTTATAGGAAGACCGGTCAAGGAGGAAGGCTGGGATTCTATAGATGAGATTGTTAACGAATGTCTGGAGGTTTGCAATGGCTGAAATCACACTCGTAGGCATAGGCTGCGGAAACAGTGATTATCTCACTGAAGCGGGAAAAAAGGCAATAAGCGATGCCGATATTCTTGTCGGTGCAGCCAGAATGCTGGAAACCGCTGATTCTGATGCGGAGAAAATTACAGCAGTCAGAACGGAAGATATAATTGATATTATCGAAAATAATGCAGAAAAGAATATCGGTGTAATATTCAGCGGAGATACGGGATTTTATTCAGGAACGACCAGATTGACCGATGAGCTTAGAAGGCGTGAAAAAGCATTCAGAATTGTACCCGGAATTTCCAGTATACAGATGTTGTCAGCAAAACTGGGAATTCCATGGCAGGACTGGAATCTGGTATCTGCCCATGGACGTGACTGTAATATTCTCGGAAAGCTTATGGAGGGAAAGGATACCTTTTTTCTCACGGGGGGAAACGTTGTTCCTTCAGATGTATGCAGAATTCTGACGGAGGCCGGCCTGGGAAAAACAAGGGTGTTTATTGGCGAAAGACTGTCATATGACGACGAGAGGATTACAGAGGCCGCAGCGGAGGAGCTGACAGCTGCGGAATTTGACAAGCTGGCAGTGATGCTGGTAAAGGCAGTTCCTGTTCCTGAAAAGCAGGCAGCGGGTATTGACGATGAACAGTTTATCAGAGGAAATGTGCCGATGACCAAGCAGGATGTGAGGGCTTCGGTAATGGCAAGAATGAATATTGCCCCGGGAGAAACCATCTGGGATGTCGGAGCAGGTACAGGAAGCGTATCTGTTGAGATGGCTCTTGCTGCAAAAGGCGGAACTGTATATGCTGTCGAATGTGTTTCCGAAGGTTGTGAGCTTATCCGCGCAAACAGAGAAAAATTCAGAACATGGAATCTGACTGTAGTCGAAGGCAAGGCTCCTGATGCTCTTGAAGGACTTCCGGCACCGGATGCCGTATTTATCGGAGGAACACGAGGTAATCTAAACAGCATTCTGGACGTGGTATTTAACGCAAATCCTGAAGCCAGAATATGCATTACGGCGATTGCTCTGGAAAGTCTTACAGCAGCATTGTCAGAGCTTACATCAAGAGGATTGGATGTAAAGGTGGCACAGATTGCTGCAAGCCGCAGCAGGAAGCTTTCTTCGTATAACATGCTTACAGCAGACAATCCTATATTCATAATAACAGGAGGCTGTGATGCTTAAGATACTAATAACAGCTCCACAATCAAATACGGGCAAAACCTCGGTGACCTGCGGGCTGCTGGAAATGGCGCTGAGAAGGGGTCTTGATCCATGTGCGCTTAAATGCGGACCGGATTATATAGACCCGATGTTTCATAAAGCAGTTCTGGGAATAGACAGCCATAATCTTGACATTTTCCTGGCAGGAGAAAGCAAAATACGCCAACTTGCTCAATGCTACAGCATAGGACACAGAGCTGTTATATGTGAAGGTGTAATGGGATATTACGATGGTGTAGGTATGAGCAGTGAAGCAAGCAGCTGGCATGTGGCAGTATGTGCAGACTTCAGATCGATTCTCGTAATAAGACCGAAGGGGGCGTCGCTGTCGCTGGCAGCGGTAATAAAAGGAATGGCAGAGTTCAGGGAGGACAGCCGAATCGCCGGTATCTTTCTCAATGACTGTTCACCTGCCCTTTACAAAAGTCTTGCTCCGATGCTGGAAGAGGAAACGGGACTTCCCGTATTAGGATATCTGCCTCACATGGAGGAGGCTGTATTTAAAAGCAGGCATCTGGGGCTTTATACCGCAGGCGAAATCAAAGACCTCAAGGAGAGAATCGGCATAATAGCCGATAAAATTGAAGAAACTGTGGATTTTGACAGGATTCTCGAAATATATAATTCTGAAGACTGCGAAGAGCAGGGAGAATGTTCTGAAGCGGTTCATAACGGCCCTGTCATCGCGGTAGCAAGGGATGATGCATTTAATTTCTGCTACAGTGAAACTCTGGAGGCATGGCAGAAGGAAGGAGCTGAAATTCAGTATTTCAGTCCAATGAAGGACAAACAGGTTCCGGCAGATGCATCAGCATTGTATCTGCCCGGCGGATATCCTGAAATCTATGCCAGAGAGCTGTCAGAGAATACATCGATGCTTCAGTCAGTAAGAGACTGCAGAGAAGCAGGAATGCCGATTGTTGCTGAATGTGGAGGCTTCCTGTATCTTGGAAGGACTCTGGAGGACAGTGAAGGAAAGATATATGATATGGCAGGGGTTCTGGAAGGTGAAGGAAGAAGACAGACCCGACTGGTGAGATTCGGATATGCCGGGATCGAGGCGAAGGAAGACAGTATGCTTTTTGCGAAGGGCGAAAGCGTACCGGTTCACGAATTCCACTACTGGGACTCCAGTGAGAATGGAGACTCTTTTAACGCTTATAAAAAAACGGGAGACAGGAAGTGGCAGTGCGGGTTTGCAGATGAAACCATGTATGCCGGTTTTCCGCATTTATATTTTGCGGGAGATAATAATATGGCAGCAAGGTTTGTTGAAGCTGCAGAGAAATACAGGAGAAACAGATGATAATTGCAATAGCTGTTGTGGCAGGTTTTATAATGGATATACTGTTTGGAGACCCATCATGGATCAGACATCCTGTTGTCATTATGGGAAAAGGAATCAGCATTATGGAAAATGCACTCAGAAGGATGTTCCCGAAGACAGACAGAGGTGAGTTTGCTGCAGGACTGGTAATGACAATTGTTCTTCCTGTTCTGGTACTGGCTGTAACTGCCGGTGTATGTGTGGCGGCATACATGGTACACCCGGGTCTGTGCCTTGCAGTTGAGACTTTGTGGTGCTGGCAGGCATTTTCAATGAAAGGTCTGAAAACGGAGAGCATGAATGTGTACAGATGCCTGGCAGAGGGAGAGCTGAATGACTCCCGCAAGGCAGTAGGAAGGATAGTGGGAAGAGATACTGCAAATCTGGATGAAACAGGTGTTACCAAGGCTGCAGTTGAAACTGTTGCAGAAAATTTCGGTGATGGTGTCATGTCACCACTGGTGTTCATGATAATCGGAGGAGCACCACTGGCTATGTTTTATAAATCCATCAATACAATGGACAGTATGGTTGGATATAAGAATAAGAGATTTCTGTTTTTCGGTAGAGCGGCTGCGAAGCTGGATGATTTCGTGAATTATATACCGGCAAGGCTTGGAGGAATCATGTGGGTTGCAGGTGCAATGCTGAGCGGATACGATTACAGGAATTCATGGAGAATCTGGAGAAGAGACAGGAGAAACCATGCCAGTCCCAATTCAGCACAGACTGAAGCTGCATGTGCAGGTGCACTGGGGATAAGACTGGCAGGACCGGCTTACTATTTTGGTGAGTATTATGAGAAGCCGTACATTGGTGACGCAATCAACGAGATTTCCTATGAGAATATCAGAGACGCAGACAGAATGATGTACTGTGCAGGCATTGTTGCTGTTATTCTGGCAGTGACAGTAAGAGCGGCTGCTGTAATGATCATTTCTGCTGCAGGAGCATAGAAATGCCGGAAAGGAAACAGCGGATGAAAAGAAAACTGAATCATGGTGGAGACTGGGCAGGGTTTAAAGAAGAGTTCGGATATGACCCGCTGGATTTTTCTATGAATGTGAACCCGATGGGAATGCCGGATGCTGTCAGGAAGGCAATAGCAGATTCGGCAGCAGATGCATGGAAATATCCGGATCCTTTATGCAGGAGGCTGGTTGATGCAATAGCAGAATACGAGCATTGCAGTTCAGAGCATGTGTTATGCGGATGCGGCGCTGCAGATATAATTTACAGAGCTGTGCTAGCTGAAGCCCCGACGAGGGCTCTTGTGACAGCGCCGACATTCGGCGAGTATGAAGAGGCTCTTTCGCTGACAGGCTGCGAAGTAATATCATATATGCTTAGAGAAAACAGTAACTTCAGAATAGGCGAAGATATTCTGGAATATATAGAAGAAACAGTGGACATGGTATTTCTCTGTGAACCCAACAATCCTACCGGTGTTACCACAGACAGAAAACTGCTTGAAAAGATTATTGAAAAATGTGGCGAGACCAGAACAAGGCTCATAGTTGATGAATGTTTTAATGATTTTCTGGAAAATCCGGAAATGCATTCGCTGAAAGGATATATCGAAAAATCTGACCGGCTTCTTATACTGAAGGCACTGACAAAGAATTTTTCTATGGCAGGAGTGAGGCTGGGATATTGTCTGTGCTCGGATCGGATTGCTCTTGAACGGATGAGAAGATCAGGGCAGCCTTGGCCGGTTTCTGTTTTAGCACAGAATGCCGGTATTGCAGCCTTCGAATGTGCTGACAGACTTGCTGATCTAGGTAAAGTAACAGCCGTGGAAAGGCGATATCTCCTGGGTGAGATGCGAAAAACGGGATTGAATCCTGTTGAATCAGAAGCCAATTATATTCTGTTTAAAGCAGAAACCGGTCTGGAAAGCTATCTTAGAAATAAAGGAATACTTATAAGAAACTGCAGCAACTACAGAGGACTTGGCGAAGGCTGGTTCAGAACAGCTGTAAGAACAAGAAAAGAGAACGAGAAGCTTATTGAAGAAATGAGGTCGTGGGCAAATGAAAAAGACTAGATGTATCATGGTACAGGGAACAATGTCAGGTGCCGGTAAAAGTATATTGTGCACAGCATTGTGCAGGATTTTCAGGCAGGATGGATATAAAGTGGCACCATTCAAAAGCCAGAACATGGCATTGAACAGTTATATCACCAGAGACAATCTGGAAATGGGGAGAGCCCAGGTTGTGCAGGCCGAAGCCGCAGGCAAGGAACCTGATGTCAGAATGAACCCGGTGCTTCTCAAGCCTTCCAGCGATACAGGAAGTCAGGTGATCGTCCTTGGAGAAGTGCGCGGACAGATGTCTGCAATGGAGTATTTCAGATATAAAAAAGAGCTTGTTCCAGAGGTGAAGGCGGCGTTCGATGGCCTTGCTGAAGAGAATGATATAATAGTGATAGAAGGTGCAGGAAGTCCTGCAGAAATAAATCTGAGAGAATCGGATATCGTCAACATGGGGCTTGCCGAGCTTGTGAATGCTCCTGTTCTGCTGGCCGGAGATATCGACAGAGGTGGAGTATTTGCTCAGCTCTATGGGACTGCAGAGCTGCTGGACCCTGAAGAGAAGGCCAGAATAGAGGGATTTATAATTAACAAGTTCAGAGGAGACCTTGATATTCTGAAACCGGGACTTGAAATGCTGGAGGATAAAACAGGAATACCTGTTGCCGGATCTGTACCGTATTTTTACCTTGATATCGAAGATGAGGATTCACTGGCACCAAGACTCCAGAACAGAGCTGGCGGAAAAGCACTGGATGTAGCAGTTATTTCAATACCGCGTATATCCAATTTCACTGACATGGGCGGTCTGGAGGCACATCCTGCAGTGGGAGTAAGATATGTGAGACGACCTGAGGACCTGAAAAATCCTGATCTTATCATTATTCCGGGTACGAAGAGTACCGTTGATGATCTGATATGGATGAGAGAATGCGGACTGGAAGCTCTGGTACAGAAACATGCTGCAGAAGGAGGTCCTGTAATAGGTATCTGCGGAGGCTATCAGATGCTGGGTAAGACGCTCCTTGATCCTGACCATGTAGAAAGCTCCAGAGATTCAATAAGAGGAATGGGACTCATTGATGCAGAAACTACATTCGCAGGCGATAAGAGAAGAACCCGGGTAAAGGCAGAGGTTACTGCCGGTCCGCTTTCAGGAGCAGTTATAGATGGGTATGAAATCCATATGGGTAGAACCGTCGTTAACGGGGCGTCATTCTGCACCATCGAAGGTGAAGGTGATGACGGATGCTGGAACGGAAATGTATTCGGAACTTATCTTCACGGCCTCTTTGACACAGGCGAGCTGACAGAAAAACTGGTAAGCTATCTTGCTGACAGAAAAGGTATCAGGGTAGAAGCTTTCAGACCTGTCGGAAGACATGAATACATGGACCAGCAGTATGATCAGCTGGCTGACATTGTCAGGGAAGCACTGGACATGGATATGATTTACAGGGTCATGGACGAATATGCGAATCAGGAATAGGAGAATGATATGGAATATAAGCATATACTGCCGGGAGACATCGAGAAAACAAGCATGTCGATTATAGAAAATGAACTGGCACAAAGAGGAATAACAATTGAGGAATCCGTCAGACCGGTAATGTACAGAGTAATTCATACAAGTGCCGATTTTGATTATGTGCAAAACCTCAGATTCACTGACAGCGCTGTTGAGACTGCAGTAGGCAAGCTCAGGGCAGGAGGAATCACATTTATCACAGATACGAATATGGCACTTTCGGGCATCAACAAGAAAGCTCTGGGCAGAACAGGAAACAACGCTGTATGTTACATGGCGGAGCCTGATATTGCTGCTGCGGCGAAGGAAAAAGGAACAACCCGTGCGGCGGTTTCCATGGAAAAGGGACTTGCAGAGTACCCTGAAGGGATCTTTGTATCAGGGAATGCTCCTACAGCTCTGATTACTATATCAGAAATGATCAGACGCGGCTGCAGACCGACTATGGTTATCGGTGTACCGGTAGGATTTGTAAATGTCGTGGAAAGCAAAGAAGAAATACTGCAGGTGTGCGAAGAGTACGGAATCCCTGCAATCGTTGCTCTTGGACGCAAAGGCGGAAGCAACGTGGCAGCTTCAATCTGCAATGCGCTGCTGTATATGGCATCTGACGGAGTTGATCCTGATAAAAGGTAGATACTGAAGCCGGATTCTGAGGGGCATCAACGTTCCGCAGAATCCGGTTCTTTTTATGCTTCATAATAAATGTAAAAAACAGTATTTAAATAAGAAAAACTGCTGATGATATGTTATATTAGAATAAGAACTATTCAAGGAGAAAATATAATGTGTGAAAAGAAAACCAAACCGTCGATGGATACATGGCTGCAGGAAGCCAAATCCCATGAGAGTGCAAATAAAATCGGTATGTACCTGGTGCATAACGGAGTAGTCAGAGAAACTGCCAAGGCAAAGGTAAGAGCAGGGGCTCAGGATACACGCCCGGTAACAGGGATGCATTTTTCATATGACAGCGCCAAGGTTGAGAGTGCAATAGAGGATACATATAAAATGGATGGTATCTATTATATAAGAACATGGCTTGCAGAGGGTCAGCTGAAGACGGGGGACGATATAATGTATGTGATGATCGGCGGTGATATAAGACCGCATATCGTGGATGCACTCCAGTATCTTGTTGGACGCATAAAAAATGAATGTGTTGAAGAAATAGAAATGTACGAATAGTCGGCATATTAATATTAATTTCAAAGGAGAAAAGAACGATGAAATGGATGATAGCTTCAGATATACATGGGTCTGCGTATTACTGCAGCAGACTGATAGAAGCTTATAAAACTGAGCAGGCAGAAAGATTATTGCTTTTAGGTGATGTGCTTTATCATGGACCTAGAAATGATCTTCCGAGAGATTATGCGCCGAAGAAGGTCATCGAAATGTTAAATGCCATGAAGGATGATATATTTGCCGTCCGCGGCAATTGTGAATCGGAGGTGGATCAGATGGTGCTGCAGTTTCCGGTTCTGGCTGAATATGCTCTCATACCTGCCGGAGACAGTCTGATATACGCAGTGCATGGACATAACTACAATGAAAAAAATCTGCCGCCGCTGCACAAGGGGGATATACTGCTTAACGGTCATACGCATGTTCCCAAGTGCGTGGAACACGATGATTATGTATACATGAATCCAGGATCGGTTTCTATTCCCAAAGAGGACAGCCATCATGGCTACATGATATTTGAAGATAATGTATTCATCTGGAAAGATCTGGATGGTGAAGTGAAAAACATATATGAGATATGAATAATGCCCCGCTTCAATTTGAAGCGGGGTAAATCATTTTAAGCAAGAATCATTTTTGTAAGATCCATTGGATCAACGATGGATCCGTCTTTGTAAACTCTCATGTTGCCGCTTGCAATTTCATCGATCAGGATAACTTCACCATCTTCATTATATCCGAATTCGAATTTAATGTCATACAGGTCAAGTCCTTTGGATTTCAGATCATCAGCGACTACCTTTGTGATTGCCAGAGTCTGTTCCTTCATGCTTTCGTACATTTCAGGAGTCATAACACCCAGCAGAGCCAGAGCATCCTTTGTTACGAGAGGATCTCCCTTGGCGTCATCTTTAAATGTTGTTTCTACATATCCACCTTCGATAGGAGTGCCGTCTTCGATATATTCACCATAACGACGGATGAAGCTGCCGGTGGCAACGAGTCTGCAGATTACTTCAAGACCGTGACCGAACACTGTTGCCGGGAGAACTTCCATTGTAGCATTATCAACATCTGCACTGACATAATGAGTCTTGACGCCGGCAGCTTTCAGCAGTTCAAAGAAGTGAATTGAAGTTTTCAGATTCTCTCTGCCGATGCCTTCGATAGTAAGTCCTACTGAGTTTTCACCCGGATCGAATTTACCATCTTTGCCTGTGCAGTCATCTTTGAACTTGAGCAGTACATTGCCATTGTCCAGTTTAAAAACATCTTTTGTTTTACCAGTATATACTTTTTCCATATTAAATTGCCTCCTGATAATAGTGTGGATTGATTTTTTCTATTATATAATATCCGGGAAAGTATTGACAAGTATATCGTGGTGCGATATACTCAAG
>JALEQY010000088.1 GCA_022763735.1 Clostridiales bacterium
ATGCAGAACAACATCAAGGCCGTGCTTGAAATCATAAAGTACATTTACGACAATATCATGTATGCCGAGCTTAATACCAAGAGCGATTACTGTCAGGTATGCGGCTGGGATGGAGAAATCGAGATAAAGGAAGAGGACGGCAAGCTGGTGTGGACCTGCCCTAACTGCGGAAATCAGGATCAGGACAAAATGAACGTGGCCAGACGTACCTGCGGATACATCGGTACGGAATTCTGGAATCAGGGCAGGACTCAGGAGATCAAGGAAAGAGTACTCCATCTGTAGGAGATGAGTTTATGCATTATGGAGAAATCAAAAACTGCGACATAGCAAACGGTAACGGAATCAGGGTAACACTTTTTGTTTCAGGATGTCGAAATCAGTGCCACAACTGTTTCCAGCCGGAGACATGGGATTTTGATTACGGGCAAGAGTTTACCATGCAAAGTGAACGTGAACTCCTCGATATGCTTGAACCGTCATATATAGACGGACTCACGCTGCTTGGCGGGGAACCCTTCGAACCGGAAAATCAGCGGGCACTTCTGCCGCTGCTGCAGAAGCTGAGAAAAAAAGATGACAGTAAAACCGTGTGGGCATATACCGGTTTTACACTTGAAGAATTGTGGGATGAGAACTGCCGCGGATGCTGCGAAGTGACGGAGCAGCTGCTGAAGCTTATTGATGTAATTGTTGATGGGAGATATATCGAAGAAAAAAAGGATATATCGCTGAGGTTCAGAGGATCATCCAATCAGAGGATTATAGATATGAAGAAAACTGCAGAAACAGGGGAAATTGTTCTCTGGGAAGAATAGCACGGAGTCGCTTTACAGTGACAATCCAGAGTGCTATAATTCAATATAGATAATTATTTTAATGAATATATAATGCGAAAGGAAGGATGACATTATGGAACAGAAATTTTATATTTGCGAGCATTGCGGGAATATTATTGCTAAAGTAAAGGATGCAGGAGTTCCTGTAATGTGCTGCGGACAGAAGATGACAGAGCTGGTACCAGGAACAGTTGACGCTGCTGTTGAAAAGCATGTGCCTGAGTACACAGTAGACGGCAACAAAGTTGTAGTAAAGGTTGGGGCTGTTGAACATCCTATGACTGAAGATCATCTTATCGAATGGGTTTCACTGCAGACTAAGCAGGGCAACCAGAGAAAAGCCCTTGCAGCAGGCGCAGCACCTGAAGTATGCTTCTGTATCTGCGATGGCGATGAGGTAGAAGCAGTATATGCTTACTGCAACCTCCACGGACTCTGGAAGAAATAAACTGCAGGGTGTAATTACATAAATCAGAAGAAACTGATCAAAGTCTCCAAATAATCTCTGTAAAAAGTTAATTTGGAGACTTTTTCGTGTTTTGAACACTTATATTCCTTATATACTGGAATAACTGCAGGAGAAACGCCAGAAATCTTGACACTGATAGGGTTGCGGGAATATAATTGGACATATAACGTTCAAAATACAGCATGAAAAGAGAGAAGGATTATGGGCAACATTAAAGAAAGAGACTATATGTTCGATACTTTCAGAGGTCTCCTTATATTGAGTATACCTATGTCACATTTTACCAAAGTGTGCGGGAACATGTACGGGGAACTCTTTTTAAACAGCGGATTCCCTAAGGAATCGCTGTGCGGTTTCGTATACATAACAATAAACGTTTTTGTAATGCAGGCATTCATGTTCCTGTCAGGGTACTTTTCCAAAAAAACCGACAGAGCTCAGGAGACAGCATTTTCCACGTTTATGTGGCCGTATCTCGTATTTACAGTAATCTATTATTTCATAAGAATCTTTTTCTTCGGCAATGCGAATCTGTCATTCCTGTCACCGCCGTTTGCACTGTGGTTCCTGTTTGTTCTGTTTTTCTTCAGATTTTTCCTGAAGTATATGAGCAAATACAAATGGCTGCTTCCTGTCAGCATAGTGATGTATTTTATGGCAGGACAGATCGAAGAATTCGGTTCATACCTTGCACTTGGACGAGCCGCATCGTATTTCCCGTTTTTCCTTATAGGCTACTATTGTTCAAAAGAAAGACTGGCCAAGGTTCAGCAGCTCAGGAAAAAGCCGGCTGTGCTTGTTATTCTGGCAGCAGCTCTGGTGGCAATGACATTCGTGATGATGTACCATGGACCGGCGGCTTCATGGTTCCTGCTCAAGGAGTCTGTACATAGCTTTAATCTGCTCTGGTGGCAGGACGCTTTGAGCAGGCTGATAGTTTTCATGCTGGCCTGCGGATGGATAACCCTCATGGTGAATATAATCCCGTCAAAAAAGAACTTCCTGTCATACGTGGGAGTCAACACGATGCCGGTGTACGTTTTTCATCTGACTCTTAGATATGTTATTGAATTCTACGGACTGTATGTGGGATTTATCGCATGTCTTACAGTAGCATGGTTTGCGATACTGTCGCTGATATATAAAAAGCACGGTAATGCAGTTATATACGGTGTGACAATAGTGATTTCTGCAGTGGTAATTATCTGGATGTATTCTTCAGGTTGTCTGCAGCCGCTTTACGGGCTTTGTCCGGAGAACAAGCTGGCGTTCTATCTGCTGCTTTACGGGGGTGCACTTACAGCGGGTCTGTCCTTCGTTGCTCCATTCTGGATCAAGCTTTATGATCTGCTGGTTGATGGCCCGCTTAGAGGATCCTCTATGACGAGATGGCTTCAGAAAACATGGAAAACTGACCAAAATTGTGACAGCAAACAGGCAAACTAGTTATCATGTCGGCTTGACATACAGCAAACTAAGCACTAGAATAATATTGTAGTTAAATGCATATTAAGAAAAGAGGGATACAATGAGCAGAGCTACAAAAATGGCTATTATCAAGAGAGTGCTTAAGTTCAGAAGAAGCTTCAAAGACTGTGCAGAAATAATTGATGATATTGTTTACAGTGGAAGTCTCAAATAGCCAGATATTTAATGAAATACAAACATAGACAGTTTTTTTCGACAGGTGAGAGCCTGTCTTTTTTTTACCATAGCTGTGTGAAGTGTGGTAATATAATAAAATATAGACATGTAAGAAGCTGACGCAGGAGGGTATTATGAAAAAGTCATTCATAAATTTTGAAAATCAGGTTTGTGTTGTAACAGGAGCCGGCAGTGACAGCGGAATAGGATTTAACACTGCTGCAATACTTGGGGATCTGGGTGGAAGGATCGCGATCATCTCCACAACAGACAGGATATATGAACGTGCTGAAGAACTGAAAAAATCAGGAGTTGATGCCAGAGGGTACATTGCTGATCTGATGGACAGAGAGCAGGTAAGAAAGATTGCCGGTGAAATAATCAGAGACTTCGGTCATATAGATGTACTGGTAAATAATGCCGGCATGACACAGGTCGGAGGAGAAGAAGACTTCGCATATTTTACAGATGTTACCTATGAAAGCTGGGATCTTTCCATAAACAGAAATCTTAATATAACATTCAATGTTACTAAAGAAATGCTGCCATATATGATAGAGAACAATTACGGCAGGATAGTCAATGTCTCATCTGTGACCGGTCCTGTAGTCAGCAATCCGGGAGAAGCGGCGTACAGTGCTGCCAAAGCGGCAGTTGTGGGCATGAGCCGTTCCCTGGCAATAGAAGTGGGAAAATACAATATTACTGTCAACAATGTGCTTCCGGGGTGGATCGGTACAGCGTCCCAGACGGAAAGCGAGGCACAGGGCGGGCTGAATACACCGATGAAGAGAAGTGCTGATGGAAAAGAAGTGGCAAATGCCATAGTATTTCTGGCATCAAGAGAAGCCTCATACATTACCGGGGAGGCTCTGGTTGTTGATGGAGGAAATACGATACAGGAGTACAAGGGAGATTCAAAATATTACTATTAAAGGCAGATGGTCATGAGAAACGAGAGAGAACTTGTTGAGGGAAAGATCCTTCCTGCACTTGTGAAATTCGCGATGCCTTTCCTTGCTGCCAGCATGCTTCAGGCACTTTATGGTGCTGTGGATCTGCTGGTCATCGGCAGGTTCACAGATTCGGCATGTGTGTCGGCGACAGCCATCGGAGGACAGGTGATGCAGACCATAACCGGGATTGTCCTGGGAATAAGTACAGGGGGGACGGTTGTTATCGGCCAGTTTATCGGAGCCGTAAAAAAGGAAGAAGCAGGCAGAGCTGTGGGGAATCTTACAGCTCTGTTTGTTGTAATAGCTGCAGTGCTGACCGGGGTCATGTTTCTGACGGCAAGACCTGTGACCTATATAATGCAGACACCTGCTGAGGCTGTGGAGCATACTGTAACGTATATTATGATCTGCTCTCTGGGCATACCTTTTATAGTGGGATATAACGGTGTAAGCGGTGTTTTCAGAGGATTCGGTGATTCCAGAACTCCTCTTTACTTTGTGGCACTTGCCTGCGGGATAAATATAGGTCTCGATCTGCTGCTGATAGCAGTTATCCCTATGGGAGTGGCAGGTGCGGCCATCGCGACTATATCGGCTCAGGGGAGGACAGGCTCTGAGGATACTCAGGATAGGCAGTCCAATCGCTGTACAGGATGCATTTGTGAACATCTCTTTTCTTATTATCACAGCGGTTATAAATACTATGGGACTTGTTGCTTCTGCAGCTGTGGGGATAGATGAGAAGATCATAGTATTCGCTATGCTGGTGCCGACATCCTTCGCATCGGCAGTTGCTGTGATGACAGCTCAGAATATAGGGGCAGGTAAAATGATGCGTGCCAGACAGGGATTATGGGTCGGTGTCAGTTTATCCTTCATGTTCGGTGCATTGTTCTGGTCATTCTGTCAGCTTTGTCCGGATGTGCTGCCGTCTTTGTTCAGCACGGATCCTGATGTTATATTCAATGCAGGCGATTATATGAGGAATTATTCCATAGACTGTATGCTGGTGGCATTTATTTTCTGTGTCAATTCGTTTTTCAGCGGATGCGGATATTCGCTGTTTTCTCTGATTCACAGCATGATTGCTACTTTTGGTGTGAGAGTACCGGTTTCTTATCTGTTGAGCAGGGTTCAGGGAATAACGCTGTTTGAGATGGGTTTTGTACCACCGGCGGCAACATGCGTTTCTGTAATACTATGCCTTATATACCTGAATACGGCGAGGTTCAAGGTGGATGGAGATGGTATCATTTCCCTCTGAAGCTGAAAACAACAACGCTGGCGATTATTACAGTGCCGCCGATAAGGGTGCCGGCATCAGGTGTTTCGCCTAGAATAATAAATCCTAAAATTGCAGACAGGAGCGGAGTGATGAACATATAATTTGTCACTTCGCTTGTTTTTTCTGCATATTCCATAGCTTTAGCCCATAAAAGATAGGCTGCGGCACTGGGCATCAGCCCCAGGTAGATGGCAGTCATAACGCTGATGGGGTCAGCGGTCATGATTTCATGGACAGCCTGTGGTGCGAACCATGACAGAACTATTGCGCCGCTTATCATACCGTAGGTTACGATTTCTGCTGCAGAGTATCCTTCTGATGACAGCTTCCTGTTAAGCAGATTGTAGCAGCAGAAAAACACTGCAGCACCAAGGGTCCATATGATACCGGTATTTATACTTAGTACTCCGTTCCACAGCATAAGAACGGCCACACCGATAAATGCAGATATTATACACAGCCAGCCGGTTCTGCTGATGTGCTCTTTGTACAGAAAAGAAGCTCCGGCAGCTGTCATTATAGGAGTTGATGCAACGATAATGCTGGAGGTGGCTGAAGTGAGTGTGCTGATACCGGTGGAAAAAAATATAATATAGAGAGCGAAGCCTAGCGCACCGGCGATAAATAGCATAAACATATCCAGTTTTTTCGAAGGCTTACGGATATGGGTTATTAATAAGCCTGCAGCAATGAGAAATACCGCTGCACAGGCACATCTGATAAATCCCAGAGAGGATGCTGAAAACTGTGTCCCTATAAGCTTTGTCAGAGGGAAAGCTGTAGACCACAGGAACACGGTTATGAATGAAAGTATGTTAAGTCTGAATCTGATGTTCATGATATTTTCTCCATTTACATGTGTATGATATCATGAAGGGTTTATTGGATTCAATATAAACCCCTTGATTTAAGAGAAAGTATATGATATATTAGTTTAAAATTAAACTAATATCCATAATAAAAAGGTGTGAAAATGAATCAGCTGGATGAATTGCTGCTGACAGGGCTTCAGTTCGGGAGGCTTGTTGAGAAAAAATATAATTATCTGGAAGAAAAATATGATCTGAGAAAAATAGATCTCAAGATTCTACTTTATCTCGATGTATCAAAAGATAGCAACACTGCTAAATGTATTGTTGATACAGGGCTCTTCACCAAAGGTCATGTTTCGCAATCGATAGGCAGGCTTAGGCAGAGAAGGATGATTGATACTGTTAGAGACAGCGAAGATAAGAGATGCTCGAGACTGATGCTGATGGAAAATGCTAAAACTATTATCAGTGAAATCAAGATGGTGGATCATGAAATTGAGAGAATGATAACAAAAGGGATATCGGATGAAGAACTTGAAACAATGAGGCGCGTTGCAGGTAAAATTATCAATAATATAAATGCTGCCATATGATATTAAAACCTGATATTATGGCAGCAAAGAAATAACTATATAGTTTAAAATTAAACTTTGTTTCGCAAAGTAAGGGAAGTAAGGAAAATAAGGGAGGAGAAAATTATGAAGTACGCAGTTTTATATCAGTCAGATACAGGAAATACGGAGAGTCTGGCAATGGCAATCTATGACAGTATCGATTCACAGAACAAAGAGCTTGTCAAGCTTGATGAGGATGTCGAAATTCCGGAAGCAGATGTGTATTTTGTTGGATTCCCGGTTCACAATCAGAATTGCAGCTTTATGATAATGGATTGTCTGGACAAGATAGAAAACGGCGGAGTGGCACTATTTGCGACATGCGGAATGTACCCATCGGAAAAATATATAGAAAAAATTGAAATTGCTATGTCCGTATGGCTATCAGATAGTGTAGAATATCTTGGTATATATGTATGTCAGGGTAGAATTACAACTGAACAGAGAAATGCTTTTATTGAGGACATGCCTCAGGTTTCAGCGAAACTGGAAGAAATGTTTGACGAGGGAGAAATTCATCCTGATGAAGAGGATTTGAGGGAAGCCGCTGTATTCGCATCCAATGTTCAGAATGTAATCAATTAATAACAGTTTGGAGGAATGATAAATGGAAGTATTACATTATATCGCCGGCCCTTTGCTTGGCGCGGTCATAGGTTATTGCACTAACTGGATAGCAGTTAAAATGCTGTTCAAACCACTTGAACCGATAAAAGTTTTTGGCAGGACACTCCCCTTCACTCCGGGAGTGATTCCCAAGAATAGGGGCAGAATAGCAGCAGCCTGCGGGAAAGCCGTAGGCGAAACATTGCTTACGGAAGATGATCTGAAAGCTGCATTTATCGGGCAACAGACAAAGGAAAAGGTGACAGATGCCCTGTATGAAAAAATGACAGCAGAGGAATTCACCGAAATGACAGTGGAGGGGATTGGAATTGAAGTCATCGGTGAAGAGAAGCTTGATGATGTAAAAGGCACGGTGTCGGCGTATCTTATAGAGCGTATCAGCAAGGTATTGTCGGAATTCGACTACTGCAGCGTGATAACTGATGTAGGCGGCAGATTCGTCAGGGAAAAGCTGAATAATCCGATGATAAGCATGATGCTCAACGATAATGTGATTGCGTCCTTTGCAGCACCTGCAGCTGACAGCATCAGAGAGTATATAGCCGGGGAAGGCAGAGAGAAAATCAGTGAGATCTCAACTAAGGAGATCGATAATATATGCGGTATGAATATCGGTAATACTATAAGTTCTCCTGATAATAAAGAATTGATAAAGACGGTGATAGGTGAAATCTATGAAAAAGCCGTGACCAAAGTCATACCGCTCATTTTACATGAAATAAACATAGGCAGAATAGTCGAGGAAAAAATCTGCAGCATGGATATGAAGTTTGTGGAGGAGCTGATATTGTCCATAATGAAAAACGAACTGGATTACGTTGTAAGGCTTGGTGCACTCATCGGGCTTGTAATAGGAACAGTTAATATATTTATCTAAAAATATGAAAGAGGTAAAGGATAATGGAATCACTGGACAGATTCATACTTGACCTGACGCTGATACTTCTTGCTGCTAGTGTTTCTGCAGTAATTCTCAAAAAAATGAAACAGCCTGTTGTGCTTGGTTATATCATAGCAGGCTTTTTGATTAGTCCGAATTTCAAATGGCTGCCGACGGTGGTGGATTCAGCGGATATATCGGTGTGGGCTGATATAGGAATGATTTTCCTGATGTTCAGCCTTGGTCTGGAATTCAATTTCAAGAAAATCGCAGATGTAGGCAAGAGTGCCATAATAACTGCCGGTACTGTGATTACGGCTATGGTGATTATTGGATACTGTGTGGGACAGATGATGGGTTGGAGCACAATGACAAGCATATTCCTTGGCGGAATGCTGTCTATGTCATCGACAATGATAATCCTCAAGGCATATGAGGATATGGGAATCAGGGACACGCCTTTTGCTGAAGCAGTGATAGGAACGTTGATAATCGAGGATATTGCAGGAATATTCATGATGATAGTCCTTTCAACGATTGCTGTGGGTCAGGGCAATACAAGTGCTCTGTCACTGGTGGGCGATCTTGGGGTTCTGGTGCTGTATCTGCTGGTATGGTTTGTTCTGGGAATATATCTGATACCGACGTTTATCAGGAAGGCTTCGTCAGTAATAAATGATGAAATCCTGCTGCTGATATCTGTTGCAATATGCTTTGTTATGGTGGTTGTAGCCAACATAATAGGCTTTTCGTCAGCGTTGGGGGCATTCATGGGAGGCTCGATAATAAGTTGCACTTTGTATGGTGAACGTGCCGAGAAGCTGGTGAAACCGGTCAAGGATATTTTCGGTGCTGTCTTCTTCGTTTCAGTAGGGATGATGGTGGAGCCTTCGATGCTGATAGAGTATATAGTGCCCATTGTAATACTTACTTTAGTTACTGTTTTCGGGCAGATGATATTCGCAACTGTGGGTATGCTTCTGTCAGGTCAGAGCCTGTACAATTCGGTCAGAGGCGGATTCAGCATGGTGCAGATAGGAGAGTTCTCTTTTATTCTGGCATCATTGGGGAAGGAACTTGGAGTAATAGAAGATTTCCTTTATCCGGTGATAGTGTGCATTTCCATAATTACAACATTTATTACACCTGTCTTTATCAGAGATTCTGAGAAGGTTTACCGGATGATTGAAGAAAGAATGCCTGAAAAGGTAAGGAGCTTCAGGGAAAAATATGCCGAAAGCAAAACAAAACCCGAACATGGAGATTCATCGGACAGCGACTGGAGAGTATATCTTAAAAGATTTTTTATCCACATGGCTGCGTGTGCTGTCATGATTGCAGTGGTTTATATTGCCGGTAAACAGTTGGCGGAACCGTTGTTTTCGAGGATTTTTGAGCAGCCTGCAGCGGGGATAATTACTCTGGTTGCTGTATATGCGGGCATGCTTCCTTTTATAGCAATAATGTGTACGAGAAAAAATCTGATGCATATGAAGCTGTGGACTGCCAGCCCTGCCAACAGACTGCCTCTGGCAACTCTGAATGCGTTCAAGTACATATACTGTGCTGTTTTTTTGACTGCAGCAGGATGGCATTTTGCAGGAGTGCCGCACTGGATAACTGCTCTGGTAGCAGCTGCTGTCATAGTAATGATAGTAAAATCCGATTTCATATACGGCAGTACAATGAAGATGGAGATGAAATTTATAACCAATATGAACGAAAAAACTCTGGAAAAAGCACGGCGTGAAAGATCTCTGGACAGTAATCACACCTGGCTTGACAAGCAGCTGAATGTCTGCCGTGTTACTGTCGCAGAGGCGGCAGATGCACAGAAGCTGTACAGACTGAACAAAAGAATTTATGGCAATGTGAAAATAATCAAGGTGGTCAGAGCCATGAAATGCTTCAATCTGCCTACTGCTGATTTCACGCTGAACAACGGTGACAGAATTGATATTATCGGTACGGCTGAACAGCTTGATGCATACATAGCTTCTATGAATTCAATGGGAGTGATTACAGAAGCAGATCATAAGACCGTGACACTTCACGAATATATCCATGATTCAGAACTTAACGGGATCGATGATGATGATAAAATAGTGTGCTGCCCAATTGAAGTGGACAGGAATTCGGAATTCAACAGGAAAACCATAAAATCTTCAGGCTTCAGAAAAAAGTACGGTGGATTTATCGTCGGGATAGAGCGCGATGCACTGCCTGTATGCAACCCGGATCCCAGAATGCCGATGAAGGAAGGCGATCTGATATGGGCATTGGGCAACAAAAAAATGGCAGATACTCTCCTTGTTGCAGGGTACATGGAAAACGGACGGAATTTGTGATATAATTCATGCATATGGAAGAAAAGGAGCGATTAAAATATGACCAAGGTTGATATAATTTCGGGCTTTTTAGGTGCCGGCAAAACTACATTTATAAAAAAACTGATATCAGAGGTTTATCAGGGTGAACAGATCGTTCTCATCGAAAACGAATTCGGTGAGATAGGTATTGACAGCCGTTTCATGCAGAACTCGGGAGTTGAGGTTACTGAAATGAATTCAGGATGCATATGCTGCACGCTTGTCGGTGACTTTGCCAGATCCCTGAAGCAGGTTGTGGAGGAATTTCAGCCGGATCGTGTGATAATAGAACCTTCAGGTGTGGGCAAGCTGTCAGAGGTTGCGGATGCTGTCATGGCTGTTAAAGAGGCTGCTGATATTGATATCAGCAGCAGGATAACAGTAGTTGATGGTAAGAAGATGAAACTTTATATGAAGAATTTCAGTGAGTTCTACAGCAACCAGATAGAGAATGCCACAACTGTAGTTGTAAGCAGGACTCAGCTTATGGATGAAAATAAACTGAAGGAATGTATGGATATTCTGAGAGAGCATAACAGCGAGGCTGCAATAATCACAACACCATGGGACAGGCTCGAAAAGAATGTTATTCTTGATGCTCTGGAGCATGGAAATGATCTTGAAGCAGAGCTGATGCATGATTTCCATGGGCATCACGAACATCAACATGAGCACCACGATCACGAGCACCACGAACATGAGCATGAGCACCATGATCACGACCATGATCATTGCCACGATCACCATGACCACGATCACCATCACGCCGATGAGGTGTTCACCAGCTGGGGAATCCAGACAGTCCACAGATTCAACAGGAGCGAGCTTGAGGACATACTTAAAATGTTCAGCATGACAGATGAGTTCGGTGAGATCATCAGGGCAAAGGGAATCGTAGAAAGTGATGACGGACAGTGGATTGAATTTGATATAGTTCCTGAGGAAACAGAGATAAGAAACTGTGAACCGGACTATACCGGCAGAATATGTGTGATAGGAACGGAACTGAATACGGAGTATCTGTCAGAGGTACTGGGTAAATAAGGAGAATGGGCATGGATATACCGGTATATTTATTTACAGGTCTGCTGGAAAGCGGCAAAACAACTCTGATACACGAAGTGGCTGGAGAAGAGGGTTTTCTTGATCCGGGTATTACACTGCTTGTTCAGTGTGAGGATGGTGAAACCTCATTCGATCAGGAGTTTCTGGAGCAGCATGAAATCGTGCTGATAAACATAGAAGAACAGGATGAACTTAATAGTGAATTCTGGAGAAGGTGTGAATCTGACTACAATCCTGCACAGATAATGATAGAATATAATGGCATGTGGGAAACGGAAACACTTTTTAACAGCGGTATGCCTGAGAACTGGCTGGTAGGAGGCATATACTCAACAGTTAATGGAGAGACTGCAGAGCTTTATATAAACAATATGCGCAAGATGTTTATGGAACCGCTTCAGGATTCCAATCTGATAATATTCAACCGCTGCAGCGAGGATATCGACCGTCAGAAATACAGGAGAAATTTCAAGGCTTTCAATCCTCAGGTACAGGTTGTATTCGAGCGTGAAAACGGAACCCTTTATGAAAATGAACAGGAAGAACTGCCATTTGATTACAGCGGTGACCGGGTTGAGATAGAAGACATGGATTACGGACTGTGGTATCTGGATGCGATGGATCACCCTGAACATTATCTGGGTAAAACGGTTCATTTCAATGCGAGGTACTGTGAGAGCGCGGAGAAGCATCAGAAGTGCTTTGTGCCCGGAAGACATGTTATGACCTGCTGTGAAGAAGATATACAGTTTCTCGGGTTTGTATGCTATTTTGACGAGAATCCCCGATTCATACACGGAGAATGGGTAACGGTGGATGTTAAATTCGATTACGGTCCGTGCGATATGTATGGTCCCGGTGAAGATGGTCCTATGCTTTATCTTGAGCATATTGAAAAGGGCACGCAGCCGGAACAGGAACTGGTGTCATTTACGTGATAAAGATACATACATTTTTTGCGATACGGTAATCTTAATACAGCAAAACCAGGTGGTGTTCTGGCATATTGAAGCAATACTACTCGGATAAACTGAGAATAATCTGGCACTTGAGGGCGATGGAAAAGGTTTCCCTGAAATCGTCTTCAGGTGCTTTTGCTTCTATGAGCTCTCTGGCTTTGGAGATTCTGTAGCGCACTGTGTTTTCATGAACAAAGAGGGCATGCGCCGTATCGCGGTACTGATATTTGCATCTGATATAAGTGCACATTGTTTCATAGAGCTGAGCGTTGTTTTCCCTGTCATAGTCCTTTATTGTCATTATAATATCTTCATAAAATTCTTCCAGCTCCTGACTGTCTGACAGGAGCATGAGAAGCTTCATTATCCCCAGCTCGTCGTACTTGATGAGACTTCCGGCAGTTTTCTGGAGACGTTACTCTCAGGGGTACCGGCGATTTTGAAGGCCATGAATACAAGGTCTGGTTTAAGAATGAGCATATTATTTCCTACAGAGATGGTGAGGTTGATGTGACAGTTCCGGATCTTATCTGCGTGCTGGACACAGATGGTGTGCCTGTAACCAATCCGTTCTATGAAAAGGGACAGGGACTGGTGGTGTTCGCACTTCCTGCACCTGAACAGTGGACTACGCAAAAAGGACTTGAGGTATTCGGACCGAAGAGTTTCGGCTTTGACATGGAATACGTTCCTTTTACAGAAAAACAGAGAGGGTAAAAGATGAAAATTGCAATAATCGACCCCGTT
>JALEQY010000114.1 GCA_022763735.1 Clostridiales bacterium
CTCGAAGCAGCTGAAGAAAAACCCGAACATTGAAATTGCAGCATGTCAGGGAACTAAGTTTGTGCGTGTGCGCGGCAAAGCGGAATTTTTCGCTGACAGCGGTGCTGCAGACAAAGCTCTGGAAATGATGCCGGCTCTTGCACAGATGGTCAGACCGGGAAAGTTTGAAGTATTTGCGATAGCTGATGTTATTGCTGTTATCGCAGATCTGGCAACTGGTGAGACGGAGCGGATAGAACTGTAATACTTCAGTATGGAAAGGATCTCAATTATGAAGGGCATGTCTCATGGCTGAATGGGGCAAGCCCTTCGTTTATCAGGTAGTTGGCTGCCTGTATCTCATCTTCAAGAAGCCTGAAAACAGCTGGCTGCAGGAAGATGCTGCATGCACCGTCTTTTTGCAGGCTTTCGGTTATATACAGCAGCAGCTGCGGACGTACCCTGATCTGAGTGGGGTCTTTTTTTATGCTTTCGATAAGCTCCATCAGGTCAGTATTTTCACCAGGCAGAACCATAGCTGTAAGTTTCGCGTTCAGGGCTGAGTTCAGATCATCATGGCTATATGCCGTGCACGGATCGAGTTTCAGAATACATGCGGCAGCATCGGCACCTTCAAGCTGATGTTCTGTAAATACACCTTTTCTGAATGTATACTTGATCCCGTCAAGTCTGTCGAATTCTTTCATCGTGTCAAGATATCCCAGTTTCATTATTCTGGAAGTGTTCTCCTGATCAAAAACCAGGAAGTTTCCCAGATCGTGGAGGCTTCTGATAAGATGAAATTCATCGCACACTTCACGTGCGTTTTCCAGAGTGTCTTTTCTGATTGTGCCGGCTGCCTGCAGATCTACTGCGATTATCGAAGAGGCGCCCTTTTGCATAGCCATTTCCACAGGCATGTTGTCACGATATCCGCCATCTATATATTTCCTGTCTCCTATTATGCATTTCTGAACAGCGGGAAAGCATGATGCGCTTGCCATGATATAATCTGCAAGCTGACCAACGGGAATATCTTCGAGAAAGAGGTAGCTGCCTCTGAAGTCGGGATAACTGGTGGCAACCAGACCGTAATCAGCACCTGAGCTGCGGACTGCATTCTCATCGATGTATTTATTCAGCAGCTTTCGAAGCCCGGAGCTTCCGGCGCCGCCGCCGAGGACAATCTCCTTTGCATATGCCAGAGCTTCTGCTGCCGGAATCCCGGCGATTTCATACCTGCTCTGATCTTTGTTTTCACTTCCGGCATCGTCTATATCAAAAACCATTTCTGTTTCCAGCTGTTTCCAGAGCTTTTCTGTCAGCTCCAGATCACCCTGTGCGATCATTGCCCCGTTTATGGAGCCCACAGAGGTTCCGGTAATTATGTCCAGTCTGATATCAAGCTCTCTCAGAGCTTTCCATACGCCGATCTCATAGGCTCCACGGCTGCCGCCGCCGCTCAGTACAAGTGCAGTTTTTTTCATATTCAGGTTAGCCTCCTCCAGAAACAGGTTAGATACTCATGCAGATGTTATATGTATTATATGCAATTTCAAACGTTATGTACATAACGCAGCTTTAATTTCCTGTCCGATTTCTGTTTAATATCCCAGCCTCTTTCTGAAGCGTCAGGCTTACCGAGAATTTACGAAAACCAGCCTTTTTATTGCCCGTTTCGAAAGTTATGCCGACATTATGTTAACCAAAAGAGTTTTGCTCTGGTTTAATGAATGGTTTACTGGTGCTGGGAGCTGGTTTTTTGCAGCTCTATGAGCATTTTACATAGCTCCAATGGATATAATTCTAATTATTTTCCTGCCAGCTGAATCTGCTTCTGACTTTACTTTCGAAATACGACTCCAGAACCGCTGATTTCGTAAATTTTCGGTAAATTATTGTAAACAAAACATAAGTTCTTGAACACATGTTCCTGATGTGGTAAAATAGATACACGATTACAACCGGCGGAGCAGTTTCAGCAGATCATGCGGCAGCTCCGCATTTCTCGCAGACAAAGTACCGGGAAGGAGGCTGCCATAATGGAAGCAATGATGGATAAGCTCAGGATACTTGCAGACAGTGCCAAATATGATGTGTCCTGCTCCAGCAGCGGGGTCGGCAGACATAACAACAGCAGGATCGGCAGTGCTCATGCAGCGGGAATATGTCACTCCTGGGGTGCAGACGGCAGATGCATT
>JALEQY010000116.1 GCA_022763735.1 Clostridiales bacterium
ATCGTTGGTTCTGGAAAGTGTATGTGCATTGGCCAGCGAATAGATCACAAGCGGGCAGAGGATGCTTTCGGAACCGACTGCCAGAACAGCGTCGGCCTCACCTGCCTGAAGCATCATGGCACCCATGGAGACAGCATCTCCTCCTGAAGCACATGCTGTCGAAACTGTAGTGCTGGGGCCGCATATGCCATAAGCAATCGCAATCTGCGCTGCCGCAATGTTGCCCAGAACACGGGGAACCAGCTTCGGCCCTACATTCTTGTGAACCGCATTTGTCAGAACCTCCTGGGTCGCTGCAGTCGTAGACACTCCGGCCATAGCAGTCCCCATAACTATACCCGTTCTTTCAGGGGCAGCAGGTAGCCCATCGCCAAGTGCCTCCATAGCCGCAACATATGCATACTGGGTAAATGCATCTGTCTCATGGATTACCTTCTTGGGCATATACGCATCCACATCAAAATCCTTAACCTCTGCTGCTATTTTCACGGCGAGCATATCTGCATCAAATCTGGTTATTCTGTCAACACCGCAGACACCATCCGTCAGGTTTCTCCAGTAATTCTCAACACCGCACCCGATAGGCGTGACAGCACCCATACCCGTTATTACAAGTCTGCTTTTCTTTGTTCCCATTGTTCCTCCATAGAGCCTTTACATATCCGGCTTCATATTATATAATAGCCAAAATGGATAAATTCATCAAAAAATACGTTTTTGTGAATAACAAAACCTTTGCTGATGCCTTGATGATACCATCAGGCAAAATAAGTGTCAATAAAAGAGGTCAAACACATGCATCTTAATCATATCAAAAGCTTTCTGGCAGTAAGCAAAACACTGAACTTCACCAATGCTGCAAAACAGAACGGTGTACCCCAGTCCACCATAAGCAGGCACATAAACGATCTGGAGCAGCAGCTGGGTGTCAAACTGTTTTACAGAACAAAACGCGACGTCCGCCTTACTGAAGAAGGCCGTACATTTCTGCCATATGCTCAAGAGATTCTGGATGCTGCAAAAAAAGGAGCCTACGCAGTAAGACAGCTCCATAACGGTGCGAAAGGCAGGCTTTCTATTGCAACCATACCAACCGCCATACCTTTCCTCAAAGACTGTCTCAAGTTATTCGGACAGAAATACCCTGACATTACTGTTGATGTAACCTATGTATCAAGCGGCGAAAGCTTAATGGAGGAAAACGATGATCCGTACGACTTTCATTTCCTTTATACAGATATGCTTCCTGATACCGATGACTTCGATTATGTGGAAACCCACACAGAACAGCTTGCTTTCGTACTTCCGGCTGATTTTGACACAAACAGCAAAAGAGCGGATATCTCCGCTCTCAAACACGAAAAGTTCATTATACTTTCGGAAGAAGAAAGTCCATTGCTGTATATGCAGTTTATGAATCTCTGCCGCACCCACAGATTCACGCCGAACATCACAAATCAGTTCAGCGATATCAAATCCGTCCTGCTCTCCGTAAGTGCAGGACTGGGGATTTCTATAATGCCTATGATACTGCCGATGAACTCCATCAGCGATTCGCTGCAGCTTATACCGGTAGATGATGAAAACTATTCCATGAGCTGCGCAGCAGCGTGGAAAAAGTCCCTGCTCAATCCGGCAGCGTCACTTTTCCTTGACATTGTGAAGCAGCAGGCAGAGCATTCTGAACAGTAAGCTTCAGGACCGATACAGCAGAGGAATTACACTCATTCCTCTGTTTTTTCTTTTGCCGCAGCGAAAGCTTCATAAATCTCCGGGAACTTTCTCTTTATTGAAATCGGATGATAATCATCTCCGGCCGCAAAGTAATGAACGCTTTCCCCTTCATAGCACAGCTCCCCGGTCTGGGTATTATGGATCTCATAAGTAAACTCCAGCCTTACCCCTGTGAATTTCACCAGCTTCATCGTCACAGAAAACTCATCGTCATACCTCAGAAAAGCCTTGAAATTCCCTGACGCGCTTACAGCCGGAATTATAAGGCCCAGCTTTTCCATATCATTGTAGTTCATAACATGATCTCGGATCCAGTCCATACGGGCATCCTCGATGAGCCTCAGATAATTGGAATGATGAACAACTCCCATCCTGTCTGTTTCGTAATAACGCACCTTTCTTCTGTATTCCCACATTTTGTCTGCACCTCCCTGGCCATATCCAGCCATATTTATATATTTATAAAGCCGGAAATGTCACATCGACATTCCCGGCATTTTCCATCTTATTTTCTCTTGAGAAGACCTGCTGCCAGATCCTCTGATGCCTGCTGCTTCATCACGTAATGCATTTTCTTGCCTGTAGCTGTGTGAGGCAGACTGTCAACGATTCTGTACCATCTAGGTCTCTTGTATGTGGAAAGCATAGGATGTTCGTTGCAGAAATGTACAAGCTCCTCTATAGTCAGGCTTTCGTCCTTCGGAACTACATATGCCACAACGACCTGTCCCCTTACCTTGTCAGGAACTGAAGTCACCATTGAATCTGATACTTTCTCATGTTCATTGAGCACTTCTTCAATCTGGGTCGGGTAGATATTCTCAGCCGAGCATACTATCATGTCGTCCTTCCTGCCGTTTACTGTAACGTACAGGTTCTCATCCCAGTATCCCAGATCTCCGGTGTACATCCAGCCCTTGTAATACTTCTTCTCTTCCTCTTCAGGGTTGTTATAATAGCTGTATGTCGTCTTTCCCGGTGTGCTGATAATGATTTCACCAACAGTTTCATTATCTGTAGCAACAAGATCATCCGGTTCAGCCTTGCGGTCATCGTAAACCTTGACAACCCTTACCTCATCGTCGATGCAGCTTCCTCCTACTGTTCCTGCATAGTCAGGCAGGTCGTAAGGTCTCAGGAACGAGTTCCAGAAAGTTTCTGTTGTTCCGTACCCGTTGAGGATATTCGGTGTCAGCACCTCCAGGAATCTTCTGCATGCAGCCTTTTCAAGAGGCGCACCCATGGTAACGAGTCCCTTCAGCTTGGAAAGATCGAACGGTGTCTTTTCCTGTATACGTGCCAGCATCTCCAGGGAAGCAGGGGATCCTGTCAGGAATGTGATCCCGTACTTTTCCAGATAATGCAGTGTTGTTCTAGGTGAGAAGCTTCTCATGAGAACCAGTGCAGCACCTACAAAGAATGTCGGACATGTGCCGCCCGAATGACTTCCGCCTCTGTGGAAAAGCGGTGTCATGTTCATGCAGACATCCTTGCAGTTTAACGGATAATGCATGATCGCATCGTGTGCAGAAAGCACTTCATTTATATCATTGAGAGGAACGCTCTTTGGCAGTGCAGATGTACCACTTGTACACATACGGACAACCTCGTCATAAATATGCGGAACGAAATCCATCTCAGGATCATCTTCAGGCTGACCTGCCACGTAATCATCGTATGCGATATGACCTTCCGGAATCTGTACATTTTCCAGATTGTCCGCCATAACAACACTTGCCGGCTTGTACTCAGCCATATTAACTGCTTCAACAACCATTTCACTTACTTCTGCCGCGTAGATGATAACCTTCGGCTGGTTATGATTTATGAGCAGTGAAAGTTCGCCTGATGAAAGCTTGAAGTTGGCCAGATTGATTATTCCGCCGATTTTTCTCGGTCCGATATATGAGAAGCAGAATTCAGGGCAGTTCACAAGCACAGACATAACCACGTCGTTTTTGCCTACGCCGTCTGCTCTGAGAGCATGTGCCAGCCTGTTTGCTTCAGCATTCAGATCTCTGTAGCTCCATTTCCTGTCAGTAAGCGGATCCAGAAGCGCATCCTTGCTGCCGTATCTTCTTACATTTCTCATGAATCCATTGAGCCATGTGTATTCACGTTCAAATGTTTCTATGAACATTCTGTCATTATAAGTTCTTGCCATTTTCCTCTCCTTTTATTAAATCCTTCCTATTATCTGTACTGCAGTTTCAGCGTACCGCCGCCCTGAAGCTGCAGCTTGCACATCTTATAATTACATTTATGCATTATATAATAGCATTTTAGCATTGTCAATGGATACTCTTTAAATTTCAATAGGAGTACTGTACTTTTTTTGATATAATATAACCATCAACTGTACTTTTTTTCACAGCAAAATACCGCCTCAATTAAAACTGTTACTATAAAAATATTTGATTTTGTATATTTATTTATGTTCAATTATAGGGTATCCTATTAATTGTCTATTATTTTTTAATTGAGGAGAGTAAAAAATGAACACAACCACACAAAACAATTCAAGATCTGCAACGCAGATGCTTGTAATCAACGCACTATTCATAGCTCTTACGCTTGTAGCAACATGGTTTATCAACATCCGTCTGCCAATCATGGGCAACGGCGGTCTTATCCATCTGGGTAACGTTCCGCTCTTTCTGGCCGCAATGATCTACGGCAGAAAGACAGGTGCCATTGCCGGAGCTTTCGGCATGGGTCTCTTTGACCTGATTTCAGGCTGGACAGCATGGGCACCGTTCACTTTCGTTATCGTAGGCTGCATGGGCTTCGTTGTTGGTCTTATCACCGAAAAGTGGCGGGTTAAGCCGATTATCGCAAACACAGTAGCTGTGATAGCAGCGCTTATAATTAAAATAGTGGGTTATTATTTTGCTGAAGTCATTCTGTATCACAACTGGATTGTACCTCTCGGCTCAATCCCGGGAAACGTTCTTCAGGTTGTTGTTGCCGGAATTATCGTCATCCCGTTCGCAGGAAGACTTAAGAAAATCGCACAGAAATATTAATCAGTTTAATAAAGGAGGTCAGATATGTATAAAATCATGACCGCAGGCCCTACACAGGTCAAAGAAAACGTACGCATGGCAAGAAGCCTCGAAACAACAAACCCGGATCTGGATGTAGCATTCTGCGAATTTTACAAGGAAACCTGCGACATTCTGCAGGAACTGCTTCACTCTTCAGGTACTGCCTATATACTGGGCGGCGAAGGCATTCTGGGACTTGAAGCCGCATGCGCATCGCTGACAGAACCGGGAGACCGTGTTCTCGTTCTGGACAACGGAATATTCGGCAGAGGATTTGCCGACTTTGTAAAAATGTACGGTGGTGAAGCTGTATTGTTCACTTCAGACTATCAGCACCCGATAAACCCGGCAGACCTCAGAGCTTTTCTCGAGAAAGATTCCGATTTCAAATATGCAACAGTTGTACACTGTGATACACCAAGCGGAATCCTCAACGATATTTCTGAATTATGCCCTCTGCTGTCGGAATTCGGCATTCTCACTGTAGTAGATTCAGTAGCAGGTATGTTCGGAGAATACGTGAATGTTGATGAGAGTAAAATCGATATCCTCTGCGGAGGCTCGCAGAAAGCACTTTCTGCACCGGCAGGTCTCACTATGCTGTGGGTGAGCGACAAGGCCATGGAAGCAATGGAAAACCGCAAAACACCTATTGCGTCATTCTATGCCAACATACTCACTTTCAAAACATATTACGAGGACAAATGGTTCCCATATACAATGCCGATAAGCGATATCAACGGCTTAAGAGCAGCCCTTGATAATGTCAAAGCAGATAAGGATATTCTTGAACGCCATGCAAAAATCGCAGCTGCCACAAGAGGTGCTGTTCAGAAAGCCGGACTGAAGCTTTACCCGGAAGAAGGTTTCTCAAATACAGTAACTGTAATTGAGGTTCCTGAAGGACTTACAGATACACAGATACTGTCCACCATCAGAGACAAGTACAACGTAATGCTGTCCGGATGCTTTGATGTTCTGGCCGGCAAAGTCTTCAGAATTGGTCATATGGGAGAAAATGCACGTATAGAAGATATGACAATAACTATGAACGCCCTGGACAGAACTTTCGCAGACCTCGGATATCCACTTGAATGCAGCATGAAGGAAGAATTCCTGAGACTCATGAAATAAACTATATTAAAAGACCGGCAGGATTCCTGCCGAAACAGAAAAAACAAACCCCTTCGCCGGGCAAACAGCTGGCGAGGGGGTTAATTATATTAATTCAATATGTTAGAATATCAGATGTGCCAGCGGGCATACGATCAGCAGACTGATTATTGTTCTTTCAAGGAAGATTACAAACAGTTCAACGATATTTACCGGCAGCTTGGATCCGAGAATCAGACCTCCGACCTCTGACAGATAAATCAGCTGTGTTACCGAAATAGTAGCGACAATAAATCTCGTCATCGGACTGCTGATGGATTCTGCAGCTATAATCGACGGAGTAAACATATCAGTGAATCCTACAATCATAGTCTTTGAAGCTTCTGCCGCTTCAGGCACCTGCAGCAGCTCCAGCAGAGGAAGGAACGGCTTGCCGCAGATTTCGAATATTGGAGTATTGTTTGCCAGAAGCAAAGCAAGTGTCCCTATAGCCATTACTGTAGGCAGAACTCCGAACCACATACCCATAGCATTTTTGATTCCATTGCCGAGGAACTGTTTTATTCCCTTATGTTCTGCCACCCTGTCCATTGCCAGTGAATATCCATAGTCAAGTGAATTCTTATACTGAGACGGTATCTCTGAACCCATTGCCTTGCCTTCTACGAGATAAGTGTCCTTTTTACGCGAAAGCGGCGGTATGCGCGGTACGACAACAGCACACACAACACCAACCAGACATATCAGCAGATAATACAGTCCGAAATATTCCATAAGGTTTACCTGCGCCAGAACTACAATACTGAAGGTAATCGATACTGCTGAGAAAGTAGTAGCAATAACTGATGCTTCTCTGGCGGAATAATAACCGCCTTCATACTGATTGCATGTAAGCATTACGCCCAGAGTGCCGTCGCCTATCCATGATGTGAAGCAGTCGACAGCAGCACGGCCAGGAATTTTAAACACAGGACGCATTATTTTTGTCAGCAGCGCACCGACAAACTCCAGCAGGCCGAAGTCAAGCAGCAGCGGCAGCAGCAGACCTGCTATAGCAAATATTATTACCAGAACTGTGAGAAGATCTCCCAGAACGAATCCACCGGCTCCACCCTCTGTTATCATATGGATAAATCCGGTATCGTCATCCCCTGCATCAATGCCCAGGAAAGTAAGCCACAAAAAAACCGCTCCTACAACCCTGACAACTACCCATACAGGAGTCGTTGCAAAGGTATCCCAGATAAGCGGATGCGACTTCATAAATTTAGGTTTAGCAAGTGATGCTGCAGATAATATGGCAGAAATCGTAATGATAACCACGCACAGAGCCGGCAATACTGATGCCAGTGCATTGCCTATTATATCTGCAATGATTTTAACGCATATCGTCCAGTCACCCTGATATTTGACAGGAATCATAAATATCAGAATACCTATGACCGACGGCACAATAAATTTTAGAACAGATGATTTCGAAACTTTCTCCATTTTTATACACCTCTCTTGTCTCTTCTTTTTACTGTCCTATAACGTTTAATAATGTGAGCCCATCAAGCCTCGCCAGGCCAGATATATGGGCACAATAATATAATAACATATTATTCGACAAATTAAAATATACAATTGTTTTCAATTGTCGCCAGTACATAAAATATATAAAAAACAACACGGCAAAATTAGAAGTTTACACCAAATTCTGCCGTGTTTCCGGTATTCAGGTTTATAACTTTAACAGTTTTTTAGCATTATTATAAAATACATCTTCAAGCTGCTCATCTGTAAGTCCGCTTACGATTGTTCTCTGCATTTCCACTGTCGGATGATGGAAAGGTGCATCGAGCCCCCACATTATCCTGTCTGAACCTACTGTCTCATAAGCTTCCTTGATTTTAGTATGCATCGGCATTCCGGAAGTTTCCAGATACAGATTAGGATATTTCTTAGCCATATCAATTGCTGACTGCACATACATCCCGTTGCCATGACCCATATGGATCATTACCATCGTTACATCAGGATAGATATCTGCAAGCTGCGCAACACTCCATGGGAGAGAGAATGGTGGATGTCCTGTATGTATCATAAGTGGAATATCAAGCTCCCTTGCCAGCTCAGCAATAGGGAAAACGCACTCGTCATTCGGTGTGTAGCTCTGACAGAGCGGGTGCAGCTTTATTGCTTTGAAACCGTGATTGTCTACAGCATCTCTGATCTGCTCCAGAGCTTTCTCACCGTCATACGGGTTCACCCATGCAGCTCCAATAAGTCTGTCCGGATATTTATCGACAGCTTCTATACTTTCATCAATAGGGAATGTTGAGATAACAGTTTTCTCAACATTGTACTCATCCATCTGTGCAATCATTTCTTCAGGTGTGATCCCTACATCAGACCAGCTGCCGAAATAACCCACATGACTGTGTGCATCTATTTTCTTAAAACTCTTCATTCTTTCTAGCATGCTTCTGCGCCTCCTTTACCATCTGTAGTGTAGATGAAATGATTTCTGAGACTTGTCTTCTGCAGTGCTTCGGAAATAACAAATGCAATGACTATTCCTACAACCGCCTGGAAGATAAGACCTGAAACTGCAGCAAATGCAGCAGCTTTACCAAACAGCACATACCAGAAGATGAAGTATCCGATGCCCTGTGTAAGTCCTCCCGCAAGAGCTGATACAATCCAGAGCACTCGCCCCTTGAGTCCGAAAACATGTTTGTTGATAAGAGCTCCCATTACAAGAGCCATAGCTGCCTTGCAGATAAGTGTAGGTACGATCCAGATAGTATATCCTGCCACAAGATCAGCGATAGCTGCACCGATACCTCCGGCAACAGCTCCGCGCTTGCCGCCCAGCATAAGGACTGCCAGGAATATCATCGAATCTCCGATATGAGCATAACCGAAAGGTCCAGGGAACTTGATGATAAATACTCCCAGGAATACGATCGCTATAAACAACGCTGTTTCACATAAATTCTTAATTCTTTCTGATTGATTCATTTTTTATCCTCCATATTATTATCTGTGTATAGCTTCCGTTTCTTGTCCGGACAGCCGTACATTCTGATTAAATCCATCAACTATAATAGCACCATTATGTACATAATAAAATATACAATATTATTAATTTAAATAAATACAGTTTGCTGATTTTAGCGATTTTGTCGGGATAAAAAATGTAATAATGCACAGTTTTTAATACGTACTGTTATTCTCCTCCAGCTGCCGCTGCCATCCCTTTGACAGTCAGCAAAAGAGTCTGCATCCTGCAGGCAGCAACGATACAGACTCTTCTTCTCTCTTCTTCAATTTGTATTTTCTGATCCCCTTTTATTCTGCAAGTTCAAAGGTCTTCGTAAGCTTATCTCCATTCCCAAGGAACTCCTCAACCTCCACCTCCACAGGTGAAGACATGTTATCCAGAGCTCTGGCAGTCTTAACCTCCAGCGAGTTTCCCGGCTTAATAGACTTCATGCAATCGCCATCCACCGCCTCCAGAGACTCTTCATCGATATATACCGAGGTATGTTCCAGTTCAACCCCATCCTGAAATACCTTAGTCATCATCGCCACATCAAAGCTTGCATCATCATCACTGTTATTGGTAAACTCATACGTTATAACCACAGCATCCTTACCGTCATAATCCTGAGTGACCTCACAATCCTTGATAGCAACCTCATATTCTCCAAGCGTCCCCGAATCCTTAGGACCCTCCGCCTGTTCCGAACTGCTGCTTTCGGACGAACACGCTACCATCGAGAATGCCAATAACGCTGTTAATAAAACCGCTGTGAATTTTTTCATTTTTCTTTTCTCCTTGCTGTAATGTTGAATACTATAAACACTATACCAAATACGATACTTATGGCTGACCATACGTAAAGGTCACTGTAACTCCCCGCAAGCATCAGGCCAATGAGCCCGCCTGCAATATAAAACCCTGCAGCCGCATATGTTGCGCCTCCATGTGTTTTGCGTGTTACAACAGCCAGCACACCTGATACGATAAAGCATATTGCCAACAGCAGGCCTGCACTTCCTCCGGCTTCGCCATTCTCTTCAATGGCATTCCCCAGACCAGCTGCACATGACTGCAGCATGACCAGCAGAGCCAGAGCTAGTGTCACGATACCTATAACGAGCTTAGCGTTTTTCATTTTTCCCTCCTGAATTTCATATTGTCACCTGAATTATAGTCGAATGCTCACTTTCAGTTTACTGGAAAACCGGCACGTTTTGTCGTGCTGACAGCAAGAAAAAAGACTTCGACCGTTTAACGCCAAAGTCCCTAGGGATAACCCTTATGCATTTTTCTGATAGCATTCTCTACTCTATTATTCTGAGTCCCTCTCTTTCCAGAACGAGATTAAGCTCCAGAACAGAGGCAACTCTGTTATTAATCGCTATCCCGATTCTGACATCACGTTCATTTTTAGGATACAGAATTCCCGTTCCCGCTATTTTGAGAGCCCTGTTAGTCTCATCATAATTCATTCCCGCTCCGATGCACAACGCAATTATCTTATCACGTCCGGGATTCCTGTCTCCATTGAGGATGTTATAAAAATAGTTCCTGCTTACACCACTCTTAGCCATTATATCAGGAAGCTTCAATCGCTTATAAGCAATATAATCATTAAAATATTCAGCAAAGGTTTCGTATCCATCATTAAGGTTTTTAGCAATAAATTCTGCAGCGTCCCGTTCACCTTTAACATTTTTCAGCATGTCCTCGAGACGTTTTGTTGTTTTCTGCTTTTCTATTTTACTCATATGTCTTCTCCCTCATCAAAAATATGTTATACTAAAATTCATAATAAAGCAACATAATGAAGGGACATCAGCATGAAACCTGAAAACGAACTCACACTTTCCTTTTACCGAGATGTTGCCACTATCGGCAAATCATCCAATGTAACCCTCATACAGCATATCGACACCGGCAGATTTTTCGTAAAAAAAGTACTGTCTCAATATGATGCGGCACTTTACAGAACGCTCCTTCAGGTACACGTGCCGGGCATTCCCGAAATTTATCATGTCATAGAAGACGAAGATAAACTCATTGTAATTGAAGAGTACATAAACGGAAGTACTTTATCTGAATACGAAAATGAACATGGAGTTTTCTCATCTATCTCTGCCTTGAACATTGCGATACAGCTGTGTAACATACTTCAGCGTCTTCATAGTTTGTCACCTCCTGTGATACATCGCGATATCAAACCCTCAAATATAATGATTTCCCATGATCTTAAGGTCACTCTGGTTGACTTCAATGCATCAAAAACCTATGACGCTGCCAAAACTCGCGATACTGTCCTTATGGGAACTGCCGATTACGCTGCACCGGAACAGTTCGGATTCAGTCAGTCGGATGCCCGTACAGATATCTATGCAGTCGGCGTGATAATCAATGTGATGCTCACAGGAAAGCTTCCAAAAGAAGAGCTCTGCCCAAAGCCCCTTTCAAAAATAGTATCAAAATGCACGAATATTGATCCTGACAAAAGATATCCTTCGGCAAGTCATTTATCCAGTGCCTTAAATAAATGTGTTGCCCGAATCGCTTCAGCAGACAGTTCCCAAGCCTCCGGAAGCTCCCGCATATATCATCCTGCACTTCCTCCTGGGTTTCGCACACGCAAACCATGGAAAATGATTCTCGCAGGTGCCGGATACCTGATTCTTATTTTTCTGGCTGCAACCCTTGAGGTTGAAGGCAATCCATCGGCTGCAGAAATCTACATCAACAGGATAAGCTTTTTTATCTGGAGTATGCTGGTAATTGCAACGGGTGCAAACTATCTGGGATTTGCCGACAGGCTCCCTCTGCGCCGCAGCTCCAACCCATTTCTGAAAGTCCTCGGATTTCTGCTATGGAGCTCTATTTTTCTGATAGCTGTTATCCTGCTGATGGTTATTATCATCGATTTTATTAAATAAAATAAGGGCTGCGCCTTAACGAAAAACCGTTAACGCGACAGCCCCTTTTTAATTATTATACCAGTTCAACCACCAGTTTCTTTTTCTTGCCTTTCTCCACAAGGATTTTGCCATCCTTGAAAAGCTCAGGGGTAACAGCGAATTTCTTATCTGTGATCTTCTCGCCGTCGATCTTGAGGCCACCCTGTTCAATGGTCATGAACCCTTCTCTGTTGCTCGGCACCAGACCCAGCTCCTTGATGAAGTTTACAACACCCATACCTTCGCCTTCAAGCTTTGATTTCTCAAACGGTGTCACCGGCATGCTGGCAATATCTCCGCCGCCGCCGAATGCCGCTCTGGCTGCATCCTGTGCCTTTTTCGCTTCCTCCTCACCATGAACAAGCTTTGTCACTTCGTAAGCCAGAACCTCCTTGGCCTTGTTGATCTCTCTGTCCTCCAGAGAAGCCAGCCTCCTGACCTCATCCATAGGAAGGAAAGTGAGCATACGCAGGCATTTCTCAACGTCTGCATCGCCGACGTTTCTCCAGTACTGATAGAATTCATACGGTGAAGTTTTCCCGGCATCAAGCCACAGTGCCCCCTTCTGGGTCTTGCCCATCTTCTTGCCCTCTGAATTGGTCAGCAGGGAGAAGGTCATGCCGTATACTTCCTTGCCTGTCTTCTTCCTTGTCAGCTCAACACCGCCGATGATGTTTGACCACTGGTCGTTTCCGCCAAACTGAATCTTCACGTCGAAGTCTCTTGCCATTACCATGAAGTCATAACTCTGCATCAGCATGTAGTTCAGCTCGAAGAAGGTCAGACCGCCTTCTCTTTCCATTCTCTGCTTGAAGCATTCAGCCCTCAGCATTGTATTTACATTAAATGATGATCCGATTTCTCTGACAAAATCAATATAATTAAGAGGTCTGAGCCAGCGCGCATTGTTTACAGCGACTGCTTTGCCCGGTTCAGGCTTCTTGTTCTCATGTCCCGGTTCATATACTCCATTGTTGCCGACATATTCCCATTCGTCGTCAAAGTCGATGAACTTGTCAAAGAGCTTCTTGAACTGATTGCAGTTGTGCTCGATGGTTTCTACAGTCATTATCTGACGCATATCGGTACGTCCGGATGGATCTCCCACCATTCCTGTGCCGCCACCGATAAGAACCACCGGTGTATGTCCGTACTTCTGCATATACATCATGATGATGACCTGCATGAAATGACCTACGTGCAGACAGTCCGCCGTCGGGTCAAATCCGATATAGAATTTTACCTTCTCGTTCTGCAGAAGCTCGCGAACCTTTTCCTCGTCTGTTGACTGCTCAATAAAGCCTCTTTCCTTCAATACGTCATATACGTTATCATGTTTGCTGACGTTGTCAGGTATAAAATCAAAACTCATTTTTCTCTCTTCTCCTAATTCTTATTTTGTGCCATAAAGTCTGTCGCCTGCATCTCCCAGCCCCGGAAGAATGTAAGCATTCTCGTTGAGGCATTCATCCTTGGCTGCGATGAATATATCAACATCAGGGTGAGCTTTCTGCAGAACCTCGATACCTTCAGGAGCTGCTATCAGGCACATGAATATAATATTTTTACCGCCTCTCTGCTTGATGAAATCGATAGCTGCAGATGCGCTTCCGCCTGTTGCCAGCATAGGGTCAACAACAAAAATCTGTCTCTTGTCGATATCTGCAGGAAGCTTGCAGTAGTATTCCACAGGCTCATGAGTTTCAGGATCTCTGTAAAGTCCGACATGTCCTACTTTTGCGTTCGGAACCAGCGCCAGCATTCCGTCAACCATACCAAGGCCTGCTCTTAAAATAGGTACGATGGCAATGTCTTCTCCTGCCAGCATGTTAACTTTTGTTTTCTGCATAGGTGTTGTAATTTCAACCTCTTCCAGCGGAAGCTTTCTTGTTGCTTCATAACCCATGAGCATAGCGATCTCTTTAACAAGCTCTCTGAAATCTTTAACACTTGTTTCTTCTTTTCTTATCATCGCTGTCTTGTGCTGAATTAACGGATGATCAAATACATATACATTGCTCATATTGTACCTGCCTTTCATATTAATAAATAAATTATGACCGTTTCTGTTGCGCGCAGAACGCACGTGTTTCAGCAGAAACCTCCGTTCCGTTCAGGGAGATTACATGCTGTCCAGCATGTCCACCCTTCTCTGGTGTCTGCCGCCTTCGAATTCTGTATCCAGCCATGCTGCCGTGATTTCAACAGCCTTATCCGGCTCAGTAGTTCTGCCGCCCATAGCCAGTATATTGGCATTGTTGTGTTTCTTTGTCATTTCCGCCATGTGTACGTCTGTACAAAGGGCACATCTTATACCCTTTACTTTATTAGCGGCAATGGATATTCCAATTCCTGTCCCGCAGCATACGATTCCTTTGTCAGCTTCGCCCTTTGCTACCGCTTCACCGCAGGCTCTGCCGAATTCGGGATAATCAACTGACTCTTCTGAATGAGTTCCCAGATCGAGAACCTCTATATTCCTGCTTTCAAGATATTTTTTTATATGCTCTTTAAGCTGGAAACCGCCGTGATCGCTGGCAACTGCAATTTTCATAATGCTCTCCTTCTCATAGATACCATTCTTTATGTAAAATGAACGGTATGTTTTATCACACTTTAACTATGTTATATCCTGCTGATTTCAGCATTCTGTTCATCACCGCGAAACCGACTCCGTCAAAATCGCTGAGGGCTCCTGCCAGTATCAGGTCAACCTCCTCATTGTCAAGATCCCTGAGCTTTGCGAAAAAGTCGTGTGCAGCTTCCACGAAGGCTTTTTCCTCAAAAAGTATCACTCCGACCTTGGAGCCGAGCCTTTCGTTGAGCCCCTTGAGTCTTTCGATTTCGGCCTTGACTTTGTCCCGCTGACCTTCTATTACAACCATATCTGCTTTTGGTGCGTAATGCTTGTATTTCATGCCTGGTGCTTTCGGTCTGATGTCTCCGTCTTCTCCCTGTTTGTCTTTGAGCAGCGCTTCATCATATTTCACTTCTTTCTTCAGCACTGCTTCAATATCCTCTGCAGTGATGATTCCCGGTCTGAGTATTACCGGTGTATCTCCTGTCATATCCAGCACGGTTGATTCAATTCCCACTCTGCAGTCGTCGCCCTGAATCACTGCATCGATTCTGCCGTTCATGTCTGCTATCACATCGCCGGCTCTTGTAGGACTTGGTCTGCCTGAAATATTGGCACTCGGTGCCGCTATCGGGCAGTCCGCCTCCCTGATAAGCTCCAGCGCCGCTTCACTGTCCGGCATCCTGACCGCGACAGTATCAAGCCCGCCTGTAGTTCTGTCGGGAACTCCGGCCTTTTTTTTCAGAACCATTGTCAGCGGTCCCGGCCAGAAATTGTCTATAAGGTTTACAATATCCTCACTCAGCATAGGTGTCAGCTGTCCTATATCGCTGGCTCTGGCAATGTGTACTATCATAGGGTTGTCACTGGGACGACCCTTGGCTTCATACACCTTCGCCACCGCTTCAGCATTGAGGGCATCTGCACCGAGACCGTAAACCGTCTCAGTCGGGAAAGCCACCAGCCCGCCCTGCTGTATGATTCCGGCCGCTTCAGCTATATCGTTTTCTGTTGTGGATAAAATTCTTGTTTTCATTTTTAATACCTCTTCAGGCTGTATTGTTCAGGTCTTTTCTGCCGATAGGGTTCAGAAACCCCGAGCTTTAGAAATTTTTCATTTTTTCTGCCTGATCACTTGTAATCAGAGCATCTACGATTTCATCTATATCTCCGTCAAGGAATGCATCCAGCTTGTAAATGGTGAGCCCTATCCTGTGATCCGAAACTCTGCCCTGAGGGAAGTTATATGTTCTGATTCTCTCACTTCTGTCACCTGAACCCACCTGGCTCTTTCTCTGTCCTGCGATTTCATCCTGCTGCTTCTGCATTTCCAGGTCATAGAGTCTTGCCTTCAGAACCTTGAATGCCTTTTCCTTATTCTTTATCTGGGACTTTTCATCCTGGCAGGTTACTACAAGTCCTGTAGGCTCATGAGTAAGTCTTACTGCGGAGTCTGTCGTGTTTACACATTGTCCGCCGTTGCCCGATGCTCTGTATACGTCGACACGAACATCATTCGGATTCAGTTCAATTTCTACATCATCAACCTCAGGCAGTACAGCTACTGTAGCTGCAGAAGTATGAACTCTGCCGCTGGACTCTGTTTCAGGAACACGCTGAACTCTGTGGGCTCCGCTCTCGTATTTAAGTCTTGAATAAGCACCTTTACCCTTGATAAGCACAACAGCTTCCTTGATACCGCCGATTCCTGTTTCGTTGATATCCATCAGTTCTGTCTTCCAGCGGTTTCTCTCTGCATATCTGGTGTACATTCTGAGCAGATCAGCCCCGAAAAGGGCAGCCTCATCACCGCCGGTACCGGCTCTTATTTCGAGAATTACGTTCTTTTCATCGTTAGGATCCTTCGGCAGAAGCAGAACCTTGAGCTCCTCCTCCTGAGCCTCGATCTTCTCTTCAAGCTCACTGATTTCCATCTTGGCAAGCTCGCGCATTTCTTCGTCGCCTTCCTCCAGCATTTCCTTAGCACCTTCAAGGTCGCTCTTTGCCTTCTTGTATTCCTTGTACGCCTTAACGATAGGCTCCATCTCTCCCATCTCTTTTATATATTTCTGCCAGACCGGCTGATTATTGATGACCTCAGGGTCTGAAACCTTCTCTGCCAGCTCATCATATTTACCTGTAATAAAATCCAGTTTATCTAACATTGCACTCTCCTGTTTGTATGTTTATTTATCATGGCTTCCGGCATGTCCGGAACACGACAGGTATCGCCGCACCATATCTGCAAATGTATAAATAATACACTTTTCTAACTGTATATTATAACAGAAGGTTTCTTCAAAGAAAAGTACAAAGCATTCACAAAATGTGAAGTTAACTTGCTTTTTGTGAATGCTTTTTCCCTGAAACACAACAAAACCAGAACGCCGACAGCAGCGTTCCGGTTAATGTACTCACAGATCAGGCAGGTTCTGGATCCCACGGTTATCCAAAACCTGCTTCGCACACATCAAATGCAGTTCAGCCTATCCGAAGAACCCCCTGGCTTCCGCTCTCCAGCTGAGTTCCTCCGGATCATCGGTTTCGTTCAGCGCTATCCC
>JALEQY010000122.1 GCA_022763735.1 Clostridiales bacterium
GTTCTGCCGCAGTTCTCGAATCCGCACAGGCTGCAGTCGTCAAGCTCGATGGGAGCGTTGTTGGCACCTATCAGAACCACGCAGTAGCTGTTGTCAACATTACCTGCATCTCTATTGAAGAAATCTGCACCGGTTTCAGCAGCAATATCCCTCATGTGCTTTGCCAGAATATCCTTTTCTTTACCATCAACGATAACTGCTTCAATGTTGTCGATACCGCAGCCCTTAGGGGCAGTAACAGCAGCGGCAACCATCTGTTTTGCCACATGCATCGCAGCATCTTTTGATGCATCTTCTCTTTTGTAAATCATTCAAACACCTCCAAATTCAAGCTTTGCCATGCCGGAATATACCGGCTTCATCAGTAATCAGATATTACTGTAAAATTCACACTGTCTTTCGTAAAAACTGTTAAAGGCTTCTCTGCGTTCTTTCTCTGTTCCGAAGTGCAGAAACGCATGATATGATGATTCTGATTCTGAAGCATTCTGCCACAGCTGGTTGCAGCTCATGTCTCTGCCGACGACAATCAGAGTGTGTTCATTTATAATGGATTGTGACATATCATCATGAAGCACACCATCGCTGCAGCATATTACGAGATTATTCCGATCACTGTCTGCGATTTTCTGAAGCATTTCATACTCTTTGTTACGATATTCATGTTCACCCATCATCATGCAGATCCTGAGGATGGACCTGCCGTCCTCTTTTACGATTTCATCATCAAGGGACAGGAAATCATAGCCTTTGTCATCTGCAATCTGTCTGGCAGTCTCCTCAATAGGAGCGCCCAGAAAGCCAGTCACGAAAATCAGGTTCTTTTTCATATGATCCTCCGGAATATAATTTAAAGTACGTTACATTATATCATATTATTGTAATAAACACCAAAAGAAGGTACAATATGAATAAATTAAATCAAGAAGAGGAAGACGGATATGGCAATAAAAGAACAACCTACATTAGTTATCATGGCAGCGGGCATGGGCTCCAGATACGGCGGACTGAAGCAGGTGGACAGAATCACCGAAGCCGGGGAAATCATTCTCGACTTCTCACTTTATGATGCGATGATGGCAGGCTTCAGCCGTGCAGTATTCATCATAAGAGAAGAACACCGTGAGCTTTTCAGAGAGCTGGTGGATGAAAGAGCCGGCAGATTCATGGATATCGAATATGCATATCAGAAGCTTGATGATATTCCGGAGGGCTTTGAAATCCCGGAGGGCAGAGAAAAACCGTGGGGCACAGGCCATGCGGTACTTTCCTGCAGAAACCTGATAAATGGACCCTTCGCAGTCATCAATGCTGATGATTATTACGGACCGGGAAGCTTTGCCAGCGTATACGAATATCTCTCTGAGAACAGAGATGATGATAAATATTCATTCTGCATGGCAGGCTATCAGCTTAAAAATACCGTTACAGAAAACGGACACGTTTCCCGAGGTGTTTGTGAGACAGACGATAAGGGATTCCTCAGGAAGGTCACCGAGAGAACTAAAATCATGAAAGACTCCGGCACAATAGCATATACTGAAGATGACGGCAGCACCTGGGTGACACTCGATCCTGACACAGTAGTATCGATGAACTTCTGGGGCTTTTCGGCGGCAATGATGGATGAAATGAAGCAGGAATTCCCGCATGAACTTGAAAAAATTCTGGAAACAAATCCACTGAAGGGAGAGTATTACCTGCCTTTTGCAGCAGACAGACTTGTTCAGGAGGGTAAAGCCCGTGTCAAAGTAATAACATCGCCGGACAAATGGTACGGAGTTACATACAAAGAGGACAAGGAAGATGTGCAGAATGCACTTCAGGCTATGAAGGACAAGGGAATGTATCCGGAAAAGCTCTGGAAATAAGGTGAAATCCCAGGCAGAATCAGTGGGATCAGAATATTAATTTGTTCAAAAACACATAGAACATGAATAATTTCTGTGGTATAGTATTTATGAGTAAGTATATATCAGATGACTATATTAACAAATTCAGATACAAAATAGAAAGGTAGACGATATAACAATGGAAAAGAAGATCATGCTGGGCAATGAAGCCTTCGCCAGAGGCGCTTATGAAGCAGGCGTGAAGGTAGTATCTTCATATCCCGGCACACCAAGTACCGAAGTTACAGAAAATGCTGCTAAGTACGACGAGATCCATGTGGAATGGGCACCGAACGAGAAGGTAGGAGTAGAAGTGGCTATAGGCGCATCAGTAGGAGGAGTGCGTTCCCTTTCATGTATGAAACATGTAGGACTTAACGTGGCGGCAGATCCGTTTTTTACAGCTGCGTACACCGGTGTTACAGGAGGAGCAGTTATTCTGGTGGCAGATGATAACGGATGCCATTCAAGCCAGAACGAACAGGACTCGAGATACTATGGCAAAAGTGCAGGTGTTCCTGTGCTGGAACCATCAAATTCACAGGAATGCAGGGATTACATAAAGCTGGCATATGAAATCAGCGAGAAATATGATACTATAGTTCTTCTCAGATCCAACACCAGAATATCACACTCCAGAGGTATCGTTGAGATAGGGGAAAGAGTGGAAAAGGAACGTATCCAATACGTCAAGAATATCCAGAAATATGTTGCAATGCCTGCGATGGCAAGAAAGCTGCACATTGCTCAGGAAAAGCGAATGGCGCAGATTCAGCAGGACAGCAGTGACATGGCAATCAACAGGATAGAAATGGGAGATACATCAACAGGTATCATCACAAGCGGTATCTGCTATCAGTATGTCAGGGAAGCATTACCGGATGTAAGTATTCTCAAGATGGGAATGATAAACCCGATGCCGAAGGCAATGATAGAGGAATTCGCATCAGAAGTAGATAACCTTTATGTCATTGAAGAAGGTGATCCGTTCTTTGAAGAACAGATCAGAGCTATGGGAATTCAGCTGGCAGGCGGTAAGGATATGTTCACAATACAGGGTGAATACAATGCCAATATGATAAGAAAGGCGTTCGGCAGACCTGTACCGCAGATCGAAGAGATTGAGGACGCGCCGGGCAGACCGCCGCTTCTGTGTGCAGGATGTCCCCACAGAGGACTTTTCCATGTACTCAGCAAGCTTAAGAAAACAGTTATCGGAGATATAGGATGCTATACACTGGCATCTCTTCCGCCGACATCGGCAATGGATTCATGTCTGTGCATGGGAGCATCAATAACAATGGCACACGGCTTTGAGAAAGCAGTCGGCAGCAGTAAAGATGTGGTTGCTGTGCTGGGAGATTCAACTTTCTTCCATTCAGGAATTACAGGCCTTGTAAATATGAATTACAATGGTGCCAAGGGAACAGTTATCATTCTTGATAACAGAATCACAGGTATGACAGGTCATCAGGATAACCCGTCAACAGGAAGGAACGCCAAGGGTCAGGAAGCGCCGGCGATAGATATTGCAGAACTGTGCAGAGCTATCGGTGTTAAAAATATTGTGGAGATAGATCCTTTCAAGGTAAAAGAGCTTGAAGAAATCATAAAAACAGAAACAGCCAGAGAAGAGCTTTCGGTAATAATCACCAAGAGACCTTGTGCGCTGATTGTGAAACAGCCTGATACTCCTTATGAAGTTACAGACAAGTGCAGAAACTGCAAGATGTGTATGAAGATAGGCTGTCCTGCCATTGAAGAAAGAGACGGCAAGCCGTACGTTGTACCTGAAAGCTGTGTAGGCTGCGGACTTTGCGCAGAAGTGTGTCCTTTTGATGCATTTGATATAAAAGCAGCAGGAAAGGGGGCAAAGTAAATGAACAAGTCAAATATTCTGATCGTAGGGGTAGGCGGACAGGGAACACTTCTTGCCAGCGTACTTCTGGGAAACCTTGCCCTTTCCAAAGACTATGACGTTAAGCTTTCTGAAGTGCACGGCATGGCACAGAGGGGCGGAAGCGTAGTGACTCATGTCAAAATCAGTGAAGACGGTGTTAATTCACCTCTTATTGAAGAAGGCGATGCTGACGTTATTATCGCATTCGAAGAACTGGAAGCATACAGATGGCTTCCGTATCTTAAGGAGGGCGGCACTATCTATGTCAATACACAGCAGATTCTGCCGATGCCGGTAATTATGGGACAGGCAGAGTATCCGGAAAAAATCATGTCTGCTCTTGAGGCAAAAGCAGGAACGGTTAAAGCTTTTGATGCTCTGAAAATAGCAGCAGAATGCGGCAGTGTCAAGGCTGTTAATGTTGTACTGCTGGGAGCAGCATCCAATGATCTGCCGTTTGATGAAGACACATGGATTAAGGTAATTGAAGAAAATGTCAAGCCTAAATTCGTGGAGCTGAACAAAAAAGCATTTGAAATGGGAAGAAACGCATAAGGGGATTATCAATGTTAGACAGGGGAGGATGCCGCAGCGGTAAAACCCGGATATAACAGAGACCTGAGAAATAGATCCCTGTCAAAAGATAAACAACATGAAAGGAATACCACAAATGATTTGGAACAAGGAAATGGAATGTGCGGATCGCGAAACCATGCGCGCTCTGCAGCTGGAGAAATTACAGAAGACAGTGAAGTATGCATATGACAGAGTACCTCACTATAAGAATGCAATGGACAAAGCAGGTGTTAAACCTGAAGATATCAAGACTCTCGAAGATATCACCAGAATTCCTTTTATAACAAAAGAAGATCTGGCAGCAAATTACCCGACAGGACTTTTTGCTCAGCCAATGTCAGAAATCAAAAGAATACATGCATCATCAGGTACTACAGGCAAACCTAAAATCGTAGGATATACTCAGAACGACCTTGATATGTGGGGCGAATGTGTTGCCAGAGGTCTGACAATGGCAGGTGCAGATAAAAATGATATAGTACATGTATCATACGGATACGGACTGTTCACAGGCGGTCTCGGAGCTCACATCGGAGCTGAAACAATCGGAGCTACAGTTATCCCGATGAGCAGCGGCAATACACAGAAGCAGCTCATGTTCATGCAGGATATGAAGAGTACAGTTCTCTGCTGCACACCTTCATATGCGCTCACTCTGGCAGAAGGCCTCAAGAAAGCAGGTCTGACACCGGATGACATTCACCTCAAGGCAGGTGTATTCGGAGCAGAACCATGGACTCAGGGTATGAGAGAGGAAATAGAAAAGGGACTCGGACTGAGAGCTCACGATATATATGGTCTTTCTGAAATCATGGGACCTGGAGTATCAATGAGCTGTGCGTACAACAAAGGAATGCACATTCAGGAAGACTACTTCTATGTAGAAATCATTGACCCTGATACTCTGGAAGTATTACCTGACGGAGAAAAGGGAGAACTGGTTATCACAACTCTCGGCAAAGAAGGAATGCCGCTTATCAGATACAGAACAAGAGACATCTGCTACCTGATGAGAGATAAGTGCGAATGCGGCAGAACAACAGTAAGAATGAGCCGGGTATTCGGAAGAACAGACGATATGCTCATCATCAGAGGAGTAAACGTATTCCCTTCACAGGTAGAAACAGTTATTGCCAAGTTTGACGAACTGACAATGAACTACAAGCTTTATGTAGGAAGAGAGAACAATAAGGATACTTTCGAACTGGCAGTAGAACTGGCTGAAGGTATTGAACTGCAGGATATCGCATCTGTGGAAGCTCTGAGAACAAGAGTGGATCATGCCATGAGAGACATGCTGGGAATCGGATGTAAGATCAGATTCCTCAATGCAGGAACACTGCCTAGAAGTGAAGGCAAAGCAGTGAGAGTTGAAGATACAAGAAAACTGTAGTCATCGGTTGGTTGAACAGGAGGGAAGTAAAATGTTAATTAAACAGATGTCCGTATTTGTGGAAAACAAAGCAGGAAGATTAGCTGATGTCACGAAGCTTCTGGCTGACAACAATATCGACATTAAGGCAGCTACAATGGCTGAAGCAGTTGATTTCGGTATCCTCAGATGTATCGTGGAAGAGGCGGATGTAGCAGCAAAAATCCTCAAGGTGCATGGATTTATAGCCAGCACGACAGAGGTGCTTGCCATCGTTCTTGAAGATACGGTGGGAGGACTGGACAGAGTTCTGCAGCAGCTGGCAGCAGCAGGTGTCAATGTGAATTATATCTATTCGACTATCAAAGCAGCTGCAGATGAAGCTGTAATAATGATGAAAGTGGACGATAACGACAAGGCTATCGAAGCACTGCAGGCAAACGGCATCAGGCTCCTTTGCATGAAAGACATCATTTAGTGAGGCAAAGCGGTGCATAGGTCACTGGCAGAATAAGTATCTAACAGGTGCGGCCGGCTAAGCCGGCCGTGCTGTGAAAGGGCACATATGGGTTACGGAAGAAAAATAGTGCTGGTAATATGTCTGATTGTATTTGTAGGCTCAGCGGGTATGCTGCTGAATTATTTTATTGACGGCATGAAAGCACAGAGCGCATTTGACGATCTGAGCAAGATGAAAACCGAACGTGAGGATCTCAAAACTGACAAAGGAACTGTCATCGGTAAATATGTGGATCTGTATCTGGCAAATAAAGATATAATAGGATGGATCACTGTAGATGATACTAAGATTGACTATCCGGTAATGCAGACACAGAGTAATCCTGAATATTATCTTCATGTCAATTTCAACAATGAATATTCTGATTCAGGAACACCATTCATGGATGCAAACAGCGATATATTTATACCGACATCAAATTTTCTGATCTACGGTCATCATATGAAAAACGGTACGATGTTCCATGATCTTCTGGAATATGCTGACAGGGAATTCTATGAGAAGCATAAGACTTTTAAATTTGATACGATATACAAAGGCGGTCAGGGAACATATGAAGTTCTGGCTGTATGCTACTCGCAGATATACCCGAAGAATTCTGACAAGTTCAAGTATTATCAGTATGCCGGTATGACATCAGAGTCGGACTTCAATGAATATGTGAAAAATGTCAAGGCTATGTCTGAATTTGATACAGGAGTGACTGCAGAATACGGAGATCAGCTTGTCACACTATCTACCTGTGCTTATCATGTGGAAGATGGGAGATTTTTTGTGGTCGGCAAGAGAATCGATGCAAGACAGGTGAAACCACAGTAATTAAGTTGGGATAATATAGACTGACTGCTTGACAGATATATAAAATTTCTGATACCATATATATAACTTAATAACAGGCGGAATTCTTCTAGAAGAGTGATCTCTACCGGCGGTAAAGCCCGCGAGCGAAAGCTAATCCGGTCAGAACCCGGAGCCGACAGTAAAGTCTGGATGAGAGGAGAAAGGAAGCTGATACAGATGCTTTCTTTTGATACTCATTTTTATTGATGATAATGAAGGCATCTGAACAGATGTCTTTTTTTCTTGTCATTTTTCAGATAAGAATGCTTTTATGGCAGAGCAGCTGAAGAATCCGATGAGAAATGGAAGGAGCTTATTTATGAACAGCAGGGAAAAAGAAAAACAGATCGGCATACCTGGAATAGCAGCAATCATGCTGGCGAGCAGTCTGACAGTAATGGTAGGAAATGCAATAACTCCGGCACTGCCTGAACTGGGAGAAGTTTACGGTCTTGGAAATTATGCATCATGGCTTGTAACAGCACCGGCTCTTGGAGTAGTTGCGACATCAGTATTGTTCGGGAAACTGATCGATAAGAAAGGGCCGTATTATGCAGCCTTTCTGGGACTTTTATTTTATGGCGCTCTTGGAACAGCAGGAGCATTTACGCCTGATGCGACAGTGCTTTTTATAGACAGATTCTTTCTGGGAGCAGCTACTGCGGCAATCATGAGTGCCAGCGTAGCACTTATCTCCGTCTTCTTCGATGGTGAGAAGCAGCTCAGAATTATAGCAATTCAAGGCATGTCAATGGAACTTGGTGGTGTGATATTTCTGAGTATAAGCGGAGTACTTGCAGGCATTTCATGGCAGTATCCATTTTATATATATGCGCTGGGATTTGTTGCTCTCATAATGATGATACTGTTTATTCCAAAATGCGGCAGAGCAGATGAAAATGTGGAAGCATCAGCAGATGCGGCCATGCAGCAGGGGGTGCCCGTTTCACTGGTGCTGCTGATAGCATTTTTCGGTATGCTGATGTTCTTCACAGCCATGGTGTCACTGCCGATTTATCTGCAGAAGGAGCTTGGCTACAGCCCTGTATTCACAGGGAACTATCTCGCGGTACTGGATCTCATCGCGGTACTGGCGGCAGGTATGATGCCGAAAATAGTTGCCTCAATACAAGAGAAAGGCTGTCTGATTGTGGCATTTTTATGTTATGGAGCAGCATTTCTTATTTACTTTATATCAGGAAACTCTGTGGCATTATGTATTGCAGTTGTGTTTGCAGGTGCAGGTTTCGGGCTTTCGACACCGCTGTTCAACAGTCTGGTGGTGCGAAAAAGCAGACCGGAGAAAAAGGGAACCAATATCAGTCTGTGCACGATGGCAATGTTTTCGGGACAGTTTCTGTCGGCATTGCTGGTTTCAGTACTGCCGGGAAAAAGTCTGTTTGCAGCTGCAGTGATAATTGCGTGGACGGCAGGGATATGCATTATTCCGGTAACAGGATTTTATTCACGACATGCGTAGAAATATGCATGTTTTTTTTATAGAAAAATACGCTGCTGAAATGATGCTGTATCGATGTTATTATAACAGAATATAGTAAAAATTATAACTGAGAAGAGGAAGTGTTAATATGAAAGTAATGGTTGTGGAAGATGAGCAGACGGATCTGGAAAAACTGAAACATGTTATCAGTCAGGCAGAACCTGCTGCTGAAATTATTTGCGTAGAAAATTATACAGAAGCACTTGGGGCAGCTAAGGCAGCAGAATTCAACGTTGTGCTGCTTGATGCAGAGATGAGGGGTGTCAGCGGACTGACTCTGGCAGAAAAACTGCAGCAGTTCAATCCATACATAAATGTTATTTTCATTGCTGAAAATGAGAAATACGCAGTGGAAGCATTTTCTATCTATGCCAGCGGATACCTGATTAAACCCCTTAGAGTAGAGGAGCTTACAAGGGCATTGGGAAACCTCCGATATCCGCCTGAAAAAGCGGGGAAATTGCATGATAAACTGGAAGTTCAGTGTTTTGGGAATTTTGAAGTGTTTAAAAATGGACTTCCGGTACATTTCCCCAGAGCGAAGTCAAAGGAGCTGTTCGCATATCTGGTGGATCTGAGAGGATCCTCGGCAACAACAAGAGAACTGTGCGGTATTCTGTTTGAGGATTCAGCAGATATTAAAAAAAGCAGTCACTATATCAGAACCCTGATTTCAGATATCAGGAAAACTCTGCGTGAATGCAGTGCAGAAAATGTATTTATCACTAAAAGGAACCAGTTTTCGATAGATCCTGGGGAAATTGACTGTGATTATTACAGATTCCTTGAGAATGATGCTGAGGCGGTGAACAAATATCGTGGTGAATATATGATGCAGTACAGCTGGGCTGAGTTTTCCATGAAATACCTTGAATAATATAAATTTTCAAAAAACTCTTGCAATATAAGAAACAGGGTGCTATAATACAATCAAGAAAGGAAAAGACATTAATAAAATTCGAATAGTTTGGAAAAGAATTGTTGGAAGTTATAACTGAAGGACAGCGATAAGGTTCGCGATTGAAGAAAGAGGTGAGTCCACCAGAAGTGTTTAATGAAGTTAGATAATACCGATTGCAGAAGTCAGATGCAGCAATCGGTATTATTTTTTTTGAATTAAATCGGCAGACGGAATACATAAAAAATTTTTCGAGTAAAATTATTTATTTGACACAGCAGGGTGTGTAAACAGCACCAGCTTATGACGCGGATGTATAAAAACCAGGTATACCAGTTGAAAATTCAGATATCTGGAGGGAGCCGGGGCTTTTCGGCAGATAGTGGCATGATAATTGCTAGTATAGTACGTGTTATTATTCTATTGATTTTTTTAGGAGGTAAAGAAAATGAGTAAGAAACAAACTTCCATAGAAAGGGTCATGTCGACAAGTACCGGACTTAAACGTACTATGTCAACAAATGCCGCTGTAATGGTCGGCG
>JALEQY010000139.1 GCA_022763735.1 Clostridiales bacterium
AGAGACTTGCTTATCTGCTTTCACCATGCAGGTTTGTAACAGAGAAATTTACTTCTGCATGGAATCTTAATGCATTTGGTAAAGGTGATGCTGTGCTGGAAATCGGATACCCCAGGAATGATTTCCTGAACAGATATACTCAGGAAAATGTGGATGCAGTGAAGCGTGGACTTGAGCTTGACAAATGCAGTAAAAAAATAATACTGTATGCTCCTACATGGCGTGATAACCAGTATGACTCCGAATCGGGGTATGTATATGATAATCCTGTTGATTTTGAATTTCTCAGGAAAGAGCTGGGTGATGATTACATCATTCTGTTCAGAGCACATTATCTGGTGGCTGATAATTTTGACTTTGCAGCATACGATGGATTTATATATGATGTTTCTCAATATGATGATATAAATGAACTTTATGTTATTTCGGATATATTGATTACAGATTATTCCAGTGTATTTTTTGACTATGCAATACTGGAGAGGCCTATGTTGTTTTATATGTATGATATGGAAGAATACCGTGATGAAATGAGAGGGTTCTATCTAAATGTGGAGGATCTGCCGGGGCCAGTTCTCAGAAATGAAAAGGAACTGGTTAAGGCCATAAAATCTGCTGTAATAAAGAATGATGATGTCACTATGATAAAATGTTTCAATGAAGAATATAACAGTATGAATGACGGTAAAGCATCACAGCGGCTTGCAGATATAATTTCCAGTAATAACAGTGATGGTAACAGATAGGAGATGTCAGTATATGAAAAGAGTAATTACCTATGGTACGTTTGATTTATTGCACTACGGGCATATCAATCTTCTTCGCAGAGCAAAGGAACTCGGAGATTATCTTATTGTGGCCCTTTCCACTGATGAGTTCAACTGGTCGGAAAAGAAAAAGAAATGCTATTTCAACTATGAACAGCGAAAAAAGCTTCTGGAAGCAATAAGATATGTAGATCTGGTAATACCTGAAACATGCTGGGAACAGAAGCGTACAGATATACATGAGTATCATGTGGATACTTTCGTTATAGGAAATGACTGGGAGGGGAAATTTGACTTTCTTCAAGAGGAGGGTGCCGAGGTTGTATATCTTGAAAGAACCCCTGATGTATCCACTACAAGTATTAAGCAGGATATAAAAGAAAAATGATGTTTAAGGAATAATGACATGTAATTTTCTGCCTTGATAAAGAACAGGAACGGGGAGGGTCATTTTAATGTTTAAAGGCGTATTCGGCAAAAGAAGAAAACAGGTTAAAAAAGAATTCTGCAAAGGCGACAATAGCCCAATAGATATAAGTAATAAACAAATTACTTTGCGCGAAATCTGTAAAGGTTTAGGCATTAATGTACCCAAGAAGTTTGAGAACATTGCAGACGAGAAAAGCACAGTGGCATTCAGATCAAAATATGTGAAGCCTGGGGATATATGTCTTATTATACGGTCTGCAGAAGATTTTCAGTCAGCATCGATGACCACGAAGGATCAATATAATATTGCTATTAAAAAAGGTGCTAAACTGATAATTATGGAGAAGAAGGCATTTAAAAAAGCTCATTTGAAAAAGAGAAAATTTCCTGTAATTCTGATGGATGAAGCTGATGAACGGATTGCTGGATTCATTGAAAAAATAAGAGAAAAACAGAAAGGAAAAGTTGTGATGGTTACAGGAAGCCTTGGGAAAACAACAACTAAGGATTTCTGTTATGCTGTTACTAAGAATAGTTTTAGAACTTTTGCCGCCAGACGAAATTCCAATACAACACACAGGGTGATACAGCATTTGTTTGAACAGGCAGATAAAGAATATGATGTGTATATTCAGGAGGCCGGCGCAGGATACAGAGGTTCTGTAAGATTTTCTTCGGAAATGCTAAGACCTGATTTTTTTATTCTGACTAATATTTATGACCATCATTTTCAAGTGTATAAGACAATAGAAAATCTGATTGAGGATAAGACTAGTGCTGATGACAATATGAGTCCACACGGCATTATAATAGCAAATTATGATGATGATAGAATACGAAATCATACTTTCAGACATAAAGTGAAGTCATTTGCTGTGGAAAATGAGAACGTAGATTTTCGGGCGCTGAATATACATCAGATAGCTGAATATCTCTGTTTCGATATATATGAGAAAGAAACCGGAGAAATGACTGCTGTTAAAATAAATATTCTTGGGAAACATAATGTATATAATGGTCTTGCGGCTTTTGCTCTTGGAAAATGTCTGGGAATTTCAACTGATGCGATTCAGCAGGGGTTTCTTGAATATAAAGCTGAAGGTATCAGACAAAACCTAATAAATATAGGTGGAGTATATTTGAACATGGATTGTTATAATGTGGCAGAGGAATCAATTATGGCCATGCTTGAGGCGGGAGAAGAGATGGAACTTGCTGCGGGTGCAAGCCGACTGGCCCTTATAGGAGGCGAGAATAAACTTGGTGACAATGTACGTGAAAGAAGTGAAGAGTTTGGCAAAGAATTGAGCAGAATCAAGTTTGACAGGATTTTATTCTGCGGTACGAAAGACTGTAGCACAGAGATGGTGAACAAGTACGGTGATGCGGAGTCGATTCAGAATGGATTCAGAAAGAAATCGCAAATACCGAGTGAATTATGCACAGATATTGAGGGAATGATTAAATTCCTTGAGTGTAACGTGCATAAAAATGATCTTGTGATGCTAAAAGGAATATATCTGCTGAACATGTCTGTTGCTGTAGACAAGGTTTTTGGTACGTCATTTTCATTCGGACTGGCTCATTATAAAAAAACAATGAGAAAAGTGAACTCTGATGGGTATTCGGGCAATATGATAGAGGAAATGGGAGAGGTTGAATTGACAGGTGCCGATATAATCGGAGAGTCGTTACGTATACCAGATAAAATTGAAGACTATCCGGTATTCAGGATTACAAATCGTGCTTTTTCAGGAAGGCGTGAACTGAAAACCATAGATCTCGGAAATAATGTGAAGAATATCGGGGAATATGCATTCAGAAATTGCAAGTCAGTTAAAAATATTACGATACCATCTTGTGTGAGAGTAATTGAGAAAGGTGCTTTTAAAGGATGCAGTCAGCTGGAAAAGGTTGTGATTATGGAAGGTGTTACTCATATAGGTGAAGAAGCTTTTTCATATTGCAGAAAGCTTAAAACTGTAACTATCCCTAAATCTGTCGGAATGATATGCAAAGATGCTTTTAAAGAAACAGGTGAAATTGAGATTATTTGTGAAAAAGATACTTATGCTTATGAATATGCACTGGCTAACGGTATATGTATTACATGTGATTACGAATAACCATTATCAGGCAGTTTCAAGTTCTTCAAATATATGTATCTAAATTCAGCATTATATGATATAATACATCAAGCTAGATAATTTTTTTGAGGTGGTAAAATCATGAAGAAGATGAAGCGTGTATCTCTTGCTCTAATTATGACAGTAACTGTGTTCTTTGTGCTGTCAGCGTTTTCTGTATATGCAGATACTGCACCGGATGAAGGTGCTGCGATTGATAATCGTGAAGTATCAGAAGAAACAGGTTTGAGTTTGGAAGAGGCTGTAGTAGCCTTAAACAGTTCAGAGTATACTTATACCGGTGATGTAATACAACCTGTACCTGATGTAACTTTGAATGGCAGTAAACTCGTTGAAGGTGATGATTATTCGCTGTCATATGATAGAAATGTCAATGTCGGAAGAGCTCGGGTGATAATAACCGGAGAAGGACGTTTCACTGGTCAGATCAAGTATGGAGAATTTAATATTGTAGCAGCAGATATATCAAAGGCAAAGATGTCAATGGTATATAAGTATTATAACTATAAAGGTAGTTCTGTTAAGCCGGTAATCAAAGTTTCATATAATGGCAAAACCTTAAAAGAAGGCACTGACTATACAGTTCATTGCAGTAATAATATATATCCCGGTAAGAAATCGTTCGAGATCAGAGGAATTAATAATTTCACATCATATAAAAAAGGAACTTATTATATAGCTAACGTTAGTGGATTTGGCGTAAAGAAAACCGGAACTACTTCTATCAGTTTCAAGTGGAATAATGAACCTGGAGTAACCGGATATGAGATTATGAAATATAATTTATCAGAAAGCAAATGGGAACATGTCATATACCTCAAGAATGATGATACTCCATATTATACTTTAAAGAATCTGAAATCAGGGTTGGGAGCAAAGTATAGAATCAGATCATATGTCAAGGATTCTGAGGGAAAAAGGCACTATGGGGAATGGAGCTCTGTGTTAAAGGCGGCAACAAGACCAGGCAAGGTAGCTGTAACGAAATTGACAACAAATGTGAAACTTCAGATTATGGTTAGATGGGGTAAGAAAACATCATCAGGATATCAGATAAGCGTGTCAAGAACTTCAGATTTTTCAAATGCATCAAATTTCAGGATATCATCATCCGGGACACTTTCTAAAACAGTGAAAGCTGCGAAAGATAAGCATGTTTACTATGTGAAGGTTCGTGCATATAAGACTTATGGCGGAAAAACTCTGTATGGCTCGTGGAGTGATTCAAAATCAATCAAGACGGATGGAAATGGTTGGGGTACTTTTGATGGGAAGAAGTATTATTACCGTGGAGGAAAGCCTCTGAAAGGTCAATATACGATAAACGGAAACGAGTATTATTTCAGCAAGGATCAGGGGGGAGCGCTTCTTGGCACCACTTTTACAATGTGGAAAAAAGTCAGAAATGAGGCAAGTGGGACAAAGTATCTGATTGCGGTTTCAAAAAGTTCGCACAAAACATGTGTATATTACCGCAAGAATGGTAGATGGGTCTTAAAGTATTATTGGGGATGTTCAACGGGAACCGCTGAGAACAGAACACCTTCAGGTGAATTCACAGTTCCAAAAACTAAAACTCATCTTAAGAGATTTGGTCTCGAAAAGGGTTATAGCTGCTGGTATGCAACAAGGTTTTATAAATCGTATTATTTTCATTCGATTCCTTATTATCCGTTAAGTACTACGAGGCCGTTAGACAGCAGAATCGGATATGATATTTCACATGGATGTATACGGCTGCTTAAAGATAATGCTTACTGGATATACAAAAATATTAATGCGGGGACAAAAGTTATAATCTATTAATCATAAGAAGAAAATTGAATCATGAGCTGTCGTTATACGACAGCTCATGATTGTGTATTAGAATGATGAAGATTCAGATTATGAACGGAACAATGAAGAAATTGCTGAAAAAAACGTGTACCACTGTAACGGGTATAGTTTGTATGCTTGTTATGTGCCTTGCCTTTGATTCAGGTGATAATTCTCCATATGCGCAGGCGGCTGCAAAAGGCAGTATATCAAGTGTATATAATGCCAGTAAAGGTATAACTGTTACATGGACAGAATATCAAGGCTGTAAGGGATACTATATATACAGAAAAGCGGGGACATCAGGTGACTGGGTCAAAGTCAGGAATGTAACCGGAAATTCAGATCGGAATTGGGTAGATACCAATGTATCAAATGGTAAAAAATATGTTTACAAGGTGTATCCGTATAAAACAGATAAAACGATAAAAAACACTGCGACTAGGACGATATATAGGCTAAGTACTCCTGTCATCAGCATGCTTACGAGTGAATTTGCAGGATCATTTTATGTGAAGAGCAGCCGGAATTCCAGTGCCGGCGGATACAGAGTATATTACTCAAAAAACAGTGACTTTTCATCGTCAAAATATAAGGATATAAGCGGAATTAAGATCCTCAGCAAAACCATTCAGAGCCTTACATGCAATAAAGACTATTTTGTTAAAATCCGGACGTATAAGATAGTGAACGGGAAAAAATACTATAGCGGGTATTCTTCTGTAAAGAAGGTTCATACCGGTATGTACTATATCGTTTATACTGTTAAGGATATGACAACTTTATATAAAAGCACTGCGATAAACAGTTCCGGCATTCATGTTCCTTTTAATACAAAGATGCGTATGTATGGCGACGTGACTGTAATAACCAGCGGTAAGTGGAGCAAAGTAAAGTTTAACAGTAATTATTATTATGTGTGGACGAATAAAGAAGATCAGAAGTTCAATACAACTCAGCAAAATGAAAGCGATCCGGCTTTTGATTATTCTCAGATGATACTGGACAGAGCGATGTATCTTTCAACGCAGAAGACAAAATATGTCAGCGGGAAAACAGGTGAAAAAAACAGCCAGGGGTATTATCAGTTCGATTGTTCAGGATTTGTTTCATATGTACATAATAGTGTCTTACAGGAGCATAATCCTCTGTATAAACTTACATCAAATGTGGTTGATCTGGGAAGTGTAGGGGTTATGTACAATGAAGGCCATAGCACCCATTTTGCTGCTGAAACGGTAACAAAGGGGACAATTGACTGGAATAAGGCAAGACCAGGCGATGTTGTGCTTTTTCATCTGAGAAATGCTGCCTCTGATAAAACTTACAACCATGCTGCAATATATCTGGGAGATAAAAGGATAATTCACTGTACTAAGGGTAATGGCATAAATGGTGTGGAAATCAGGACGTTATCAGCATCGTGGCAGGAAGACACAGAGTGTATAAGACGTTTTATTCCAGAATCGGTGAACCCGATG
>JALEQY010000032.1 GCA_022763735.1 Clostridiales bacterium
TCACGGAAGAGTTAAGGAACTTGCTGACGGTGCTCGTGAAGCAGGTTTGAAATTCTAACAGGAGGTAAGTTGAATGCGAAATACTATAGACGTATCAAAGCTGGACTTAAACGAAACTATTGTAAACATCAGACGTGTTGCTAAAACCGTTAAGGGCGGAAGAAACATGAGATTCAGTGTTACAGTAGTTGTAGGTGACGGCGACGGACACGTAGGCGTAGGTCTCGGCAAAGCTCAGGAAATCCCTGAAGCAGTAAGAAAAGCTACAGAAGATGCTAAGAAGAATATCATAAAGGTTCCTACAGTAGGAACAACAATCCCTCACAGAAACTTAGGCGTATTCGGCGCAGGAAGAGTTCTCCTGATGCCGGCTGCACCAGGTACCGGAGTAATCGCAGGATCATCAGTCCGTACAGTTCTTGAAGCCGCAGGCGTTAAGGACATCAGAGCAAAATCCATCGGATCCAACAACACTGGAAACATGGCTTATGCAACAATCGAAGGACTCAAAGGTCTCATGACTCTGGAACAGGTTGCTGCTAAGAGAGGCAAGACTAAGGAAGAAATCTTTGGATAAGGAGGAAGAAACAATGGCAAAGATGATTAAAATCACATTGACAAAAAGTGTTATTGGCGCTTCCCCTAAACAGAAAAAAGTTGTAGAAGCGTTAGGACTTAAGAAGATGCACCAGTCAGTTGAACTTGTTGACTCCCCTGTAACAAGAGGCGCAGTGAACAAGGTATCGCATCTTTTAACTGTAGAAGAGCTATAGGACAGGAGGTGCAAGGCAAATGAAACTGCATGAATTAAGAGCGGTACCTGGAGCAACTAAGGCTCCTAAGAGAAAGGGCCGCGGTACAGCTACCGGACAGGGTAAAACTGCCGGCAGAGGTATGAATGGACAGAAATCAAGAAGCGGCGGTGGAGTAAGACCTGGATTCGAAGGTGGACAGATGCCGCTGTACAGAAGAATCCCTAAGAGAGGATTTACCAACATCTGGGGAACTGAATATACTGCTGTTAATGTAAGCGAACTGAACAGATTCGAAGCAGGAACAGTAGTCACACCTGAACTTCTTAAGGAAACAGGACTGGCTAAGCAGGTTAAAGACGGTATCAAGATTTTAGGTAACGGAACTTTGGAAAAGAACCTGACAGTACAGGCTCAGAAGTTCAGCAAGACCGCAATCGAAAAGATTGAAGCCGCTGGAGGAAAGGCAGAGGTGATCTAATGGAGATGTTCAGAACAGTTGCAAAAGCTTGGAACATTCCTGATCTCAGGAAAAAGATTATTTTTACTCTTGCGATGCTGTTGATCTTCAGAATCGGTTCACAGATCCCGGTACCGGGCATGGACAGAGAGATTCTGGCACAGACATTCGACAGCGAGACAGGACTTTTTGCTCTGTTCAATCTGTTCTCAGGCGGTGCATTCAGTAACTTTACTATTTTCGCACTGAGTATCACTCCATACATTACAGCCTCGATCATACTCCAGCTCCTGACAATTGCTATTCCGGCACTGGAAAGACTGTCAAGAGAAGGAACAGAAGGAAGAAAGAAGATAGCACAGTACACCAGATATCTGACAGTAGTACTGGCGATCATACAGGCGATAGGCGTTTCGATCGGACTTTTCCGTCAGGCGCTTATCAGCACTGACTTCTTCTCAGTAGCTGTAATCGTTCTTGTTCTCACAGCAGGTACAGCATTCCTGATGTGGCTCGGAGAACAGATTAACGAGCATGGTATTGGAAATGGTATCTCACTGATAATCTTTGCGGGTATCATTTCAAGACTTCCATCTGCTGTACAGGAAATCTGGGTAAAACTTCAGGACGGTACAATGAGCATTGTGACACTGATTTTATTCCTGATATTCTGTGTATTGGTAATTGTAGGAATTATCGAAGTGCAGCAGGGACAGAGAAGAATCCCGGTTCAGTACGCCAAGAGAGTTGTAGGACGAAAGATGTACGGCGGTCAGGCTACACATATTCCGCTCAAGGTAAATCAGGCAGGAGTTATCCCGGTAATCTTCGCGATGGCATTCCTGCAGTTCCCTCTGACGATAACATACTTCATGAATTCCCAGAGCGGTGCAGCCGCATGGATCGAGAAGTGGCTGTCGCCGGTAGGAACACCGGGCGTATGGGTATATGCAGCATTTAACGTAGTACTCATCATATTCTTCACATACTTCTACACATCGGTTACATTCAATCCGGTGGAAGTTGCTCAGAATATGAAAGCGAACGGCGGGTTTATTCCGGGAATCAGACCTGGTAAAGCAACTGTTGAATACTTAAACAGAGTAATGACAAGAATCACATTTGTAGGAGCTGTTTTCCTGGCAGCAGTAGCAATACTTCCTACTATTGTCAGCCAGCTTGGAGGACTTAACTTCCACTTCGGAGGTACCTCCCTTCTGATTGCAGTAGGTGTTGCCCTCGACACAATGAAACAGCTTGAGCAGCAGATGGTAATGAGAAATTATCAGGGATTCTTGAAATAGGCATTCCACAGGTGGCAGCAGACGCTGGCAGATTGCGAAATGACCGAGATCCCGAATGCGGGATCTGTGCAGGAGGTTATATATTATGAATTTAATTCTGTTAGGCCCTCCGGGAGCAGGCAAAGGCACCCAGGCCGCTAAAATTATAGAAAAATACAATATTCCTCATATCTCAACAGGAGATATCTTCAGAGCCAACATCAAAGAAGGCACTGAACTGGGCAAAAAAGCTCAGGAATATATGAACAGAGGCGAACTCGTACCTGATGAACTGGTAGTTGAGATCGCAACTGACAGACTCAAGGCAGATGACTGCAAAGACGGTTTCCTGCTTGACGGTTTCCCGAGAACTGTTTTCCAGGCAGAGAAGCTGGATGAGTTCCTCGCAGCACAGGGAAAGAAAATCGATCACGTTCTCGATATCGATGTGGATAAAGAAGAACTGATGATAAGACTTACTGGAAGAAGAGTCTGCAAAAAGTGCGGAGCTTCTTACCATGTTGTCAATATCCCGCCTAAACAGGAAGGTATCTGCGATGTATGCGGAGCTGAACTGGAACAGAGAAAAGATGACAACGAGGAAACTGCAGCAAACAGAATCGAAGTTTACAATAAGGAAACCAAGCCACTTATTGATTACTATGAAAAGGCCGGAAATATAGCGCATATCGATGGTACTATAGGACTGGAAAATGTATTCAATACTATCGTAAACATTTTAGGTGAGTAGGTATGATCATAATTAAATCCGATCAGGAAATAGATCTGATGCGTGAATCGGGTAAGGTGACGGGCTTCATTCTCAAAGAACTGGAGAACTTCATCAGACCCGGCATATCTACAGCTGATATCGATAAATTCGTGGAAGATACCATCAGAAAGAACGGGATGATTCCTTCCTTCAAAGGATATGGCGGATTCCCGGCAAGCGCATGCGTATCGATAAACGATGAAGTTGTTCACGGGATCCCTGATAAGAAGAGGATCCTGATGGACGGCGACATTGTCAGTGTGGATGTAGGGTCAACTTATAAAGGTTACGTCAGTGATGCGGCAAGAACATATCCAGTCGGAACGATCAGCGATGTTGCACGCAGGCTGATTGATGCGACCAGAGACAGTTTCTTTGCAGGACTTGAGTACTGCAAAGTGGGATACAGATTGTCAGACATCTCACATGCGATACAGGTAAAGGCTGAGAGCGAAGGTTTCTCGGTAATAAGGGACTTTGTCGGACACGGCGTTGGTCAGAATATGCATGAAGATCCGCAGATACCTAATTACGGCAAAGCAGGCAGAGGACCGAGACTGGCAAAAGGTATGGTGTTTGCCATCGAACCGATGATCTGCGAAGGCGGATATGATGTTGAAACACTCTTAAACAACTGGACGGTAGTCACCGTGGACGGAAAACTTTCGGCACACTATGAAAACACGGTGGTTATCACGGACGGTGAGCCCGAGCTGCTCACATTAGCTTACTAGATGCGAGGTGTAACAAATGGCAAAGAAGGATGTCATAGAAGCGGAAGGTAAAGTAATCGAAGCACAGCCTAACGCAATGTTTATCGTAGAACTTGAAACCGGACACAAAGTGCTGGCACATGTATCCGGAAAAATCAGAACAAATTATATCAGAATAATCCCCGGTGACAAAGTCAAGGTGGAATTATCACCTTACGACCTGACAAGAGGCAGGATCACCTGGAGAGGCAAAGCATAGGAGGAGGATGCAGAATGAAAGTAAGAGCTTCCGTAAAGCCTATCTGCGAAAAATGCAAGGTAATCAAGAGAAAAGGTAAAGTTATGGTTATCTGCGAAAACCCTAAGCATAAGCAGAAACAGGGCTGATTTATGAGAAAAGCTGGACTGCCTGCGGGCAGATCAGGATATAAGATATTTCAATTAAAGAACATCCCGTTTATATTACGGCCTGCAGTCTTTTGGTAGCAGCAGGACACGTGACGGAAGATGGGAACAGGAGGAAAATATGGCTCGTATAGCCGGTGTAGATTTACCAAATGAAAAAAGAATCGAAGCTGGGCTCACTTATATCTACGGAATAGGTTGGTCAACTTCAAGAGAAATTTTAGCCAAAACCGGAATCAATCCTGACACAAGAGTCAAGGATCTCACAGAAGAAGAAGCCGGTAAAATCAGAAAGGTTATCGAATCAGACTACATGGTAGAAGGTGATCTGAGAAGAGACGTTAACCTTAACATCAAGAGACTGATGGAAATCGGATGCTACAGAGGCATCAGACACAGAAGAGGTCTTCCGGTAAGAGGACAGAAGACTAAGACAAACGCCAGAACCAGAAAAGGTCCTAAGAAGACTGTTGGAAGAAAGAAGAAGTAAAGGAGGTAGAAAGATATGGCTAAAGCTGTTAAGAAGGCTGTTAGAAAAAAGAGAAAAGAACGTAAAAATGTTGAAAAAGGCCAGGCTCATATTCAGGCTACCTTTAACAATACATTAGTAACACTGACAGACATGGCCGGAAACGCTCTGTCATGGTCAAGTGCAGGCTCCCTGGGATTCAAGGGATCAAGAAAGTCAACTCCGTTCGCTGCACAGTCAGCTGCTGAAGAAGCTGCAAAGGGCGCTATGGAACATGGACTGAAGACAGTTGAAGTTTACGTTAAGGGTCCGGGATCCGGCAGAGAAGCCGCTATCAGAGCTCTTCAGACTGCAGGCCTTGAAATCACAATGATCAAGGATATCACACCGATTCCGCACAACGGATGCAGACCGCCTAAACGTAGAAGAGTCTGATAGAAGGGAGGAAATAATTTAAATGTCAAGATACACAGACGCTAACTGCAGATTATGCAGAAGAGAAGGACAGAAACTCTTTTTAAAGGGTGACAGATGTTACAGCAGCAAATGCGCAATCGACAGAAGAGGTTATGCTCCCGGACAGCACGGACAGGGCAGAAGCAAGATTTCCGATTACGGCCTTCAGTTAAGAGAAAAGCAGAAGGCAAAGAGATTCTACGGACTGCAGGAAACTCAGTTCAGAAATCTTTTTGACAAGGCTGCCAGAAAAACAGGTATCACAGGTGAAAACCTGCTTATCTTACTGGAAACAAGATTAGACAACGTAGTGTTCAGACTTGGCTTCGCTTCATCAAGAAAAGAAGCAAGACAGCTGGTTAACCATGGACATTTCAAAGTAAACGGCAGGAAGGTGAACATTCCTTCATACGAAGTTAAAGCCGGAGATGTTATCACGGTTAAAGAAAAGAGCACAAACTCACCTAAGTTCAAGGAAGTAAAAGAAATGACAATTACAGTACCTTCATGGCTGACTGTAGATGTAGAAAAACTCGAAGGAAAAATCCTTTCAGTGCCGACCAGAGCAGAGATAGATACTCCTGTAGCTGAGCATCTGATCGTCGAATTGTATTCCAAATAACATAGTGACGAATGGTTACAGTTTTGGAATGAAAAGGAGGGTTTTGAGTGATAGAAATCGAAAAACCAACAATCGAATGTATATTTTCAACCGAAGATCCCAATTATGGGAAATTCGTGGTAGAGCCCCTCGAGAGAGGATACGGCACTACACTTGGAAACAGCCTGAGAAGAATTCTTCTGAGTTCACTTCCTGGAGTTGCTGTCACATCTGTTAAGATCGACGGCATTCTCCATGAGTTCTCGACTATCCCCGGGGTAAAGGAAGATGTCACAGAAATCATCCTGAACCTTAAGAAGCTCGCGATCAAGCTTAACGGAGAAAACACAAAGAGAGTTCTTATCAATGCTATCGGCCCTAAGGAAGTTACTGCAGCAGACATCCTCGGAGATTCTGATGTAGAGATTTTCAATCCTGAACTTCACATTGCTACTCTTGAAGAGAATGCCACACTGATCATGGAGATCAATATGGCGAGAGGCAGAGGCTATGTCCCTGCCGAAATGAACAAGGACGAGAATACACCGATATCCGTTATCCCGACCGACTCGATATACACACCTGTAAGAAAAGTGAACTTTACAGTTGAGAATACCAGAGTAGGGCAGGTGACAGACTACGACAAGCTCATCCTTGAAATCTGGACTGACGGTTCGATCACACCAAGCGAAGGCGTATCGATAGGCTCCAAGATCATGCAGGAACATCTGAACCTGTTTGTTGAGCTTACCGATTCAGCTGAAGGCATGGAAATCATGGTCGAAAAGGAAGAAAACCAGAAGGAAAAAGCACTTGAAATGACAATTGAGGAACTGGAACTTTCCGTACGTTCTTTCAACTGCCTCAAGAGAGCTGCCATCAACACCGTTGAAGAGCTGACTCACAAGAGTGAAGAAGACATGATGAAGGTAAGGAACCTGGGCAAGAAATCACTTGATGAAGTTAAACACAAGTTGGAAGAACTGGGTTTAGGCCTCAGACAGAGCGACGAATAATATTAGAAATAGGAGGATGCAGATATGCCAGGATATAGAAAATTAGGCAGATCCTCAGCTCATAGAAAAGCAATGTTGAGAAATCTTGTAACTGATCTTTTCAGAGAAGGCAGAATCACAACAACTGACACTAGAGCTAAGGAAGCAAGAAGACAGGCGGAAAAAATGATTACGCTTGCTAAGCGCGGAGACCTGCACGCTAGAAGACAGGTTCTCGCATATGTATATGATGAAGCAGTTGTAGCTAAGTTATTTGATGAAATAGCACCAAAGTACGCAGACAGACAGGGCGGCTACACAAGAATACTGAAACTCGGACCTAGGCAGGGAGACAATGCAGAACTGGCATTCCTGGAATTAGTATAATCATATCAATAACAACAAACCCCGTA
>JALEQY010000155.1 GCA_022763735.1 Clostridiales bacterium
GTGTAGGGGTATAGCTCAGTTGGTAGAGCAGTGGTCTCCAAAACCACGTGCCGTGGGTTCGAATCCTACTGCCCCTGCCATATGGACTAAACAGTATATCGGGGTGTAGCGCAGTTTGGTAGCGCAACTGGTTTGGGACCAGTGGGCCGCGGGTTCAAATCCTGCCACCCCGACCATTTTTCAGATAATAAAATGGGCCATTAGCTCAGTTGGTCAGAGCGTCCGGCTCATAACCGGCAGGTCCTGGGTTCAAGTCCCCGATGGCCCACCAATTTTATAACCGTTAAGTAGTTTGCCCAGATAGCTCAGTTGGTAGAGCAGGGGACTGAAAATCCCCGTGTCCTTGGTTCGATTCCGAGTCTGGGCACCACTTATTTAGATAATCTCTTGCTGACTTTGTCCGAGGGGTTATTTTTTTTAGAAAGAAGGAAGACTGATGGCACAGCTATATTACAGATACAGCACCATGAATGCGGGTAAATCGATAGAAGTGATAAAGGTAGCATATAATTATGAAGAACGAGGCAAACGGGTGCTTGCACTTATCCCTGGTATAGATGACAGATATGGAAAAGGCGTGATAACTTCAAGAGTAGGTCTGCAGAGAGAGGCCACTATTGTAAATGAGGATACAAACATCCTTGAGGTTTTTATGAGGGAAAACAGCAGGGAGTCTGTGGACTGTGTTGTAGTGGATGAATGCCAGTTCCTCAGGAAGCATCATGTTGAGGAACTCGTTGAAATTGTAGACAGTTTCAATATACCTGTGCTTGCGTACGGACTGAAAAACGATTTCAGAAACGAGCTTTTTGAGGGATCGTATTATATGCTGATATATGCAGATAAAATAGAAGAAATCAAAACGATATGCTGGTGCGGCAGGAAAGCTACTATGGTGGCCAGAGTAATGGATGATAAAATTGTTAAAAGTGGTGAGCAGATAATGGTCGGAGGCAATGAAATGTATGTTTCGCTATGCAGAAAACACTACAATGAAGGCCGTATAGGTCCGAAAAACAAAGATATGTCAGATAAAAATCATAAAGAACAGTGAAAATAGCAGATGACTGCTGCCTTCAGGGCAGCAGTTTTTTCCCCTGCCAGGTGTTTCTTTCACGCATGGTTCTGTGTATTCCATTCAGGATCGTGCGTTTTTTATAGCTCCATTCCGGGGCAATAAGGGTTGATCGTGGTGCATCACCTGAAATCCTGTGAAGGGTGATTTCAGGCGGGATTATTTCAATTGCAGAAATCACCAGATCAACATATTCGTCTATGGATGTGAAAGGAACGTAATCTGAATACAGCTTTTCCATTGCAGAGCCTTTCACAAGATTGAACATATGAAGTTTCATGCCGAAAATTTTTTTTCTGCATACGTGCTTTACGGATTCAAGCATCATAGTCTGTGATTCCCCGGGAAGTCCGAGAATAAGATGTGTGACGACTGGTATGCCCCTTGAAATAAGTGTGTCTGCAGCATTGTCATAGTCATCTGCAGTGTAGCAGAGATTCATTTCATCCATGGTGGCGGGATGGATGGTCTGAAGGCCAAGTTCAACCCACATGAAGGTGTTTCTGTTTATTTCGGCAAGAAGATCGGCAATTTCATCTGTGATACAGTCGGGTCTTGTCGCGATGGCAATGCCTATGACATCAGGATGTTCAAGGGCTTTATAAAACTTGCTGCGGAGCACGTCAACGGGAGCATAAGTATTGGTGTGACTCTGAAAGTAGGCTATATATCGGGCTTCCGGCCATTTTGCCGATAAAAGCTTTATCTGATTGTTCAGGTCTGCTATGATGTCTCCTGAGCCATCGGCCATATCTCCGGATCCGGTTGAAGAACAGAAAAGGCATCCTCCGGTGCCTTTTGTACCATCTCTGTTAGGACATGTGAAGCCGCCGTCAATTGACAGCTTGACGACTTTGCAGTTGAATTTATTTTTGAGAAAGGTATTGATAGTATTGATTCTGAGCTGCTGACCTTCAGAAGTGTCAAAAATCAGTGGAGCGTCGCTTTTCTGCATTTATATTAATCCTCCATTTTTCACAAGTATTACATTTTCAATGAGTTTATTCTATGCTATAATAGATTGTTATATCAGCATTATTATAACATATCAGGTACTATAGAGGTAAGGTCTATGACTTTTGAAAAAAAGAAAGAGTCGTCACCATCGCAGGTATGCAGCCGATGCGGAAGCAGCAGCGGATTTCTTCCCGGCAGTGGCTGCAGAGAAGAAGTGAGTAAGCCCAAGCTTCTGCTTCACAGCTGCTGCGGTCCATGCAGTACTGCTGTAGTCGAGAGACTGACCGGCGAGTTTGATGTGACCGTTTACTATTACAATCCGTGCATCACTGATGAGAAGGAATATCAGCTCAGAAGAGAGGCTCAGATAAAATTTATAGACAGATATAATGAGGAGAATCTCGGGGATATCAAGGTTTATTTCAGAGAAGGCATTTACAGACCAGCGGAATTTTACAGATTGACGCAGGGGCTGGAAAATGAACCTGAAGGCGGAGCAAGATGCAGTGTATGTTTCCGGCAGAGGCTGGAGAAGACAGCAGAGGAGGCAAGTCTTTCGGGATATGATTTCTTCGGGACCACTCTGACAGTCAGCCCTCATAAGAATTACAGAATTATTTCTGAAATCGGCAGAGAACTGGCTCTCAGGTACGGGCTGAGCTTTCTTGACAGAGATTTCAAAAAGAAGGATGGATTCAGACGTTCAGTGGAACTGTCAAAAAAATATGAATTGTACCGTCAGAATTACTGCGGTTGTGAATACTCAAAAGTATAAGGAGGTTATTGCTATGCATAATTTACTGATACCGGAAAACTATACACCGGTAATTGACTACATGGAGAGCCAGAGGGCTATCAAAAAGATAAAAGATTTTTTCCAGCAGGAACTTGCTTATGGTCTGAAACTCAGACGAGTATCCGCGCCATTGTTTGTTGCACCTGAAACAGGGCTTAACGATAACCTCAACGGTGTGGAGAGAACAGTCAGCTTCACAGTGAAGGATATGAATGAGAAAACTGTAGAAATAGTACAGTCCCTGGCAAAATGGAAGCGTATGGCGCTGGGAAAATACAAATTTGAGCCTGGAACTGGCCTCTACACAGATATGAATGCAATCAGAAGAGATGAGGAGCTTGACAACCTGCATTCAATTTATGTGGATCAGTGGGACTGGGAGAAAGTAATAACGAAAGAGGACAGAACAGAAAAATATCTTGAGGAGACTGTCGTAACATTGTATAACGCACTGAAAAATCTGAACGACTACGTGAACAGGCTCTATACAGATCTCAGAACTGATCTTCCTAATGAGATATTCTTCATAACTTCACAGGAGCTTGAGGATATGTATCCTGATCTAACTCCAAAAGAAAGAGAAGATGAGATTGCCAGAGAGAAAAGGGCGGTATTCATCAAAAAGATCGGCGGGCAGCTGAAATCAGGGGAAAAGCACGATGGCAGAGCTCCTGACTATGACGACTGGGAACTTAATGGAGATATTATACTGTGGAATGATATTCTCGACAGAGCTTTTGAAATTTCTTCAATGGGTATCAGAGTTGATGAAGATGCCATGGACAGACAGCTCAGAATTGCCGGGGCTGATGACAGGAGAGAAATGGAATTCCACAGAAAGATCCTTAATAAAGAACTTCCGTATACTATAGGAGGAGGCATAGGACAGAGCAGACTCTGCATGTATTTCCTGCGAAAGGCTCATATCGGAGAAGTTCAGGCTGCGATATGGCCGGATGATATGATCAGAGAGTGTCAGGAGAACAATATATTCCTGCTGTAACTGATGAAATATGTAAATATAATAATCGATAACAGAAGCGACAGTACTGATAACCTGTATACATACGGATGCTGCGACGATTCAGTGACCGTTGGCAGTAAAGTGTATGTTCCTTTTGCACGAAGCCGTACCCCGAGAGATGGGTATGTCGTATCCTTCGAAGATAGTCCGGACGATGAGCTGAAAAACAGGCTGAGATATGTTGACTCAAAGGATGAAGATGTTTCCCTCAGCGAAGAAATGATAAGAACCTCATTATGGATGAAGCAGAGGTATCTGTGCCGGTATATTGATGCTGTAAAGTGTTTTACACCGGTGGGGTCCAGATCAAAACGCGGAACCCGCAGAGATCCTCTGGATGATGAAAAGGGACAGAGATCTGAAGTCAGAGAGCTTACAGATCAGCAGAAGAATGCACTGCGACAGATTGAAGCAGCAGTGGAGAAGGAAATTCATGAGCGTTTTCTGATACATGGAGTCACGGGAAGCGGCAAAACCGAGGTTTACATAAGAGCAGCAGAGAAAGTGATCTCAAAGGGAAAGAATGTTATTGTGCTGGTTCCTGAGATAGCTCTGACAGGTCAGATCATCGAGAGGTTCACCGGATGGTTCGGGAACGGTCAGATCGCTGTGCTCCACAGCAGGCTGACACAAGGTGAAAGATATGATCAGTGGAGGAAAATAAGGGACGGTGATATCAGGATAGTTATCGGTGCAAGGTCGGCGGTTTTTGCGCCGCTTGAGAATATCGGGCTTATTGTTGTAGATGAAGAGCATGAATCCACATATAAATCTGATCATACTCCGAAGTACGATACAGTGGAAGTGGCTCTGAAAAGGACTCAGGACAGGGATAACAACGGAGTTCTCCTTCTGGGGAGTGCTACACCGTCTGTTGTTACATACAGCAGATGTGAAGAAGGAATATACAGGATAATAAGGCTGACTGAGCGGTATAATAAGGTTCAGATGCCGCAGGTAAGCATTGTCGATATGCGCAGGGAGCTTAAGCGGGGCAACAGATCGATAATAAGCGGCGAGCTTTACAGACAGATGAGAGCTCAGCTTGGTGAAGGGAAGCAGGTGATGCTTTTTCTCAACAGGAGAGGATATTCAACCTTCATATCATGCAGGGAGTGCGGGTATGTGGCGAAATGCCCAGGGTGCGGCCTGTCTATGACATACCACCGTCATACCGGAAAGATCATGTGCCATTACTGCGGTTATGAGGCCGAAGCTCCTGAGGTGTGCCCTGAGTGCGGGAGCAGATACATGAAGTATTTCGGCAGCGGCACAGAGAAGGTGGAGGAGACGATTGCGGAAATGTTCCCGGAATATATGGTTGACAGACTTGATCTCGATTCTGCCAGAAAAAAAGGCGAGCTGACAAAAAAACTCAAAGCATTCCAGAAGGGTAAGACAGATATACTGATAGGTACGCAGCTGATAGCCAAAGGACTGGATTTCAAAAATGTGGGTCTCGTAGGTATAATATCTGCAGATGTATCTCTCAACATTCCGGACTTCAGATCCTCTGAAAGGACATTTCAGCTTATAACACAGGCTGCGGGAAGAGCAGGCAGAGGCAGAGAAAAGGGATATGTTGTTATTCAGACCTATGATCCGGAGCATTATGCTGTGAAATATGCTGCAGAACAGGATTATCAGGGTTTCTATGAGACAGAAATAGCATTGAGAAAATACATGGCATATCCTCCATACAGCGATCTGTTTCAGATAATATTCACAGCAGCTGCAGAGGAAGATGCCAGGACCGGTGCAGAAAACTGGTACTGTAGAATAACAGAAAAGCTTGATACAGAGGATAGAAAAAATGTCTTCAGACCGCAGGAGGCGTATATGAGCAGGATAAAGGATACATACAGGTATTCCATGCTGATCAGATGCCCGAGAGGAAAACGCAGGAAATACTCGGAGATTATAGCTCAGATCAAGGATGAGGACAGCAGAAAGAAAAAAAAGAACTATACAGCAGTAGCGGATGTCAATCCATACAGTTTTACATAGGAGGGAAAATATATGGCGCTTAGAAATATTGTAACTGAAGGGGACCCTATTCTCAGAAAAACATGCAGAGAGGTTACCGAAGTAAATGAAAGAATGAGAATACTTATAGATGATATGATAGAAACTATGAGGGAGGCTAACGGAGTCGGTCTGGCGGCACCTCAGGTCGGAGTAATGCGGCGTATTTTCGTAGCGGAACCTGACATTGAATCAGGAAAAGTATACTGTTTTGTAAATCCTGAAATCGTTTCACTCGAGGGTTCCCAGGAAAGTGAAGAAGGATGCCTTTCGGTACCGGGATATTATGGCAAGGTTGAAAGACCTGAGAAGATAACCATCAAAGGGCTTGACAGAGAGGGAAATCCTCAGGAATACACATTCGAGGGGTTCGAAGCTGTTGTGATGTGTCATGAGTTCGACCACCTTGAAGGAATATTGTACATTGACAAAGCGGAAGATGTATACAGAGCAGGTGAGGAACAGTAATGAGAATTGTTTACATGGGAACACCGGATTTCGCAGTGCCGTCACTTCAGGCGCTTTATGATGCAGGCCATGAGATAATATATGTTGTTACTCAGCCGGATGCAGTCAGGGACAGAGGTAAGAAAGTGAAGTTTTCACCTGTCAAGGAAAAGGCGCTTGAACTGGGACTGGAAGTGCTGCAGCCTCAGAAGGTTAAGGGTGATGCTGAGTTTACAGATATGCTGAAAAAAGCAGCTCCTGATGTTGTTGCGGTTGCCGCATACGGGCAGATTCTGCCAAAAGAGATACTTGATATTCCAAGGCTCGGATGTATCAATGTGCATGGATCTCTGCTGCCTAAATACAGAGGTGCGGCACCTATACAGCGTGCGATAATAGCCGGTGAAGAGGAAACCGGGGTCACTATAATGTATATGGCCGAAGGTCTTGATACAGGAGATATGCTGGCCAGAGCGTCCACACCGGTAGGAAGGAAAACTGGACAGCAGCTTCATGATGAGCTGGCGCAGATGGGCGCGTCGCTGCTGGCTGAAACAATTCCTCAGCTGGAAACAATAACAGGGCAGCCGCAGAATGATGATGAATCAACCTATGCACATATGATTTCCAAACAGGAGGGGCATGCTGATTTTTCCCGTGACCCTCTCGAAATGGAGAGAATAATAAGAGCTTTTGATCCGTGGCCGGGGACCTATGCATATTATGGAGACAAAACGATAAAGCTATGGAAAGCAGAGGTTCCGGGAATTAAAACCGGTGAGGCCGACGGGACTGTTTCTGCAGTATCACCTGACGGTATTGATGTGGCATGCGGAGGGAGTGTGCTGCGGATCACAGAAATACAGGTGCCGGGTAAAAAAAGAGTTGCAGTCAGAGAATATTTAAAAGGCAATTCCATTGAAATCGGTGCAGTTTTAAGATAAAATGACATTCTAGGGGGAGATAAAATGTATTTTGGGATATACGATCCTACAATTATTGTGCTGATTCCTGCGATAGTATTCGCTTTATATGCACAGGCTAAAGTCAGCAGGGCATACAGCAAATATTCGAAAATTCCTAACAGTACGGGAATGACAGGCAGGCAGGCGGCAAGGCGGATTCTTGATGCCAACGGGCTTCATCATGTCCCTGTCGAAATGGTTGCAGGTAAGCTCACTGATCATTATGATCCGTCGAGAGATGTTATGAGATTGTCAGCGGAAGTGTATAATGGGACGACTGTTGCGGCAGTAAGCATTGCCGCCCATGAGTCGGGTCATGCGATTCAGGATGGAACATCGTATGCTTTCCTTAAGTTCAGAAATGCGATCGCACCCGTAGTCAATCTGGCTTCTACAGCATCATGGCCGCTGATTTTTATCGGACTGATAATTATCTGGTCCGGCAGGAATTTTGAGATGGGAGACCTGATTTTTGACATCGGTGTGATTTTCTTCCTGGCAGTGATACTGTTTCACCTTGTGACACTGCCGGTGGAATTCAATGCCAGCAGAAGAGCTGTGGCTCAGCTGACAGATCTGGGGATAATCAGCAGTTATGAAAGAAAAAGTGCCAGGAAAGTCCTTTCGGCGGCAGCAATGACATATGTCGCGGCACTGGCAACTGCAGTAGCTAATTTAGTCAGAATTTTATTGATTAGGGGGCGCGACTGATGGATATAAACAGAAAAACAGCATATCTGACATTGATCGATGTTGAATCCAGAAAAGCATATTCAAACCTTGCACTGAATCACCAGATTATCATCAATAAGCCGAGCTCACAGGCTTTTGTCAGGGAAATCGTGTACGGAGTTCTTGAGCACAAGCTTACAATCGACTATTATCTCGACCAGCTTGTGAGAAACGGCATAGAAAACCTGAAAGCCGCAGAGCTTACGATTCTGCGAATGGGTGTATATCAGCTGAGATATATGAATTCAGTTCCGGAATATGCAGCTGTCAATGAGAGCGTTGTTCTGGCAAAAAAATACTGCAGAGGAAAGGCAGGATTTATTAATGGAGTTCTGAGAGAGTATCTTAACAGAAAGATGCAGCTCAGGCTGCCTGACAGAGGTGAGGATGAGGTCAGATATCTTTCTGTAAAATATTCATATTCTCCATGGATCATTGAATTATGGCTTGAACATTATGATATGGAGTTTGTTGAGAGACTTCTTGAAGCGGGCAATGAAACTGCTCCGCTTACCGTGCGCCTTAACTGGCTCAAAGTAATGAAGAAGGATCTTATCGACAGTCTTCAAAAGAAAGGATTTGAGGTATCAGAGGGAAATCTGTGCCAGAATGCTCTGAATGTGAAAGGTACCGGTCTGCTGGATTCCGAGATGTATAAGCTTGGAATGTTCACTCCTCAGGATGAAAGTTCAATGCTTGTTGCAGAAAAACTGGATCCCCAGCAGGGTGAAACAATTATGGATGTATGTGCGGCACCGGGAGGCAAGACGACAGCAATTGCAGAAAGAATGAATAATACCGGCAGGATAATCGCATCGGATATATACAGAAGAAAACTGGATCTTATAGATAAAGATGCGAGAAGACTGGGTATATTAAATATAGAAACAAGATCCTGGGACGCCACGAGAGTTGATTCGTCTATGGTGCAGAAAGCTGACAGAGTTCTGGTGGATGCTCCTTGTTCAGGGCTTGGAGTGATAAGAAGAAAACCGGAAATAAAGTATAAAGAATATAATGACGATATGGAGCTTCTGCCAAAGAAGCAGCTGGCTATATTATCAGCTTCCTCAGCGTATGTCAAGCCTGGCGGAGTGCTGCTGTACAGTACATGTACAATTAATCCGAGAGAAAATGAACAGGTAGTGGATACCTTCCTCAGAAAAAATCTTTCATTCAGGCAGGTAGAGAGGAAGCTGCTTCTTCCTGATGTGGATAAGACAGATGGGTTCTTTATCTGTCTTATGAAAAAAGATGAGAACCTTATTTGAGAAAGGGCAGATAAACAATGGTGCAGATAGGATTTAAATGCAATAAAGGTGTTGTCAGAAAAAACAATGAGGATGCCTGTTTTGTAATTCCGAGCCATGATGTATATATTGTTGCCGATGGTGTGGGCGGTAATAATTCAGGAGAAGTTGCAAGCAGGACTGCTGTAAGTGGAATCGCCGAGATGGTGAACGAAAGCAGACTCAAGGAATATGATACACCTGAAGATATTTTCGGGTTCCTTTCTGAAATAATAGATACGGCCAACAGCAGAATATACCAGATGGGTGTGGAGAATGAAGCCAACAGAGGTATGGCCACAACGCTTGTTCTGGCATATGTCAGAGGAGAAGAAGGGTACATAGCCAATATAGGAGACAGCAGGGCGTATCTATACAGAAATGGTGATCTGAAAAGGATTACGATAGATCATACTTATGTTAATGAGCTGATAAGCAAGGGACTGATAACGGAAGATGAGGCGGAACATCACAAGCAGAAGAATGTGATTACCAAAGCTCTTGGTGCCGAAAAATACGTAGCTCCTGATTTTTATAAAATCAGCCTTGCTAAAGATGATATACTGATGCTTTGTTCAGACGGACTTTATGGTGAAGTGAACGATGAGAAAATCATTGAAGTTTTTGATAAGGGTATCAGTATGAATGATGCTTGTTCCGAACTGGTGGAAAGAGCTATAGAAGCCGGCGGAAGAGATAACATTACAATAGTATGCGTTAAGTTATAATTTTAGGAGGAAAAAATGAGTAACAAAGTACTCGCAGGCAGATATGAGCTGTTCGAAAGAATAGGCGAAGGCGGCATGTCGGTTGTGTACAAGGCCAAGGACAAGCTGCTGAATCGATTTGTAGCAATCAAGATATTAAAGCCTGAATTTATAAACGACCATAAGTTCATCGACAGTTTCAGGAGAGAATCGCAGGCAGCAGCAAGCCTGTCACATCCGAACATTGTCAATATATATGATGTAGGAAGAGAAGGCAATATTCATTACATAGTGATGGAGCTTATCGAAGGACGGACTCTGAGTGAGTATATCAAGGCACAGGGACCGATGTCATATCCTAAAGTTATAGCATTGTCAAAACAGATAGCGGCAGCTCTGGCGTTTGCACATAAAAATCATATCATTCACAGAGATGTCAAGCCTCATAATGTAATGATAACTCCCAACGGCACTGCCAAGATAACAGATTTCGGTATTGCCAAAGCGGTGAATGCAGCAACTATTGTAGACAATACAGAGGGTATAATAGGTTCAGTACATTATTTTTCACCGGAACAGGCCAGAGGTGGGTATGTAGATGAAAAATCGGATATATATTCACTGGGAATAGTAATGTATGAGATGATTACAGGAAGAGTTCCTTTTGACGGTGACAATCCTGTAAATATAGCACTGATGCATATAAACGGGGAAATGGTACCTCCGTCGAAACTGGTGGATGGAGTTCCCCCTGCGCTTGAACATATAATTCTGAAATGTACAGATAAGTATCCGGTCAACAGATTCGCTTCAGCTGAAGAACTTATCGAAGCTCTCAATAATCTGGAATTTGTCGGAAGTGTAGTCGGCAATTCTGTTTTAATGGGTGGAACAGCTGGACAGCAGAATAATGCGGGGAACAGAGGTCCTATAGCAGAAACAGATTACGATGACGGAGAAGATGACGATCAGACAGATTATAAAAAGAAGAACAAAGACAAGACAAAAAAGAAAAAAACTGGTGATGCTGCCAGAAAAAAGAAAATGATAATAATAATAGCTGCGGTGGTAGCAGCAGTATTGCTGGGTATTATAGTATGCTTCGCGGCGGGAGTGTTCGGAGGCAAGGAGATTGAAGCACCGAATTTCAAAAATATGACTCTTGAACAGGCCCAGGAAGCTGCAGCTGATCTGGATCTCAAGGTTAAAAAGGGTGATGAAGTCGTAAGTGAAGATGTAGAAAAGGGTCTTATTGTTTCACAGGATCCACCAAAGGGTACCAAGATCAAAACGGGAAGCACGATAAGAGTCAACATAAGCAAAGGCCTTGGGGACGGAGAAGTGCCTGACCTTATAGGAAAATCTCAGGATGAGCTGTCATCATATCTGTCTGCAGCCGGATTCACGCTGGGAACTGTGAATTCAGCCGCAAGTGACGAACCGGAGGGCACTGTTATCAGTCAGGATCCGTCTGAAGGCTCAGAAGCAGAGAAAGGAACGGCGATAAACGTTGTTGTAAGTGATGGCTCCAAGGCAAAAGCTACTGTTCCATACCTTATCGGCAAGACGATAGGGGAGGCGGAATCCGCTCTGCGTGATGCAGGACTTGACAGAGGAACTGTAAGTTACGATTACAGCAGCACTTATGCAGAAGGCGAAGTAATGTGGCAGCAGTATGAGGCAGGAGCCCCTCTGGACAGAGGTACATCTGTTAAAATCAGAGTAAGTAAAGGTCCTAAACCTGAACCTACAACTCAGCCTGTCACTCAGCCGACAGAACCACCTGATTTTGATGATGAAGATGATTAATATGAGAGGACTGATTGTTAAAGGAATCGCCGGGTTTTATTATGTAAAATCCGGCGAATCAGTATACAGATGCAAGGCGCGTGGCGTTTTCAAGCAGAGGGATATAAAACCTGCTGTAGGCGATGAAGTGATAATCGAAATAATACCTGATAATGAAGACAGTCTTATAACAGAGATCATTACTCCGAGAAATAAATTCATAAGACCGTTTATTGCAAATGTGGACTGCTTTGTTATTGTCACTGCAGCAGCTGAACCGTGGCCGGTAATGCCTGTTATCGACAGACTGCTGGTAATGGCTGAGAAGAATCATACTGATATTGTACTATGTATAAATAAATGCGATCTGGTACGGGGTGAAAAAAACAAAAACAGGAGGGCGGCGGAATCTGTCAGACTGTTGAGAGAAATATACGAACCGCTGTATCCGGTGGTATGTACTGACTGCCGCAGCGGAGCAGGCATAGATGAAATCAAAACTCTTATCAGAGGGAAAAAGGCTGCGCTTGCAGGACCTTCAGGAGTAGGCAAATCATCTGTTCTGAACAGACTTATACCTGAAGCTGAAGCGGAGACAGGCAATATCAGTGAAAAATCAAAACGTGGAAAGCATACGACAAGACATTCAGAACTTTTTACGATAGATGAATCAGAAGGAACGATGATTTTTGATACTCCGGGTTTCACTTCATTTGATATACTTGAAGCCGACGAAGAGGAGCTGCAGCATCTTTATCCTGAAATAGACAGGTATTCAGGCTCATGCAGGTATAAAAACTGCAGGCATATTGCAGAGCCTGAGTGCAGTGTGCTCAGAGCACTTGAAGAGGATAAAATCAGTATAAGCCGTTATGAATCATATAAGCAGCAGCTTAATGAGATAAAAAAATCCAGGCAGTATTAGGAGGAAAAAATTATGAAACAACTGGCACCATCGATATTATCTGCGGATTTTTCACGTCTTGGAGAATGTGTATGTCAGATAGAAAAAGCAGGAGCCGATATTATTCATGTGGATGTCATGGATGGACATTTCGTACCGAACATCAGCTTCGGAGCTGCTGTTATGAAGAGCTTGTGCGGAAAGACCGGCATGCCCTTTGATGTTCATCTTATGATTGAAGATCCGGACAGATATCTTGAGGATTTCATAACGGATAATACGGAGTATATTACGGTACATGCAGAAGCCTGTGTTCATCTGCACAGAACGATACAGCATATAAAATCCTCGGGAGCGAAAGCCGGCGTAGCTGTGAATCCTGCAACTCCGCTATCGGCTGTAGAGTGTGTTCTTGAAGATGTGGATATGATTCTGATAATGTCAGTCAATCCTGGGTTCGGCGGTCAGAAGTTTATTTCATCAGTGCTGCCTAAAATAAGAAATCTTGATGAATTGAGGCGAGAAAACAATCTGGATTTCACCATTGAAATAGATGGAGGTATCAATCCTGATAATGTAAAAACTGTAACAGATGCAGGCGTGGATATAGTTGTTGCAGGTTCATCTGTATTCGGAGCGGCAGATATTGAAGCACGAGTAAAAGAATTCAGAGAAATATTACAGAAATAATGCTGTAGTTTTACTAAGGAGGATATTATGAGAATTGTACTGGATGGAATGGGTGGAGATAATGCACCTGCTGAAATAGTAAAGGGTGCTGTGGAAGCAGCTGCGCTGACAGATCATGAAATAATCCTGGTTGGAAAAGAGGAAGAAATAAAAAACGAGCTTGAAAAATGCAGATATGAAGGTGACAGAATCAGCATTGTGCATGCAGATGATGTAATAACGATGGATGACAGCCCGGTCAAAGCGATAAGGAGAAAAACGGAATCATCCCTTGTAAAGGCTCTGAATCTTGTGAAAAACGGTGATGGAGACATCCTGATCTCAGGAGGAAATACGGGAGCACTTGTTGTCGGATCCAGAATGATACTTGGCAGAATCGACGGTATTGACAGACCGGTTCTGGCCAGCATATATCCGTGCCTCGGCGGTGATCCTGCACTGCTGGTTGATGCAGGTGCCAGCTCGGAAGCCAAGGCGAATAATCTGCTTGAATATGGACTGATGGGCAGTATCTATGTTGAAAAAGTGTGGGGATTTGAAAATCCGAGAGTCGGACTTGTAAACATAGGTACAGAAGAAAGCAAAGGAACAAGCGTGACAAAAGATGCACATCAGAAGCTCAAAGAGGCACCACTTAATTTCGTAGGTAATATCGAAGGTCGTGATGTTCCGTTCGGGCTCTGTGAGGTTCTGGTCTGTGACGGCTTTGTAGGCAATATAATCCTGAAACTCACAGAGGGCCTGGCCAAAAATATACTTAAGCTTGTAGTAAGCAAACTTATGTCAAACCTTAAAACAAAGCTGGCAGCACTGATGCTGAAACCGCAGCTGATGGAACTCAAAAAAGAATTTGATTATGAGGAATATGGCGGGGCACCTATTCTCGGAGTTAATGGCCCGGTAATCAAAATTCACGGATCTTCAACAGCTGCAGCAGTTAAGAACGCAATCATCAAAGGTATTCCATATGCCGAAGAGAATGTTGTAGATATTATCAGAAAATCTATGCTTGATCTTGAAGAAATAATAGAAAAGGGTGAAGAGGAGTAAACATAGAATATGAATAACATCGGGCAGCTTGAAGAAAGAATCAATTACCGGTTCAGTGATATCAGCCTTCTTGATACTGCATTGACGCACAGTTCATTTATCAAAGAACATTCTGGTACGGGAAAAAGCAATGAAAGACTTGAATTTCTGGGAGATGCTTTTCTAGATGCAGTAATAGGCGAAGAACTGTTCAGAATTTTTCCGGATAGAGAAGAGGGATTTCTGTCGAAGGTAAGAGCGACTCTCGTATGTGAAAAAACTCTGGCTCGAGAAGCCAGAAAAATAGAACTTGGCAAATTCCTTATGCTGGGAAACGGTGAGGCGCGAAACGGTGGAAGAGAGAGAGAGTCCATTCTTGCCGATGCTATGGAAGCTGTTCTTGGTTCAGTGTATATTGATGGAGGATTTGAGAACGTCAGGAAAGTTGTGCTGGGGATTTTCAGAGAGGCAATTGAAGATGCTAAGCACGGGAAATATGTTGTCGTGGATTACAAGACAGCCCTGCAGGAAAAGCTGCAGAGCAGAGGTGTGACCGATATACATTATGAACTCATCAGAGAGACCGGACCCGATCATGACAAAACATTCTATGTGCAGCTTAGAGTAAATAATGAACCTATGACAAAGGGAAAGGGGAAGAGTAAAAAGCAGGCTGAACAGCAGGCTGCTGAAGCGATGCTCGAAAAAGAAATATAATGTATTTTAAAAAGCTGGAAATGCACGGTTTCAAGTCCTTCGCAGAACCTGTTGTCATTGAGTTCAATCAAGGCATTACATGTATCGTGGGACCGAACGGAAGCGGTAAAAGTAATATAAGTGATGCAATCAGGTGGGTGCTGGGAGAGCAGAGCCCTAAAATGCTGAGAGGCGGTAAGATGGAAGAAGTTATTTTTGCCGGAACCTCAAGCAGAAAATCGAGAGGTATGGCAGAGGTGACTCTTGTTATAGATAATGAGGATGGAAGCCTGCCTATCGATTACAAAGAAGTTGCAATCACAAGAAGGATGTTCAGATCAGGTGAAAGCGAATATCATATAAACGGTAATCAGTGCCGTCTGAGAGATATTCGCGAGCTTATCATGGACACGGGAATCGGAGTTGACGGATATTCAATAATAGGGCAGGGTAAAATATCGGATATCCTGAGCAGCAGAACAGAAAGCCGCAGAGAAATTTTTGAAGAAGCGGCGGGAATAGTTCTTTACAGGACGAAAAAAGCAGAGGCTGAGAGAAAACTTGCTGCAACGAACGCCAATATGGACAGAGTCAGAGACATTATCGGCGAGATAGAGGGCAGAATAGATGGACTCAGAGAAGACAGCGCCAAAGCACAGGAATATATCGGATTGCGTGACAGATATAAGAAGCTGGAAATCAATATAACTCTTCAGAATATTGAAAGTCTTGAACATAAACAGGAATATCTGAAGGATGACCTGAATGAGCTGAATACAGAGATCGGAAATGAATCATCCAGAAAAGAAGAGCTCGAAAATAATCTTCAGACTTTCAGCAGCCGCAGTGATGAACTGGAATCCTCGGTTGCTATGTCCAGAGAAAAGCTGATGAAAGCAGTGGAAGAACTGAATGCTGCCGTCAAAAAGAATGAAGTCGGCAGAGAGAGGCTTGGAGCTGTAGTCAGAGATATCGAGAGACTTAAGGCAGAATTGCTGCTTCTTGAAGAAAAGCAGGAGAAAGAAAATCAGGAGGCAGTACAGTGCAGACAGAGAAAAGCAGAACTGGACAGAAGGCTTGAGGATGCACAGAATAATCTCCGTGAAAAGATAGACGTATCCAGCAGTATTGCTGATGAAATGACAGCAGTATCTGAGAAAATAGATAAATGTAAAAATGAAATTTTTGATGCCACAAATGTGATAACATCAGGAAAGGCTGAGATCAGCAGCCTTGAGAGACTTCAGGATACGCTAGATAAAAGGCGTATTGCTATCCTCGAAGAAAAGAACAGCGGAGATGATGATAACAAGGATGCCCTTGACAGACTCAACAGTATTAAACGTGAAAAGGAAAATGCTGAGGAAGCTCTGGAGAGCATCAGAGAAGAGATAAGAATAAAGCGTGAAAAATCCGTCAGAAAGCAGGAGGAAAGCGACAGGATGGCGGTTTCTGCCGACGATCTGCGCATATCCCTCGGCAGGCTTTCTGCCAGACAGAAAACCATTGAAGAAATGGAGAGCAACTATGAAGGCTATAATTTTGCGGTAAAGCATGTTATGAAGTCAAAGCTTGGAGGCATCCACGGAGTAGTTGCTGATCTGATAACGGTTCCCGCAGGATATGAAACCGCCCTTGAAACCGCACTGGGAGCATCCTTGCAGAACATCGTGTGCGATGATGACGAAAGTGCCAAAAGAGCCATCCAGTCACTCAAGGACAACAGGGCCGGCAGGATGACTTTTCTTCCTGTAAGCTCAGTCAGAAGCAGAATCGTAAGAGATGAAAAGCTTGAAGATGAACCTGGATTTATGGGATTCGGACCTGAGTGTGTGCAGTATGACAGGAAATACGCCAATATAATTGAATATCTTCTGGGCAGAGTTATCCTTGTTGATAACATGGATAATGCAGTCCGTATGTCAAAAAAAGCGTCGGGCTTCAGATTCGTTACGATCGAAGGAGAAGTGATCAATGCGGGAGGCGCTATAACCGGAGGAAAATACAGGAACAAAACAGCTAATATTCTGGACAGAAAGGCGGAGATAACTGCTCTGCAGAATGAAATCGAGTATAAGACCGTATCCTTCGACAGGCAGAAATCAAGGATTGCTGAGCTTAAGGAGGAAATTGCAGAGCTGATAACTGATATTGAAAGCCTGCAGCAGAAACAGCTTGAAAAGGAACGTGAGCTGATAGAAACAGAAAACGAGATAAAGCTGACCGAAAAAACTCTCAGCGAAATAAGGTCAGGCGGAGCCAGACTTGAACGTGAGCTTTCAAATATCAGTCAGGAAAAAGAACATTCCAGAAATATGATCAGTCAGACTAAAGACAGGATCACAGAAAATGAAAGAATAATCAGAGAGGCTGAGCTTTCGGGTGAAACCCTTGCTTCGCAGTACAGTGAAATGAAGGTCAGATCTGAGGCCGTAAATGAGGAGATTACCCAGGCAAGGATAGCCGTCAGCAGCTGTGAGACGGAGAAACAGCATGCAGACTCCATGACTGACAGGATTACGTCAGCTTTAGAAGACATAAAGAACGAGATCTGTGATAAACAGCGTCAGCTGCGTGATATATCAGCTGAGAAAGAAATGCTTGAATCAGGAAGTGACAGCTCTGACAGCATCATTAAAGAAAAGGAAGAAGAAAAGAAGCGACTTGAGGAGTATCTCAGGGAAGCGGGAGAAGAAAAAACCGGGCTGTCAGCAGAGATACAGAAGCTGACTGCTGAAAAGGAAAAAATCACTTCAAAGCTTGAAACTGTGAGAAATCAGAAATATGAGCTGGAAGTGAAGAAGGCAAAATTCGAAACCCAGCTTGATACATATAAGAATAAGTTGTGGGAAGACTTTGAAATATCATACATACAGGCAATGGAATTCAGGAGCAGTGATTTTGTTATGTCTTCGGCGGTAAAAGAAACCCGGGAAATCAGGAACCGGATGAAAGCCCTCGGAGAAATCAATATCGGAGCTATTGAGGAATATGAGACAGTAAAAGAGCGATATGAATTCCTGTCAGGACAGAGATCTGACATTCAGGAAGCTATGAATGCCCTCGTCGGAATAATTAATGATATGGACAATACCATTAAAATCAAGTTTAAAGACAGCTTTGACAGGATTGTGGTGAATTTTGAAAGGAAATTCAGAGAACTGTTCGGAGGAGGACATGCGGAACTGAGACTTTCAGACGAGAAGAATCCTCTGGAGGCGTCGATAGATATAGTAGCTCAGCCTCCGGGAAAGAAACTGCAGAATATCAATCTTCTGTCAGGCGGTGAGAAGACAATGACTGCGATTGCTCTTATGTTCGCAGTTCTTGAAGCGAAACCGACACCGTTCTGCATACTGGATGAGGTCGAAGCAGCCCTTGACGACGCCAACATCGACAGATTCATTAATGTTCTCAGGAAATTCAGTGATATTCAGTTTGCACTTGTCACCCATCAGAAAGCGACTATGGAGCATGCGGATGTACTTTATGGTGTAACAATGCCGGAGAAGGGCGTGTCAAAGGTGCTGTCGCTCAGCATGGATGACGATTTTGAAGTTTAGCAGCAGGGAGATTATAAATGTTTGGAGAAGAAAGAAAGAAAAAATCGTTTTTCGGGAAACTGTCACAGCGCATCGGCGATGCTCTGATGGCAAGACCGACGATAGATGAAGATTTCCTCGATGAACTCGAAGAAATACTGATAACATCTGATATCGGGATGGAGACTACTATGAAAATAGTAGAGACCCTGAGATCAGAAATAAGATCAAATAACCTTACTAAACCGGAGGTTATCAAGATCAGGCTGGGCAAGATAATAGCAAGTCTGATGAACAAAAATGAAAAACACAGCCTGTGTCAGGATACGCCTCTGGTTATTCTGATGATAGGAATCAACGGCGGAGGCAAGACCACATCTATCGGTAAGATAGCACACAAGCTGAAGAGTGAGGGCAAAACAGTAATGCTGGCTGCAGCAGATACTTTCAGAGCGGCAGCAGCAGAGCAGCTCTGCATATGGGGTGACAGAGTAGGAGTGAATGTGGTGAAGCACAAGGAAGGTGCTGATCCATCGGCTGTTATCTATGATGCAATACAGTCAGCCAAAGCGAAAAATATCGATGTGCTGATATGTGACACTGCCGGGCGGCTTCAGAACAAGAAGAATCTCATGGATGAACTGAACAAGATGAACAAAGTAATCGGACGGGAATTCCCTGAAGCAGCAAGAGAAAATCTGCTGGTGCTTGATGCAACTACAGGCAAGAACGCAGTATCACAGGTTAAGGAATTCGGCGATGTGGCTGACATTACAGGTATAGTGCTGACAAAACTTGACGGAACAGCCAAAGGCGGCATCGTTGTAACAATAGCGGATGAATTTGATATGCCTGTCAAATTCATAGGTGTAGGAGAAGGTATTGATGATTTAAAGGAATTCGACCCGGTTGAATTCGCGGAAGGAATTTATAATGAGTAAACCATTAGTAGCCGTAGTCGGCAGACCGAATGTGGGTAAATCAACTTTTTTCAATAGAGTTGTCGGCAGGAGAGTCTCTATTGTTGAAGACACTCCGGGTGTTACAAGAGACAGGATCTATGCCGAAGCTGAATGGTCAGGCGTTCATTTTGCACTTATTGATACAGGAGGAATAGAGCCTGACAGCAAGGATATAATTCTGTCACAGATGAGAGAACAGGCACAGATGGCTATGGATACGTCAGATGTGATACTGTTTATGTGCGACGGTAAAGAAGGTGTGACGGCAGCTGACAGAGAAGTGGCTTCTATGCTGATGAAGACAGGCAAGGATGTTGTGCTGGCAGTAAATAAAGTCGATAACAGAACGCTGCCTGATGATTTTTATGACTTCTATGAACTGGGGCTGGGAGAGCCGATACCGATATCCTCGGCCAACATGCTGAATCTCGGAGATCTGCTTGACCGAATAATCGGAAGTTTCCCTGAAGGTGCAGGGGAAGAAGAGGAGGATACCATCAAGATTGCTATGATCGGCAAGCCGAATGTGGGCAAGTCATCCTTGATAAACAAGCTGATAGGTGAAAACAGAGTAATAGTTTCGCCTATAGCCGGGACGACGAGAGATTCGATAGATACTCCATTCGAAAAGGATGGTGAGAAATACCTCCTTATAGATACAGCAGGCATAAGAAGAAAGAGCAAAGTGAACGAGAATATAGAAAAATTCAGTGTTCTCCGTGCTGTTGCCGCTATCGAGAGATGTGATGTATGTCTGCTGATGATAGATGCACAGGAAGGCGTGACCGAGCAGGATAAGAAAATTGCCGGGATTGCTCATGAAGCAGGCAAGGGCATTGTGGTTGTCGTAAACAAATGGGATCTTATCGAAAAAGAAACCAATACCATGAACAATTTCAGGAAAGAAATAGCGAAGGAACTTACTTTCATGTCATACGCACCGACGGTGTTTATTTCTGTACTGACAGGGCAGCGTGTGGATAATGTGATTGAAATGGCAAAATATGTGGCAGAGAACAGAGCTATGAGAGTTCCTACAGGTCAGCTGAACAGTCTCATAACAGATGCGACAATGATGAAACAGCCGCCGTCTGACAAGGGTAAGCGACTTAAGATATATTACGCAACTCAGGTCGGTGTGAAGCCTCCGCTCTTTTCATTCAAGATTAACTCAAGACCTCTGATGCATTTTTCCTATGCAAGATACCTGGAAAATCAGATCAGAGATGCATTCGGGTTTGAAGGATGCTCCATCAAGTTCGTATTCAGAGAAAAAGGAGAGAAGGAAGATGAATAGTATTCCGTTGATTTTGCTGTCGGTACTTGTAGCTTATGCCATAGGAAACATATCTCCATCCATTATGCTGGCAAAGGCCAGAGGAATAGATATCAAGAAAGAAGGCAGCGGTAATGCAGGAACTACGAATGCCCTTCGCGTTATGGGGAAGAAAGCGGGAGTAATAACACTTGTTGTCGATGTTTTAAAAGGAACATGTGCAGTGCTGCTGGGTGGTCTTATCGGAGGATATACTGCTCAGATGCTGTGTGTAGTGGCAGTATTCTGCGGACATGTATGGCCGGCGCTCTACAGATTCAAAGGAGGAAAAGGCGTAGCTACAGCATTTGGTGCTCTCATGGGACTGAATCCTCTGCTTGGACTTTCGGCTCTGGCAATAGTTCTGATAGGAGTTCTGGTATCAAAGAGGATGTCTGTCGGTTCAATACTGGGAGCACTCTGTTTCCCTGCGCTGGCATATTTTCTGGAACCTGATTTTATTATCCCCGGAAGCATACTGGCGCTTATCATTATAATAAAACACAGGGCTAATATAGGCAGGCTGTTCAGAGGAGAAGAGCCTGTAATGAGCATATTTGAAAGAAATAAAAAAAATGGATCTGACAAAGCAAGCGGAAAATAAAGCGTGACAGGAGGGTACATAAATGAATACTATAGGCGTAATAGGTGCGGGAAGCTGGGGAACAGCTCTGGCTACAGTAGTTGCAGGTAAAGGAAACAAGGTGAAAATCTGGGATATAGATGAGAAGCACCTTAAATCCATGAATGAACATAGAGAAAATGTGGATTACCTGCCGGGAGTACCTCTCAATGATAATATAGAGATCGCATATACTGTAGAAGAGGCTTTGACGGATGCGGATTTTGTGCTGTTTTCAGCACCTGCGCAGCATTTCAGAAGTGCACTTGCATCGGCAGCTGACTATATAAGAGATGATGCTATGATTATTAATGTTGCCAAGGGAATCGAACAGAAAACTCTGGCAAGAATGTCGGAAATCGCAGCCGAAAAGCTTGATATGAACAGATATGTTGTGCTGTCAGGTCCGTCCCATGCAGAAGAAGTGGGCAGGAGACTTCCGACAACGGTTGCAGTGGCATCGTACAATCTGAAGGCAGCTGAGGAGATACAGGATCTGTTCATGACAGACAGATTCAGGGTATATACTACAGAGGATGTAGTAGGCGTCGAGCTTGGCGGAGCATTAAAAAATATAATTGCTCTGGGAGCAGGAATATCTGATGGTATGGGATTCGGAGACAATGCCAAGGCCGCCCTTATGACCAGAGGTCTGGCAGAAATCACAAGACTTGGCATCAGGCTGGGAGCAAAACCTGAAACTTTCGCAGGGCTTACGGGTACAGGAGATCTGATTGTTACCTGTACAAGTATGCATTCAAGAAACAGGAGATGCGGTATCATGATCGGAGAAGGCATGAGCCCTCAGGAAGCCACCGAAAAAGTCGGCATGGTAGTTGAGGGTATGTTCACGACGGAGGCCGCATATGAGCTGGCTAAACGGGAAGGCGTTGAGATGCCTATAACTGAAGCGATATACAATGCTACTAAAGGGCATATAGATGCGGCAAGTGCGGTGGAACTGCTCATGGGAAGAGAGAAAAAACACGAACAGGGATAATTATATGAATTCACTTGAAGGTAAGAAGTACAATATAATAACATTCGGATGTCAGATGAATGAGCATGATTCTGAGACTATTTCAGGTATGCTCAGAGAAAAAGGATGTGTGGAAGTCCCGGATAAAGAAGAGTCCGATATCACGATTATAAATACATGCAGTATCAGGGAAAACGCCGACAAGCGGTTTTTCGGAACCCTGGGCCAGCTTAAAAAGCTTAAGAAAAAGAACCCTGATTATATTGCATGCGTATGTGGCTGCATGATGCAGCAGCAGCACATAATAGATACTGTAAAAGAAAAGTATCCATGGGTGGACATCATATTCGGAACCCATAATATTCACAGGTTTCCGGAACTTCTTGAAAATGTATATAATGAAAAACAGAAAGTGATGGAGATACTGGAGGACCGTGAGGAGATAGTTGAAGGCCTGCCGTCCAAAAGACTCTATAGACATAAAGCGTTCGTGAATATCATGTACGGATGCAATAACTTCTGTACATACTGCATAGTTCCGTATACAAGAGGCAGAGAGAAGAGCAGAAAGCCTGATGATATCATTGATGAAGTGAAACGTCTTGTGGCTGATGATGTTAAAGAAGTGACACTGCTGGGTCAGAACGTTAATTCATACAAAGGTGAGAATACTGACGGCAGCATATGCGACTTCGCGGATCTTATCTACAGACTGAATGATATAGACGGACTTGAACGCATAAGGTTTATGACATCTCACCCGAAGGATCTGTCGGATAAGCTTATTCAGGCATTCGTAGACTGCCGGAAGCTGTGCAATTATATACATCTGCCTGTACAGTCGGGAAGCAGCAGTGTGCTGAAGAAAATGAACAGAAAATATACACGCGAGCAGTATCTGGAGCTTGTCAGGAAGCTTCGGGCCGCAGTTCCAGATATTACCATCAGCACAGATATTATCGTAGGCTTTCCTGGAGAGACTGAAGAGGAGTTTGAGGAAACCCTTTCGCTTGTAAAGGAAGTGTGCTACGATTCAGCGTTCACTTTTCTCTATTCTGTGCGCAAAGGCACACCGGCAGCAGAATATGAGGATCAGATACCTGAGGATGTCAAGCATGAAAGGTTCAACAGACTTGTGGATCTGATAAACGAAGGAAGTGCTGCGAAGAATGCTCTTTATGAAGGCAGAACAGAAAAGGTTCTGGTGGAGGGTATGAGCAAGAAGAATGATGATACCCTGACAGGCAGGACTGAAGGATTCAAGCTTGTGGATTTTGAGGGTGACAAAGATATGATAGGACAGATCGTTGATGTTGAGATACTGCACGGCAGAACCTTCAGCCTGACAGGACGAATTAAATAATTGCAAAAAACAGAATAAAAACACAACCTCCTCAATATACTGTATTGATTTACAGTTAAGGACATGGGGAGGTTTTTATTTTGGAGAACATAAATATCTATGAAAATATAGGGAGACGGACAGGTGGAGACATATACCTGGGAATCGTAGGTCCCGTCAGGGCAGGCAAGTCCACTTTTATAAAACGATTTATGGATCTGATGGTAATCCCCAATGTGAAAAACACATATGAAAAGCAGAGGATCCTTGACGAAATGCCTCAGAGCGGAACCGGGCGCACAATAACAACGACCGAGCCGAAATTCATACCTGCGGAGGCAGCTAAGCTGGAGCTTGACAGCGGGATGGAACTGAGGGTGCGGCTTGTTGACTGTGTAGGATATCTGATTCCTGGAGCAATGGGTCACATGGAGGATGGCGAGAGCCGTATGGTATCCACACCATGGGATGAAAACAGGATACCTTTTGAACTGGCCGCTGAAATAGGTACAGAGAAGGTCATAAAGGATCATTCGACTGTAGGGATTGTAGTGACTACCGACGGCAGTATAGGAACGATGGCAAGAACCGATTATATTGAAGCTGAGGAACGGGTAATAAAGCAGCTTCAGGAGCTGAATAAACCATTTGTTGTTATTCTGAATTCTATGCAGCCGGACTCGTCAGCTGCACTGGCAGCGGCGGATGAAATTTCAGACAGATACAGTGTACCGGTACTGAGAATCGACTGTGCCAGAGCTACTGAAGAAGAAATGGGCGGGGTTATCATGACTCTGCTTGGCAGATTTCCGGTAAGAGAGATAAATTTCAAAGTGCCCGGATATGTTGAGGGGCTCAGCAACGAGCACTGGCTCAAGGATGAGCTTGCAGATATCATAATGAACTGGGCTGACAGTCTGAACAGTGTTGAGGACCTGAGACAAAGAGTGTGTGAAGCGGCAGATGGTGAGATTATTGAATCTGCACTGCTGCGAAGAATAGACATGGGCACAGGTGAGGCCGATGTTCAGCTGGAGCTTGCCGGAAACCTGTATTACAGAATAATAACAGAACTTATGGAAGAGCCTGTGGAAAATGACTGTGAATTTTTCAGGCTGCTGAAGGAATTCGCCATCGCCAGAAAAGCATACGGCAAACTGAGAACCGCAATGGAGCAGGTGGAAGCCAGAGGTTACGGAATTGTGGAACCGAAGCTGAATGAAATGGTCATCAGTGAACCTGAAGTATTCAAAGAAGGAAGTAAATACGGTGTCAGAATTACCGCCAAAGCACCGACGCTGCACATTATAAAGACTGATATAACGACAGAGATATCTCCGGTAGTGGGAAGTGAAAAGCAGTCAGAGGAGCTGGTTGCAAGTCTCAGAGCAGATATGAAGGATTCACCGGATGGAATATGGAACACGAATATATTCGGAAAATCACTATATGAAATGGTAGCAGAACAGATGGAGAACAAAATAGCATCAGTTCCCGATAATATCAGAATTAAAATGCAGAAATCACTGCAGAAAATAAGCGATGAAGGAAAAGAATATTTTATCTGTATTGTGATATGATGTCAGACGGCGGATGTTCCTGAAATATATTACTAAAGAATTCCTTACCGGTGCATAATATATTTATGAGAAAAAACAGCACTGACAGGGAAAAGAAAACAATAATATGGATAGTGGTGATAACAGCATTTGTCACTACATTTACAGGGAGTGCCCTAAATCTGTCAATACCGGATATCAGTGATGAATTCGGTATCAATGCAGGTACAGTGGGATGGCTTGTCACTGGATATACTCTGGCGGTAGCGGCTATGTCAGTACCGATGGGACATCTGGCAGATGAAACGTGCAGGGAAACGGTTCTTGCAGCTGGTACAGCTATATTTACAGCCTGCTGCATTGCAGCCGTTTTTTCTGTGTCAATGGTTATGCTTCTGGTTGTCAGAATCGTGCAGGGAATCGGTGCAGCAATGATTTTCAGTACAAATACGGCAATTCTGGTAGGCAGTTTTCCTGAATCCAGACGAGGCCGGGTGATAGGATATTCATTGGCGGCAACTTATGCCGGAATGTCGGCAGGTCCGGCTGTCGGCGGTTTTATGAATCATCATTTCGGGTGGCGGTCAATATTTATTCTGACCGGAATTATATGCGTAGCCGCCTTGATTCCTGCGATATTCAGGCTGTCAGGGCACAGAACCGGCAGGGTCAGATGTCCGGCTGATTTAATCGGGAACATATTATATATGGCATTTATAGTAACATTGATGTATGGCCTGTCTGAACTCGGCAGAGGCAACGCAGCAGTGATTATGATTATAATAGGAGTCATGCTTGGGACAATATTTGTACGACATGAACTCAAAACTGAAAAACCCGTAATCAAGATGACGATATTCAGGGATAATCCGTGCTTTACAACAGCCAATATTGCGGCAATGATGAATTACGGAGCGACCTTTGCAGTAACCTATCTTATATCAATATATCTGCAGGCAGTTATGGGATTTACATCTCAGACGGCAGGATTTATCATGATATGTCAGCCAGTGGTGATTGCAGCACTGACCCCTGTTGCCGGGAAGTTTTCCGACAGGTTATCTCCATATGTCATGTCATCTGCAGGCATGGCATTATGTGCGGCAGGAACATGCATTCTGACTTTTATCGCAGAAGAAACAGGTCTGCCGGTGATAATTTCAGCGCTGATTGTTACAGGTGCCGGATTTGCGCTGTTTTCATCGCCAAATACCAATGCTGTCATGTCCAGCGTGGATCAGGATGAATATTCAGCAGCATCGTCAATACTGGCAACTATGCGTTCTGCAGGAAATACTCTGAGCATGATTATTGTCACTGTGATTGCCGGAATATATCTTCCGGATTCATCCCTTGCAGGTGCAGAGCTGCAGCTGATTGTCAGAATAGTGAATATTTCGTTTGTTGCGTTCACTGCTGTATGCACTGCAGGTATCTTCATATCACTTAAACATGGTGTAAAGCGATGAAATGAAATCACCAATAATTCACTTGAAAAATCATGCTATTAGTGTAGAATATAACTATATGAGTAATTTTAGATAAATGAGGATTAGACTGTGAAAACATTGATAGAAATAGTTTCGGATCATTTGACATACAGAAAACAGATTTTCAAGCTTGCTAAAGCTGACCTTGTGAAAACCTACAGGGGTTCAGCACTGGGATGGGCATGGGCGATCATCAAGCCGGTTGTTACAATATTCGTATTCTGGTTTGCCTTTACTGTAGGATTGAGGGCGGGTAAACCTGTCAACGGGTACCCGTATTTCCTGTGGCTGATAGCAGGATTCGTTCCGTGGTTTTACATGAGCGATATGATAACCGGCGGTGCTGCGTGCATAAGGAACAACAAGCACCTCGTAACCAAGATGAAGTTCCCTGTATCCGTAGTGCCGACATTTGTCAGCCTTTCGAAATTCACGATAAGCTTTCTGCTTACACTTATCATGATCGTTATTTTTATAGCATTCGGATATGCGCCGGATAAATATTATCTGCAGATACCGCTGTATATGCTGATGATGCTGCTGTTTTTTACTGTGTGGGGTCTTTTTGCCGGTATGCTTTCAGCTATCAGCAAGGATTTCCTGAATCTTGTCAAAGCATTTTCGACAGCGATTTTCTGGATGTCGGGAATAATATATAACGTGAATACTATTGATATCCCATGGATAAGATCCATACTTAACTATAATCCGGTAACTATCATAGCTACCGGATACAGGCATACATTTGTTGATAAAATATGGTTTTTTCAGGATCTTTACAGCATGAGATGCTATCTCATAGTGATTGTTGTAATGATAGTTCTTGCAATATGGGCATACAGGAAGCTTCACAAGGATATTCCGGATGTCATGTAGAGAGGGAGATTATGAGTGAGCCAGCAATAATATTTGAGAATGTTACTAAAATATATAAATTGTACAAGAATGACAGAGCAAGATTTCTCAGCCTGTTTTCGCGAAAAGTCAGATACACGAAAAAAAAGGCTATCAATGACCTGTCCTTTACTATTAACAAAGGAGAGGGTGTTGCACTTTTCGGACGAAATGGTGCAGGCAAATCTACTGTGCTTAAAATGATAACAGGCGTAAGTTTTCCGACTGAAGGAGATATAACAGTAAATGGCAGAGTCAGCGCACTGCTTGAACTTACTGCCGGATTCAATCCTGAATTTACCGGAAGAGAGAATATATATCTCAAATGCAATATTATGGGTATGAGTGACAAAGAGATAAAGGATGTTGAACAGCCTATAATTGAATTTGCAAATCTGGGAGAATATATCGACCAGCCGGTAAGGACATATTCAAGTGGAATGAAAGCAAGATTGGGATTTGCCATCAATGCTAATATCAAACCTGAAATACTGATTGTTGATGAAGCTCTCAGTGTCGGAGACAAAGCTTTCAGGGTCAAGTGCAGGAGAAAGATAAGAGAAATAATGAAAGATGGAGAGGTGACGTTCCTTTTCGTTACACATGCTTCGGGGTTTGCTAAAGAATTCTGTACGAGAGGGATTGTGCTTGAAAAAGGCACAATGAAGTTTGACGGCGATATCAACGAAGCTATCGCAATTTATGAGAAAATGATATGAGTAATGTTATGTCGGTGGGTGAAAAACCGCTGGTGATAGTGCTTTCGAGAAATTATTCCACAGGGCTTGGGATCATCAGGTCCCTTGG
>JALEQY010000031.1 GCA_022763735.1 Clostridiales bacterium
TTGGTGGGAGACCGCCTGGGAAAGTAGGACGTTGCCGCTTATTGTGGTCCTATGGTCAAGCGGTCAAGACACCGCCCTTTCACGGCGGTAACCCGGGTTCGATTCCCGGTAGGATCACCAGAGCATACCCGTCTCTTTGAGGCGGGTTTTTTGTGTAGTAAGAGTGAAGATAATATGATAAACTTGATTATATCGGCAGGTAAATAACAGGTTATTGCATTGGATGTCTGGTTTAGGAAGTGAAACATGGCACATGAAGTATTCAGTTCAGAAGTTGCATTGGCAGAAGCATTGTACAAACGATACAAGAACACTATGACAGCCGTTGCTATGTCTTTCATGGGAAATATCCATGATGCTGAAGATGTAGTACAGCTTTCCATGATAAAAGTTATAAGAAATATAGATAAAATTGACGATATCGATTCGGACAGATGCAGGCATTTTATCATGGTTATAACGAAGAATACTGCACTGAATGAAAAAAATAAAAATAAAAACAGAAAAACTGTCACATTAGATCCCTCTGAAATGGTTAATATAACAGGAACTTGTTTTGAGGACTATGGTATAGATGATAAATATGGATTCAGCGAGGAGATGACAGCACTGTTATCAGAGCTTAGGGACGTGGATAAAGATATACTATGTCTGAAATACGGGGACGGGTACAGCTGCAGTGAGATAGGTGAAATAACAGACCTTTCAGAAACTGCAGTGAGACAGAGGTTATCCAGAGCACGGAAACGCCTTTGCGAAATAATTGAGGAGGGAGGTAAACCGCACCATGAATGATATGGAGTTGAGAGCTGAAGAAATGCTTCGTGACATGGGGCAGGCTATGCACAGGCAGAGACTTGAAAATTTTGACAGAATTGATAAAGAAGTTCAGTTTAATAAAAAGGCAGAACAGAGAAAAATCAGATACAGAAAGCTCTGCACTGTGGCTGCAGTATTATGCATCGTAATGATTTCCTTTGCAGCTCTTACGGTAACATCTGATGCATTCAGAGGAAAAGTGTTTGATTTCATGGTGATAGAGAAAAATGAGTACTGTGATTTTATCAGTAAGAATAAGGCTGCGGCGCAGGGCCTGACGGTCAGATATCCTCAGTATCTGCCTGATGGATATGTTAAAACTGATGAAGATAAACTGGAGGACATGAATATCCAGACGTATAAAAACCAGGGTACAGGAGAATACCTGTTCATCACCCAGATGAAAGACGAAGGCATGACTTTATCAGTGGACAATGAATACGCGGCTAGAGAGAAATGTTTTATTGGGATATATGAAGCGTATTATATATGCGATGAAGACAGCAGTATGCTGATATGGGATGAAGATGGAATATACTTTGAAATAGCATCATCGCTTGATAAAGATACGATGATCAGAATCGCTGAAGCCATGTAGCAGGTTATCGGGAAGGGATTTTATTATGGATTTTAAAAAGAAAAAACGGACTTGTTCTGTCAGGGTTGTTATCTCTGTTATTGTGGCTCTGATGTTCATGTCGGGAACTTCTATATGTTTTGCTGCAGACAAATATGATGGAGATGCAGCCTGCAGGAGCAGTCATCAGCAAAATATATTATCAGACAAGTATCAGCACCTTGTAATACATAGAGATAAAAAACCTCTTTACAGCAGGGTAAACAGTGTACTTGTGAAGTTATCAATCATGAAGGGAAATGCCCGGGGTGTGGCTGTGGTAAATGCCAAATCCCCGAGGAAAATGGACGAAGCATCGGTAGTAATGACTTTTGTCAATAAGAAAACAGGCAAAAGCCGGACATATAACGGTAGAATGCAGAAACAGGGTAACCGGTACAGCTTTATTAAGGACTGCAGGCTTTCACAGAAGGGTGTGTATTATGTCAGAGTGAAAATACACTGCTACAATGACAGGAAGCTTGTGGAGACAATAACAAAAGTATCGTCATATTACAGATATGACAAAAAGTAAAAGGAGGGTGCCATGAAACGGATACTAAGCAGTTTTATAGCTGCGGCGATGGTATTCACTTGCCTGGGTTTCGGTACGGTGAGTGTGAGTGCTGTCGAAAAAAACAGTGCAGATAAGTCGGTAACATTGAACAAGGATAAGGAACCTTCATATAAGGAGGGCGAAGCGCTTGTGGTTTTCAGAGGCAGCAGTCCCATGTCAAGGGCTGGCGCATCAGAAACAATCGGCCTGCAGGATGATATGGAAATAGATTCAATGTGGGATTTCAGTACTTCAGTTGATATATCAGATGATGGCAGCATTCTGAAAAGAATGTCAGGAGCATCATCATCCGGTAAGCTGAATATTGCTCTTGTAAAATCAGATAAGTATTCCACAGAAGAACTTATTGCGAAGCTGAAAGCAGAAAAAAATGTCAGGCTTGCTGAACCGAATTACAGAATAAAGGCCAGAACCCCTGACGATACATACTTCGGCAGACAGTGGAACCTTGAGAACTCGGGACAGAATAAAGGTACTGAAGGCAGTTCAACAAATACAGCAGCAAAATGGGATAAGGGAATTACCGGGTCAGCAGAAAAGGTTGTAGCTGTTGTTGATACCGGTGTGGACTATACACATGAGGATCTTAAAAACAATATGTGGGATAATCAGTGTCAGCCTGATCTCAGAGGTGAATGCGGCTTCGACTTTATAAATGGTGATACTGACCCTATGGATGACAATGGCCACGGCACTCATTGTGCGGGAATCATAGGAGCTGAAGGAAACAACGGAACAGGAATAAGCGGTGTGAATCAGGATGTCAGTATAATGGCACTCAAGATTCTCGATGAAGACGGAAGCGGATACGCGTCAGGGGAGGTCAGTGCATATCACTATATCAATAAAGCGCTGACTCTCGGTGTTGATGTGGTTGCCATAAATAATTCCTGGGGCGGCGGAGAATCCAGTGATATTTTCGAACTTCTCGTGGATATAGTCGGTGAGAAAGGTGCTGTTACAGTATGTGCCGCCGGTAATGAATACAGTGATAATGATAAATATGAAGATTACCCTTCATCTGTAGAAAGCCCTTATCTTCTGTCGGTTGCTGCATCCAATGAGAACAACGAACTGGCAGCATTCTCCAATTACGGCAGCAGCACTGTAGATATTGCCGCACCTGGAGCAGATATTCTTTCGACTGTTTCATACGGATGCTACAATCCATCGATATACGACAGTACAAAACAGAAGGAAATATCAGCAGAGTTCAACGATTTTGAATCTGCTGAGAATGAATGGGCTGTGCCGGATGAAGATACTGTGATAAGCGGGAATGCTTCCTACAGCGGAGAGGTGAGCACAGAAGAATGCTTCGGTGAAGCCGGCGGCAGATCATTGAAGATAAGCTTCAGCAATGTGAAAAAAGGACAGCTGACAGGTGTCAGGATTCCGTATGATCTGGATGATGACTATAAGCCATTTGAGAATTATAAGAGAATCAGCATGATGGTAAAGGCAAACGGACCTCAGGTGGACAGCGCAGATGATGAAGGAGGTCTCCTCTTTGCTGTGGATGTCGACAGAGGTATGGAATTCAGCGATATTTATGATGTTATTGAAGTTGATAATGCTGCCGGAACAATGTTCTCAGGTGAATCAAATTACTGGGATCATTTCGAACTGGACTGCGGAGATTACAGCGATTCTCCGGAAAAAGAGCGTGATATAGTGCTGATGATATATCCTTCATCCTCAGGAGATTATGAGATGTATCTGGATGATATCGGTATAAGTAAAACCATCACCAGTGAAGACAGCTTCGGCAAGTATGATTTTTACAATGGGACATCAATGGCGGCACCGCACGTTACCGGAGCCGTTGCACTGGCAGCTGCGGAAGAGCCTGATGCGGACAGCGAAAGTCTTATCGATATGGTTCTGACCCATGTCAGACGTGAGGATTCCCTCAGGGACAAAGTCGTATCAGGGGGCGTTCTGGATTTCAGCTGCACGGAAGAACTCTGTCCGAGAATCGGATCAGTGACTGTTAAGACATCCGATAAGACGATAACTATTAAAGGCGGCGGCTTCAACGAGTCCACAACAGTTAAATTTAACGGAACAGAAGCAGAAATCACGTCTCGAACAAATAAATCTCTTGTCATTAAAGACAACGGATGGATCAACGATATTGTAGATATAGAAGTGACCGGCAGAGGAAAAACTATCAAAAAAGAGTCTGTATATCTGGTAAAAGGCAAAACTGCATATACAGCACTTGACGAATATTTTGAATTCCCGTCATCAGAAGGCATACTTTCAAGCAATGGCAAACGTATCTACTGTGCTGATTCCAGTACAGATATGATATACTCGGCAAATCCTGCAGATGGCAAATATATGGATTTTGAAGATATCTTCGCAGTGAAGCCTGAAAAGTATTTCAAAAAGGACAGCGAGAGCAAGGCTGATTATGATTTCAGTTTTGGAAAGGACCTTCCATATGCTGATGGAAAACTGTACAATATAGCTGCTTATTCAGAGGTCGGAACGAGCGGAGGCGGCGATGATGAAGACTGGGCACAGGACTGGATAATTATTGATGACGATGATGATTATGAAATAGAAACGGGTGCAGCATATTCTTCTCAGTACAAACTGATGGCATTTGATCTCAACACAGGCAAAATCACTAATCTCGGAAGTCTGCCGAAAGATATAAGCAGAACAGAAGAGTGGACGCTGACATCCTACAATGGAAAAATCTATGTTATCGGAGGCTATGACTACAGCACTAAATCTCTTAGCAGAAAAGTGAAGGTATATGACCCTGCCACAAAGAAATGGTCCAGCGGGCCATCGCTTCCTGAAGGCAGAGCTGCCGGAAAAGCTGTTCAGTCGGGAGATAAACTGGTTTATACCATGGGATACAGTGAATCACAGAAAGGCATTGATCCTGAGAAACAGATCTGCCCTGTAAACCTTGTCCTTAAAGGGAACAAATGGATTGAATCAGCGCAGCAGCTGGATATGTACTTCTGTAGTGACGCAGTTAAGAGAAATGGCAATGAATACTGTGTGTATGACACTTCTGTAGGAATCTGTTCAACAGGACTCATTTATGCAGGTCAGCCTGCAGCCCGCCTGGGAGACACCTTCACATATAATGTCAGCAAGGATAAATATTATCCGACAAAGTACAATTTCTCTGATGAATTATTCTGGAATACTTTCACAGGCGTGACAGTCGGAAGTACACTCTATGGATATGATGATGATGATTATGCATATAAAGCGTCTATCAGCAGCGGACTTGTCAAGGTGACGGCACCGAAGTACAAAGGCGGCAAAGTATCCGGAGCGAATGTATCAAAACTTCCAGGTACTAAGGTAACCCTCAAGGCAGTACCTGCCAGCGGTTATTATGTCAGATCCTTCTATGTGGATGGCAGTAAGGTGAACGGTAGGACAAAGACAATAAGGATAACGGAGAACCAGAAGGCTTCTGTTTCTTTCGGCAGATATGTGAGCAAAATAAGTCTCAGCAGAACCAGCATGAGCCTTAAAGCTGGAAGCAAGGCAACCCTCACAGCCAAAGTATCACCGTCATCAGCCACAAACAAGCAGGTGACATGGAAATCAGGCAACACCAGGTATGCCGAAGTTTCATCAAAAGGAGTAGTAACTGCGAAAAGTGCAGGAATAGGAAAAACAGTAACCATTACTGCAGCAGCAAAGGATGGATCCGGGAAGCGTGCAGTATGCAAGGTTAAGATTACAAGATAGAGAATAAAGAAAAAGAATAAAGCTGGAGCTGCAGCACCGTTGACTGATCAGGGAATAATCAGGTTCGACCGGGGCTGCAGCTCCTTATTTCGCGCCCGAACCGGATATATACCGTAATCCGTTTAAACTAGGATATTGATCTGTCCGGCAGCTTCCTGAGGATGAGATATGACAGACATCCGATGGCAGTGCCGCATATCATACCTGAAAACAGCAGCACGGGGAAATAAACAAATACCTTGATGTTGGAAACGATAAAAGCCGCCACCAGCAGCTGCCCCAGATTGTGTGCCACGCCGCCTGCCATGGAGACACCCGTTACAGAGAACAACCCTGTCTTTTTCAGAAGTATCATTACAATCAGGCTGAGGGCGGCACCGGCAAGGGAATAAATCGCGCCGAATAAACCATTGAACAGCAGACCTGCAATGAGAATCCTGACCAGGTTTACTGTCAGTGCATAGCGAGGCCCCAGATAATAAAGGGCGATTATGATAACAAGATTTGCGATGCCGAGCTTGATACCAGGTATGCCGGGGTTAAAGGGTATGATGACCTCAATATATGAGAATATCAGAGCCAGTGCTGCGAAAAGCGCAGACATGGTCAGTTTTTGTGTGGTTTTGTACGTATTCATAGAGTATATTATATAATATATCCGCAATTTCAACAATAACAGATATTACGGTTGACAGTGAATACATTAATCTGTTAATATAATTCAGTAAACGCAGGAAGCGTGAGATTATGACCACGAAGGTTGATACTCCATAAGGAGCGATACTTTTAGTGGCTTTTTTTATGGGGTTCTAAACTTATCTGCACCACGACAGCCGGCGGCTGTACCCGGTCGCAGATACATCTCGATATATAAATCTGATAAGGAGGCGGATATGCACAGCAGCGTGATAAAATATGCAGCCAGGAAGGCAGGACAGCTCGTTCTGTCACTTGTTGTGCTTTCGCTTTTAGTATTTATCGTATCCCGTACGGCACCGGGAGATCCATTGAGAGCGTATTATGGTGAAGCGGTAGAGAGAATGTCGGAGCAGCAGCTTGACGCAGCTGAAGAACGACTGGGACTGAATGACTCCATGATAACCCAGTATCTGAGATGGGCTGACGGAGCACTCCACGGTGATTTCGGCATCTCTTACCAGTATAAACAGCCGGCATCTGAGGTGATTTCCCAGGTGTTCGGAAATACTGTGCTGCTTACAGCAGTATCATTTGTACTGATATTTGTGCTGGGGCTGATGCTGGCGGTATTCTGTGTGCGCCGCGAGGGAAAGCTTATAGACAGAATCATCTGCAAAGCAGGAATAGCAGCAAACAGCATGCCTGAGTTTTTCGTTTCCCTGCTGCTGGTCATGATATTTTCGGCAGGACTTGGGATTCTGCCCCACAGCGGTGCCGTATCCCTGGGAGGGGGAGGCGCGGCGGACAGGATTCTGCACCTGATACTTCCTGTAACAGCCATCGTGATATCCCATTTATGGTACTGCGCATATCTTATGAGAAACAAGCTTTCGGATGAAGTGCAGAAGGAATATGTGCTGCTCTGCAAGGTTAAAGGTCTTAGTGAAAGTCAGACCATCTACAGACATTGCATCAGAAACATCATGCCGGCAGTCGTGAGCATAATGGCGATATTTCTGCCCCATCTTCTGGGCGGGGCATACGTTGTGGAAATAGTGTTTTCGTATCCCGGCATAGGAAAGCTGGGTGTGGAAAGTGCACAGTATCATGATTACAACATGCTGATGCTGGTGACATTGATAACAGGTCTGATTGTAATAACTGCCAATATTATCGCCCAGATTATAAACGAGAAGCTTGCTCCCGAAATTTCAGAGGAAAGGGGGCAGATGCTGCAATGACGGTAACGAGAAAAAAAGGGTCTTCTGCATTGTCAGCTGACAGAAAGCCGTACCTATCGGCAGCGGTGCTGACAGTAATCATACTGGCATGTCTTATGGCCGATTTTATTATGCCGTATGAACCGACTTACATGAACCTTGGCGAAATAAGCATGGCTCCCGGAAACAGTCATATTTTCGGAACAGATACTCTGGGAAGAGACCTGTTTTCGGTTATACTCTACGGAGGCAGAATTTCGATTTTTATCGGTGTGGCGGCTACCCTGATATCGACCTTGATCGCTGTGGTGTACGGAACTGCTGCCGGACTGGCTTCGGACAGAGTGGATGATGTAATGATGAGGTTTGCAGAGATACTCATGAGCGTACCCCAGCTGCTGCTGGTAATGTTCATCCAGGCAGCCATGGGAAAAGCGACGGTGTTATCCATATCTGCGGTGATCGGTATCACCGGCTGGATGGCAGTGGCCAAAATGGTACGAAGTGAAGTAAGACAGCTCAGAAGTGCAGGATTTGTTCTGGCTGCAAGAACCATGGGAGGCGGATTCTTTTATATATTGAGAAAACATCTGATGCCGAACTATATGTCGGCGATCATGTTCATGATAGTTACAAATATAGGAAGCGCGATGATAACCGAATCAACGCTCAGCTTCCTGGGTCTCGGTCTTCCGACAGATGTTATTTCATGGGGAAGCCTGATGAGTCTGTCGCAGCGTGCGGTGCTTACAGGCTCATGGTGGATGATAATTATCCCGGGAATTTTTCTTGTGGTGACCCTTATCTGTGTAACGGAGATCGGAGAATACCTGAGAGGAAGAAAAAGGAGAAGACAATGAAAAAGAGAACACTTGCTGCAATTATGGCAATGGTGGTATGTCTCGCAGCGGCTCTGACAGGCTGCGGAGGAGGCAGTGATCAGAATGATGGGAATACGCTTGTTTACGGCAGCGGAGATTATACCGCAATCAACCCTGCTCTTTATGAACACGGAGAGATCAATCTCCTGCTGTTTGCAGGACTGACTGCCCATGACGAGAATAACAGTGTGGTACCGGGTCTTGCAGAAAGCTGGACTTTCGACGAAAGTACAGACACGTACAAGTTCACTTTACGCGAGGGTCTCACATTCCATGACGGAGAACCTGTTACTGCTGAAGATGTGAAATTTACCATAGAATCCATTATGGATCCGGACAATGGTTCAGAAAACGCTTCTAACTTTGAAGACGTTAAAAGTATAAAGGTAATTGACGATACCCATGTTGACATACAGCTTGATGCACCGAATGTGGCAATGCTTGACTATCTGACCATCGGCATACTTCCGGAGCATCTTCTGAAGGACGAGGACATGACAACCTCGGATTTCAATCAGAACCCTGTGGGAGCAGGACCATACAAGCTGGTTTCATGGGAAATGGGACAGAGTATCACTATGGAAAAATTCGAGAACTACTATCAGGGAGCACCAAAAATTGACAGAGTCATATTCAAAATAGTCGAAGATACTGATGCCAGAGCGCTGCAGCTTGAATCCGGAGAACTGAACTTTGCCCAGATAACACCTAAGGCAGAAGGTAATTTTACGGATAATGAAGACTTCAGGGTATACTCCATGACAACAGCGGACTACAGAGGCATCATGTACAATTTCAACAACGATCTGTGGGCAGACAACAGAGAACTTCCGGCGATTTTAAGCTATGCCATCGACAGGCAGGCTATAATAGACAGCGTGCTTCTGGGACACGGCCAGGTGGCATATTCACCTCTGCAGGCAGGGCCGTATAATAATCCGGATATCGAGAAATACGAATATGATCCTGATAAGGCTGAGCAGCTGCTGCAGGAAGCCGGATGGGTGAAGGGCGATGACGGAATCTATGAGAAAAACGGTCAGAAGCTGGAGTTCACCATCAACTGCAGTCAGGGTGATCAGGTGAGGATAGACATGGCGAATATATGCGCCCAGAATTTCGGAGATATAGGAGTCAGAGTGACGGTTGAAAGCCCTGCGGAAACAGACTGGGAAGGCCAGGAGGCATTCCTCATAGGCTGGGGAAGCCCTTTTGATCCTGACGACCATACCTACAAAGTGTTCGGAACAGATAAAGGTGCCAATTACAGCGGATATTCCAACGGGAAAGTGGACAAACTGCTGACAGAAGCCCGAAAGCTTGAAGACCCTGATGAAAGGAAACCGCTTTATGCAGCTTTTCAGGAAGAACTGGCGGAGGATCCTGCGTACACTTTTATAGCATATATTGATGCAATTTATGCAGGAACATCGAATATCACAGGAATAACAGAAGATACCGTGCTGGGACATCACGGCGTAGGGATTTTCTGGAACATTCATGAATGGGAAATAACTGAGTAATATGAAAGATCTTCTGACAATCAACAATTTAAAAGTGGCATTTGAGACACCGGAGGGTGTGCTGACTGCTGTGAAAGGAGTTTCGCTGAGGCTGGACCGCGGCGAAACTCTTGCACTTGTGGGAGAGTCCGGATGCGGCAAGACAGTGCTTTGCAAAAGCATGCTGAGGATACTCTGCGAAAGAGGACGCATTGAGGATGGAGAGATAATGCTGGACAACAGAGATCTTGTGCCTTTTACAGAAGAGGAGATGCAAAGCTGCCGGGGAGGCAGAATCGCTATGGTTTTCCAGGATCCCATGACCTCCCTTGATCCGGCTTTTTCCGTGGGAGAGCAGATAGCAGAAGTGATTCGGAAGCACAAAGGTATGAACAGGGCTGAGGCCAGGAAACGTGCTGTCGAGCTTATGGAAGCCGTCAGAATTGATGATGCGGAGAAACGATATGATCAGAGACCATATCAGTTTTCGGGAGGTATGCGGCAGCGTATAGTCATTGCCATCGCTCTGGCAGGTGAACCTGATATTCTCCTTGCCGATGAGCCGACGACTGCCCTTGATGAAGAAACTCAGAACGAGATACTTCATCTGCTGAGAGACATACAGAAACAGACAGGTACAGCTGTATTGTTCATTACCCATGATCTCAGTCTTGTAGAGGATATAGCCGAGAGGGTGGCAATAATGAAGGATGGTTATATTGTTGAAGAGGGTAAGGTCTCTGAAGTGTTTGCTGCACCCCGGCATGAATATACCAGGAAGCTTCTGGGGTATCTGGACTACAGGAAGAACCGCGGACACAATCACAGACACGGCGCTGCTGGAAATAAAGATGACGCAGGTGACGGCTCCTGCGAAAGCAGTGGGAAAACACCGGTGCTTTCAGTGAAAAACATAAGCAAGAGCTTCATGCTGCCCGGAAAACAGATCCACAATGTGCTTGAGGATTTCAGTATGGAAATATACGAAGGAGAAATTGTCGGGATTGTAGGACCTTCAGGATGCGGTAAATCAACTCTGTCAAGATGCATAGCAGGTCTGGAGAAGCCGGAAAAGGGACAGATAGTGCTGAGAACCGGCATGAACATGCAGATGATTTTTCAGGATTCACAGTCTGCCTTCAATGACAGAATGACAGTGGAGGAGATTATCGCTGAACCTCTGAGGATAAACAGAACTTTCAGGAACAGCATTGCCGGAGGGGCGGCAGAGCCTGTCAGGGGACGACATGTCAGAACCGGGGACCTGATAAAACAGGAGGTTAACAAGGCCATGACTGCCGTAGAGCTGGATGTATCGATGGCAGACCGCAGACCATATGAGCTTTCAGGCGGACAGCGGCAGAGAGCGGCTATAGCCCGTGCGCTTGTAACAGATCCGGATTTCATCATAGCGGATGAACCACTGACTGGTCTTGATGTATCGGCACAGGCACAGATTGTGCATCTGCTGCGTAAACTGGCAGATGAGCGAAATCTTACAATAATGTTCATTGCTCACGATCTGCCTATGGTGAATCATATCAGCAGCAGGATAATAAAAATGAGATGATATCTATTTTGACACTGAATCGTAGCCGTTGTCATCTCCGGTGATTTCCAGTACAACTTTGTTCGGAAGGCAGATGATATTCTCTCCCGTACGGGAGATTTCAGAGTGCAGTACGCAATCCTGGTTGTGACAGTCCGAAAAACTCATTGAAACTTTACCGTCACTTATGGTAACCTTATTAGTATGATCATTGCGATCTATAACTATCTCATTATCCTCAATGAGAGAATATGAACCGAAGACTTTGCCGTCGACGGTTATAAGCAGTTCATCGCCGGCAGTCTGTCCGAATGACAGGAAATAAGCTGCGGCAAGACCTGCGGCTGTCAGCAGCACAGCCAGTATTATGTCAGCTTTTTTAAACATTTTAACCTCCGGAGGTCAGAATAAATGATATTTAGCAGAACAGGGAATCTCCCCGTCAGATTATTCAGGATCATAGCAGCTGTCCTGCTGACAGCTGTGATAATTATACCACAGACAGGATGCGGTGGCAAAGAGCCTGTGTCAGGGTCTGAGTTCTGTCTTGACACATCATGTGAAATAACGATATACGATATGGAAGGGATGTCTGAGGATAAAGCTGCCGGGATAATTGATCAGGCATTCGCAGAAATAAGGGAGTATGAAAATATGCTCAGCAGGACTGTAGAGGGAAGTGATGTCTACAGAATAAACCATGCTGACGGGAAGAGTACGGAAGTGTCAGCAGAAACTCTCGATGTTATCCACACAGGCCTGCTCATGGCAGAACTGTCCGGAGGAAAGTTTGACATAACTGTAGGCGCTCTTACGGATCTGTGGAAGTTCACCAGTGATAATCCTTCTGTACCTGAGGATCAGGAGATAAGAAAAGCGCTGGAAACAGTCGGTTATGAGAATATCACGATGAAGGGGAATGAAGTCGGTCTGTCGGACAGTGAGACGAGAATTGACCTGGGAGGAGTAGCAAAAGGATATATTGCAGATAAAACGGGTGAATATATGGAAGCACAGGGTGTTACAAAGGCCATAATAAATCTGGGAGGCAATATTACTGCCATAGGTGAAAAAGAAGAAGATACGCCATGGACCATAGGGATAGAGAGACCGTACAGTGACAGAAGTGAGATTGTAGGTTCCATCAAGGTCTCGGATAAAACTGTTGTGACGTCCGGAATATATGAGAGACAGTTTGTTGAAGATGGCGTCAGATATCATCACGTGCTGGATCCGCAGACAGGATATCCGGCTGAAACAGACCTTGAAGCTGTGACAATCACTGCTGTCAAGGGAAATTCCGGATTCTGTGATTCACTGTCGACGGCATGTCTTATTCTGGGAAAGGAAAAAGCACATCGTCTTGTACTGAAACTTCAGGATGAATATCCACAGATGGAGATTGAAGCTGCTTTTATTGATAAAAATGATAATATCGCGCAGACTGATGGTATGAACCTCGAACTGGTGGAGAAATAGAGAAAATGGAATTATGAAAGAAAAAACAGATGTGCCATGTGCAGGAACGAAAAAACAGAATAAAAAAGTGGATATAATAGTTCCGTGCTTTAATGAGTCAGGAACTGTAAATCTGTTCTATGACAGAACGTCGGAAGCCGTTGAAACCATAGACGGATATGAGTTTTCATTCATTTTCATAGATGATGGAAGCACTGATGACACTCTTGACAGAATAAGAAATCTGGTGCGTGTGAACCAGCAGAAGAATGACAGTCCCGGGACGGGGAGCATAAGGTACATTTCCTTCAGCAGGAACTTCGGCAAGGAAGCGGCAATGTATGCCGGGCTCAGAGCATCTGACAGCGACTATGCACTCATCATGGACGCCGATCTGCAGCATCCGCCGCAGATGATAGGCAGCATGATCAGCAGGCTGGAGGAAACCGGCGCCGACAGCTGCGCAGCAAGGCGGGTTTCGAGAAAAGGTGAACCGAAGATAAGAAGCATGTTTGCCAGACTTTTTTATAAGATCATGAACAGATTCAGTGATATAGAAATAGCTGACGGAGTTGTTGATTTCAGGCTCATGAGCAGACGGATGGTCAGAGCTATTGTAAATATGCCTGAAAATCAGAGATTTTCAAAGGGAATATTCGCATGGGTGGGGTTCGATACCTGCTGGATAGAATTTGAAAATGTGGAAAGAATAGCGGGAGAAAGCAAATGGTCTGTGTGGAGCCTCACAAAATATGCTATCGACGGATTTATAGATTTCGCTGTCTCCCCTCTTAAATTTGTCGGGGTGTTCGGAAGTATCACTGCGGCAGGTTCCGCAGTTTATATGATAGTGGAGATAGTAAAAACATTAATTCTTGGAAAAGATGTTCCGGGATATGCTTCGACTATATGTCTCATTCTGTTCTTCGGAGGGCTGATAATAGCGATACTGAGTGTCATAGGAGAGTATATAGGCCGGATGTATCTGGAAACAAAAGGTCGTCCCATATATGTTGAAAAGGAAAGCAATATAGATGAAAGTTGATGCGTTTTTAGACAGACACAAATATATTATTCTTGCATTCATGGTGCCGGTGCTGATTGTAGTGCTGGCATTTGCTGTAGTCGGAATTTATCCCTTTGGAGATAATCAGATTGCAGTCATAGATATGTATCATCAGTACGTTCCCTTTCTCAGCGAGCTTCAGAACAAGCTGCATGAAGGAGGAAGTCTGTTTTACAGCTGGGATGGTGCAGGTGGCTATAACTTCTGGAACCTCATAGCATATTACGGAGCAAGTCCGGCCAATATCCTTCTGATGCTGTTCCCTGAGAACCTGATAATGGAAGCGGTCACTGTAATTCTGCTGATCAAGATAGGTCTTGCTGGAAGCTTTATGGCGATGTATCTCAGATACACCGGTGATAAATGCAATATCATTACAACTGTATTTGCTGTGCTGTATGCTCTCTGCTCATATGTGATGGCATATTACTGGTGCATCATGTGGATGGATGCAGTGGCACTTCTGCCGCTGTGTATACTGGGACTTAACAGGCTTATCGACGATGGGCGATTTATGACGTATACATTATCTCTCGCGCTGATAGTGTTCTCAAATTATTATATCGCTATAATGGTATGCATATTCATATTGTTCTATTATCCTGTTCTGTATTTCATCAAAGTTAAAGGCGGCGGCCTCAGGAGATGTGTGATCACTACAGGAAAGGCAGTAGGATTCTCTCTGCTGGGGGTACTGATGTCTGCAGTAATGCTGATACCGACCTGCATCAGCATGCAGGATACTTACTATATATCAGCAGAAATGCCTGAAAACTGGAGTTTTTACAGTGACGCCCTTGATATTCTGAACCAGCTGCTGCCGAATGCGGAGCTGACATACAGAGAAGGACTGCCGAATCTTTACTGCGGTATGATAGTGGTGATACTCCTGGTATTCTATATTATGAGCAGGACATTCCCTCTCAGAGAAAAGCTGCTGAACATGGGATTTCTGGTGTTCATGTTTATGAGCATGAATGTGAACAAGCTGGATTTCCTCTGGCACGGACTGCATTTTCCGAATCAGCTGCCTTTCAGATATACTTTTGTGATATGTTTTCTTCTGGTCGGTATAGCTTACAGAACTCTGCAGAGAATAGACGAGTTCAAGGTCAGAAATCTATGGGAGCTGCTGGCTGCCGGGGTGGCATACTATCTGATCGCACAGAAGCTCTTTGATAAAGAAATCGATGATATAAATCTGTTTTTCTATGGCGGTATCGCATGGCTGGCTCTTTACTGCATCGTCATGATTCTGTACAGGAAGGACAGCATACAGAAACCGGCACTTATGCTTCTCATAGCAGTCCTTATTGTATCGGAAATAGCATCAAATACATGCACATCCTTTGACAAGGTGGGAACTACCATCAGATCATCGTATTTTGAGAACAGTGAAGACATAAAAACACTGGCGGAATATACGAAACAGGAGTTCTGCCGAACAGAAATAGATGACACATATCTGCTGAACTGCCCTGCGCTGTATCATTACAGAGGTATATCACAGTTCTCATCATCCATCAATGCCGGGACTACTTCTCTTATGGAGAAAATAGGAATAGAGGGAGAGCCGGGCAAGAACAGATTCAATTATAATCAGACAGACCCGGTAACCAATGCAATGCTGAATATAAAATATATGATAACAAAGGATACTCCTCTTGATGATCCTGATTTTGTCAAAGTGAAGCAGGAGGGAAACTCTGCATTGTATGAAAGCAGGTATCCCCTTTCCATAGGATATATGACGGGAAATGAGATAAGAACATGGAACTATGACAGCAATAACCCTTTTGACGTACTGGATGATTATGTACGGTCAGCAACCTCCAACAGATACAGGAAAGTGTTCGAGCCTGCTACGCCCTCTGAGGTGACGGCATCCAATGCTTCAGTGGAAAATGGAGGATCCTGTTATATTCCGACGACAGATGACAGCAGCCGCGGCAGCAGGGTCATTCTGGAGTACAGTGCAGATAAGACACAGAAGTATTATGTATTTGTTGAGGCTGATAATGCTGATGCTATTACATTGAACAAGGATGATCCGAAAGATGATATTGATATCAGGAATGACTGCGGATCCATTGTAAGTACAGGTGTAATAGAAAAGGGGCATACTTTCAGAATTATAATTGATTATGAAGAAGGCAACACGGGAAAAATAACAAGTCATGTATGCTCCCTTGACCAGAAGGCATGGGATGGAGCGTATGAACTTCTGTCAGAGAACATGATGGAAGTGGGGGAATACTCGGATACCAGTATCAGAGGAACTGTGCATGCAGATGAGTCTGGTGTGCTGGTGACATCGATACCGTATGATACCGGGTGGACCCTTAAGGTTGACGGACAGAAAAAACAGACAGGAGAACTCACAGGAGACGTGTTCATATCTGTACCCCTTGAAGAAGGCAGCCATGAAATTCTGCTGGAGTTCAGGCCGCCGGGGATTGCAGCAGGTTCTGCCGTCACACTGCTCTGCGTGATGCTGCTGGCGATATTGGAATTTATCAGAAGAAGGAAAAACAGATATACAGTGAACAGGGGTATGAAGCTGCTGTCAGGAACGTCTCCAGATGTCAGTCAGTCTGGTGATCACATCAGGTATAGCAGCTAGTGGTATCTGGTTGTAATAAAGACCCAGAACGCCGCTGTCTTTGATTATTATGGAAGGAATGCCGGCTTTTTCGGCTTCCTTTTTTAATTGCTCCGAGGTTTTGCCGGAATTGATCTCGAGGATTATGTTTATTCCGGAAGATGTGTTTTTTATATTTATAAAATCTGAGCCTGCTTCGGTAAAGGCATCAATGACAGCACTGAGTTTCTGTGAATACAGCTTCCTCAGCTTCTTGATATGGGTCTGGTAATAACCGGTTTCCATAAACATTGCCAGTGTGAGCTGTTCAAGCTTGGAACAGGTCTGGGAATAGTCACCTGCCATATCTGCGAAGATTGCAGCCATTTCTGACGGCAGGACCATATAGCTGATTCTTATTGCCGCGAATAGTGTACTTGAGAAGGATCCCAGATAGATGACACGCTGCTCGTGATCCAGGCTTTTCAGTGCAGGTATGGGTCTGCCGAAATATCTCAGCTCGCTGTCATAATCATCCTCGATGATATAGCTGTCATTTTCGGACGCCCAGTTGAGAAGCTCGTATCTTCTGCCGACAGGCATTACTGACCCTGTAAACATATGATTTGAAGGCGTTACATATACAGCAGTACGGATATTAGTAGGGAGTTTCTCAATGGTGAGACCGTCTCTGCCCACATCAACAGGGGTTATGGCGAATCCTCTGTCGCGGAAAATATTTCTTACAGGTAAATATCCCGGATTTTCCAGAGCGACATGCTCAATATTCATTTTTCTGAGAAGAGTTGACAGATGATTTGTTATCTGCTGGGTTCCGGCGCCTATAACTATCTGTTCCGGGCGGCAGGAAACTCCTCGTGACATATACAGATATCTTGCAATTTCAGCCCTCAGGCCAAGCTCTCCCTGTGGATCACTCTCAAAAAAAAGCGTACTGGTATATTCGTTTATTATCTTGTTCATGCACTTTTTCCACTTATTAAAGTCGAAACAGTCCGGATCGCAGTAGAGTGATGCTGAACCGGGCTGGGTGTTTTTTGCAGATGAGTACACCTCAGGTGATGAAATTATATTTTCAGGAGGTACAGTTCTGCTAAGATGAGAGAAAACATCATCGATATAATAGCCCGACTGTGCTTTGCTGTAGATATATCCTTCGACAAGTAGCTGATTATAGGCCTGCTCTATTGTTGTAATGCTCAGACCTGTTGAACGGGCAAGATTTCTGAGAGAAGGAAGTTTCTCATCCTTCATGATTTCTCCATTGAGAATAGATCTTTTGATATAGTCATAAAGCTGCAGATAATATGGACGCTTTCTGTTTTCGTCCAGAACCGGCATGATCGCTTTCATATTGAATCTCCTTACTGTATGGTTAAAAAGAATTATTTCTGTATATTTATTTATGTACAATCTTCATGTACTATAGTATAGTACATGAAGAATGATTTGAAAAGACAAATAATCTTCACAATACAGCAGTATAATTACAGTGGTTAATGCGGGCGGAACACGTTCGGCTCGTATTTTATGTTGCTTTAAGCAGAATATTAATGTTCAGATACTTTTCAAGATGTATCAAAAATGATAAAATGGAAGCCGTGTTTAATAGGATCGGAAAGGAAAGAACAATGAAAGTTTTGAAAGTAAAAGATATTGTTTTGAAGCCGGGAAGACCTAAAGTAGTAGTGCCGATCACAGGAAACACCCCGGAGAAGATTATTGAGGAATGTGAGAGAGCAGCCGCTCTGCCATGTGATATCATAGAATGGCGTGCAGATTATTACCTCGCTTCAGTGCCAGATCTTGAAGAAGCGCTGAAGACAAAGGAAGCATATCTGGATATGGTGAAGATACTTGATGATGTTAATTACATAGCAGGTTCAAAACCGGTGATATTTACAGTAAGGAGAAAAGGCCAGGGAGGTCAGGTGGAAATAAGCAAGGAACAGAATGACAGCATCTGGAGTCTTGTTGCGCAGTCACAGCTGGCTGATTTCATTGATGTGGAGCTGTTCGATGAGAATGATACAGTAGACGAATACAAACTGGAGGATCAGATTGCTCAGATACATGATTACGGCGGCAGAGTGATCCTGTCATATCATGATTTCGACAGGATGCCGAAACCTGAGGAAATTATTAATCTTGTAAGAGTAATGTATGACCTTGGTCCGGATATATGCAAAGTGGCCGCTATGGCAAACAGTGAAGCTGACGCACGGAATATACTGAAGGCTACTGCATATCTGACGAAGAATGGTATAGGCCCTCTGATCACAATGGCTATGGGTCCTCTGGGAACATCCACACGTGTGGCATCAGGCAAATACGGTTCGTGTATGACCTTCGCCTCGGGAGCTGAAGAATCAGCACCAGGCCAGGCAGATATATTTAAAATGAAAAAATGGCTTGATGATTATTACGGCTGATGGGAGCCGGAGGAAAGGAACTATTGATGGCAGATTTTATCAGAATAGAAAATCTGGTGTTTGAATACATTAAAAATGAAGATGGACAGGCATTCCGCGCGATAGATGATATCAGTTTCACTGTCGAGAAGGGAAGCTTTACTGCCGTAATAGGGCAGAACGGTTCGGGAAAATCAACACTTGCAAAGAATATCAACGGGCTGCTCATTCCTTCATCGGGAAGAGTCATAGTTGATGGACTTGATACCTCTGATCCGGCAAATATATGGGAGATCAGACAGCGCGTGGCAATGGTGTTCCAGAATCCGGACAATCAGATAGTATCATCTGTTGTTGAGGATGATGTGGCTTTCGGTCCGGAGAATCTGGGAGTTGATCCCCTTGAAATCAGGAAACGTGTTGATGAAGCTCTGACAGGTGTAGAGATGTATGAATTCAGAAAAAAAGCACCTCATATGCTGTCAGGAGGTCAGAAGCAGCGTATCGCCATCGCAGGAGCGGTTGCTATGGAGCCTGAATGTATTGTGTTTGACGAACCGACAGCTATGCTTGATCCCAGAGGACGCAGGGAGGTTCTGTCAATAATCAGGAGGCTTAACAGCAAGGGAATCACGGTTCTGCTGATAACTCATTTTATGGAAGAAGCTGCACTGGCGGACAAAATCGTTGTACTGAACAATGGAGTTGTTGAGATGACGGGAACACCGGATGAGATTTTCCGCAGGACAGATGAACTTAGAGCACTGAGTCTGGATGTGCCGCCTGCAGTAGAGCTTTCGATAAAACTCAGAGAAAGAGATATAGATGTGCCGGAAGGCATTTTAACTATAGATGATATGGTGAAATACTTATGTCAATAGAAGTAAAGAATCTAACACATATATATAACGAGGGACTCCCTCACGAATCGGTCGCACTTGAAGATGTGAGCTTCCGGGCTGAGGATGGACAGCTTGTAGGTATAATCGGCCATACAGGCTCAGGTAAATCCACACTGGTGCAGCATCTCAACGGACTGCTCAGGCCTAAATCCGGACATATAATCGTGAGCGGTCAGGATATCACCGAAGAAGGTGTGGCCATGAGAGATATAAGGAGGAAAATAGGACTTGTTTTCCAGTATCCGGAGTACCAGCTGTTTGAGGAGACTGTAGCCAGGGACGTCGCTTACGGGCCGGGAAATCTGGGACTTTCACAGGAAGAGATTGACTCCCGTGTCAGAGAAGCGATAGAAATGGTTGGACTTGACTATGAGAGTGTTAAGGACCTGTCTCCTTTTGACCTGTCGGGAGGACAGAAGCGCCGTGCCGCCATTGCCGGAGTTATTGCGATGAAGCCGGAGGTTCTGATACTTGATGAACCTACAGCCGGGCTGAACCCGAAAGCCCATGCTGATATACTCGAAATGGTTGAGGCGATACATGCCAGGGAAGGCAATATAATATTTCTCGTTTCTCATAATATGAACGATATTGCACGTATGTCGGATAAGGTTCTTGTTATGAACAGAGGCAGGGTCGCCATGGATGGGACTCCGCAGGAAGTGTTTTCAAGAGCTGATGAGCTGCGTGAAATCGGACTGGATCTTCCTGATTCGATGGCGATAACAACTGCATTGAAAAAAGCAGGAATGGATATAGATATAGACTGCCTGACGATGGATGAAGCGGCAGAGCAGATAGCAAAGGTTTTGAAAAAATGATAAGAGATATTACCCTTGGACAATTCTATCCCGGTGGCTCATTTATCCACCGGCTGGATCCTCGTATCAAGATACTGGCGACAGTGCTGTATATTGTGGCACTGTTTGTAGTAGATGACTTTATCGGATTTGCGATAGCATTCGCAGGACTGGCAATCATAATTGCTGTTTCTAAAGTACCGCTGAGTTTCATACTTCGTGGACTGAAACCTGTATTTCTGATAATACTGTTCACATTCATAATAAATATGTTTATGGTGAAGGGAGAAGTGCTTGTATCCTTCTGGATTTTTTCCATAACCAAGGGCGGACTGCGGACAGCTGTATTTATGGCTGTGAGACTGATACTGCTGATCATAGGCTCATCGCTTCTCACCCTTACGACAAAGCCCATAAGCCTTACAGATGGTATCGAAGCGCTGCTGTCCCCTTTCAAACGTTTCGGACTGCCTGCCCATGAGCTGGCAATGATGATGACAATAGCCCTCAGATTCATACCTACGCTGATAGAGGAGACAGATAAGATAATGAAAGCGCAGCAGGCAAGAGGAGCCGATTTTGAGAGTGGCAATATTATCAGGAGAGCCAGAGCCCTGGTACCTATCCTGGTTCCTCTGTTCATTAGCGCATTCAGGATAGCACAGGATCTGGCCATGGCTATGGAGGCAAGATGTTATGGAGGAAATATAAAGAGAACGAGAATGAACGGCATGAAACTTGAAAAGAGAGATTTCGCAGCATCGGTGATTTTCCTGCTGTTCATTGCAGTTATAGTGGCACAGCGGATAATAATGTGATAATGTATGGAGAACGTGAACTTAAATGAGACAGAGAAAAGCTAAAAACCTTGAAGAAAAACTCAGAGAGTGCAGTGAATATATGATCACAGAACCTGAAGCGGGCAGGCTGGATTCGTGCTTTGATCAGGATAGACCTCTTTTCCTGGAGATAGGGTGCGGCAAGGGGAACTTCATAATCAGGAAAGCCCTTGACAACCCGGATAAAAACTACATAGCAATAGAAGGACAGGAGACCGTGATACTCAGAGCTCTTGAGAAAGCCAGAGCAGTAGATGGAGGCATCCCGAATCTGAAGTTCATGATGACTTTTGTTCACAGTATGGATGAATTCTTCACAGAAGGGCAGCTTGAAGGGATATATCTCAATTTCAGCGATCCGTGGCCTAAAGCACGTCATGCCAAGAGACGCCTGACATACAGGCAGAGACTTCTCGATTACAGATGGGCTCTCAGAGCCGGCGGCTTCATAGAGTTCAAATCTGATAATGATCAGCTGTATGATTTCACCCTGGAGGAAATCGGTGCGGCAGGGCTGGAGATTACAGAGGAGAGCAGAGATCTGCACAGCAGTCCGTATGAATCAAGGTATACGATGACGGAATATGAAGAGAAGTTCAGAAACAGAGGCAAGAATATCAATTATGTAAAGGTAGTGGTTTAGACCACTGCCTTTTTGAATGGCCGTATCGTCCGTATCAGAAACTGATGTATTTGCCGGGATCGGCTTCAGCTCCGTTTTCTCTGATTTCAAAGTGAAGATGAGGAGGGTCATCAAATTCAAACATGGAACTCTGACCGATTTTTCCCACTGTATCACCTTGTTTCAGAACATCACCTGTTTCAGCCAGACCATCTCTGGCGAGATTGCCGTAAATGGATGTGATGCCTTCGCCGTGGCTGATTTCTGCTGATATGCCGAATCTGTCATCCTCCCATACCTTTGTTACCGTGCCGGCAGCACATGCGGCGGCACTTGTACCTGAAGGGGCAGCTATATCGATACCGCTGTGGGTCATGTACTGATCGAGAGTTTTCCAGTATACCGGCATGTCGGATGAATATCCCATGATTATCTCACCGCTGACCGGTATGATGTATTCTGACGTGCTTTCCTGATCATCAGTATTGCCTGACGTGCCGCTTCCCTGATCAGAAGTGTTATCTGCACTGTCGATTATATTATCGGTTCTGCTGCCGTCAACCGCTTTTTCCTTCACGGCATCTGTGACATTGCTTCCTTCCATGTTGTTTTTTACTTTATCTATATTGGCTTTAACAACAAACAGCGACACCAGAGCCATCATGCAGAAGCATAGAACCAGTGCTATTGCAGGCTTGTCTCTGCGTTTTTTATCCTGTCTCAAAAAATTCACCTCCCGTGTGTATATCGTTTCATAATTCTAGTATCTACAAACCGTAACTTTTTAATACTGCTGTCAGGGATAAAAGTTTCTCTGGAATAGCGATTGATATTGCCGAATAATAATAATAGTCCGACTATTTGATTAGTGTTCAGCATCTCATTGACATTTGACGACAATATGCGTTATAATTGCATTAAATATAAAATCAGTATAACAATTTGATACTCCGATTTTCACATGACACTCGCTGCCGGTGAAAACGTTAGGGTGATAAGAGCGATTTTATCGCCTGCCATTGTGCAAAGGAGAACTGTACCGCAGTTTTTATGCTGAGGTGGTTTTACTTTGTTATTTTTTTTGACTTTTTATTTTGAAAGGGAGAGCGTAAATGAAAAGACTTAAGTTCAATAAAGTGAACTGCATAGGCTGCCAGCTTTGTGCACAGGTTTGCTCGGCTTACAAAGAAGGTGAATACGTGCCTTCAAAAGCAAGAATAGCTATCGAAACGTATTATGATAACGGTAATCTTAAATATGCGGATCACTTCTGCATCCTCTGCGGACTCTGCGCTAAAGCATGTCCGGTAGATGCTATCAAGATTACTGATCATATTGAAGTAGATCATGATCTGTGCATCGGCTGTGAAGCATGTGCAGACAAATGTCCTAAGAAAGTTGTTAGAATCAGAGATGCCAAAGCATACATATGCGATACATGTCAGGGCAACCCTAAGTGTGCCCAGATCTGTCCGCAGCATGCTCTGACATTTGAATAAGGCAAGGGAGGTATAGAATTATGACAATGCTTGGATATCAGAATAAAGTGCTGAGAATCAATCTCACAGATAAAACAACCTCCACAGAGCCGCTTCGTATGGATTTCGCAGAGAAATTCGTTGGTTCAAAGGGTCTGGTAATCAGATACATGTATGAAGATCTGGAACCTGGAATTGATCCGCTGGGACCGGACAATAAACTCTATCTGACAACAGGACCTCTGACAGGAACTCCTGTACCATGCTCAGGCAAGCTTTCCATCGCTGCCAAATCACCGGCAACAGGAACTATGAATGACTGCTCCGTAGGCGGACACGTTGGCATCCGTCTCAAATATGCGGGATATGATATGGTTGTATTCGAAGGCAAGCTGGATGAGCCTGGATATGTAGTTATCGATAATGATGAGATTTCATTCCACAGCGCAGCTGATTTATGGGGAATGGGATCACATGCGGCAGAGAAGAAGCTGGCTGATCAGTATGGTCTTGAATACAGTGTTCTGTCAATCGGACCTGCAGGAGAGAACCTCAACATCATGTCATGTATCAACTGTGACTATTACAGACAGGCCGGAAGAGGCGGCATCGGTGCTGTAATGGGTTCCAAGAACATGAAGGCTATCCTGGTAAGAGGAACAGGAAGCGTCAAGGTTCACGATATAGAGAAAACAACTGACAGAATTATTGAAATCCTGAGAAACGATGTAGTAAACGATGATAACCAGTTCATCTTTGATGATGGTACTACAGCATTCCTGGAAGCTTGTAATGATGGAGGAATTCTGCCGTTCAAAAACTTCTCGGACACTACAGATGAAAAGTGGACTGAATACAACGGCGAAGTGCTTTCAAAATACAGAGAAGGCAAGAGAGGCTGCGGAAGCTGCGGACTCGGATGCGGTAACTTCCTCAAGATAGGAGACGCTATCTGCGAGGGACCTGAATACGAAACAATTTCAGTTGCAGGACCTAACGCAGGAAACCGTGACCCTGAGAAGATCGTTAAGTTCAATGAAGTCTGCGATGATATGGGTCTTGATACAATCAGTGCCGGAGATACTATTATCTGGGCTATGGAAATGACAGAAAGAGGCGACCACGACTTCGGCATCAGATTCGGTGAAGCTGACAAGATGATCGAATATGTTAAGCTGATGGCAAGAAATGAAGGTGTTGGTGCTGATCTTGCTCTGGGAACAAAGAAAGCTGCAGAAAAGTTCGGCGGTCTTGATATAGCAATGCAGGTTAAGGGTCTTGAGTATCCTCAGTATGAACCACGTGGTTCATGGGGAATGGCTCTGTCATACGCAGTATCCGACAGAGGTGCATGCCACATGAGATCATACGCTGCGAATGCAGAAGTATTCGAAGCTTCAATTGATCCGTACACAGCAGAAGGCAAGGGTCAGCTGGTATATGATCTGGGAGAATTCAATGCTATCAAGTTCTCACTCTGTATCTGCGACTTCTGGGGAACTATCGACTATGCTATCATGTCTGAACTCCTCACTATGGTGACCGGCAAGGAATGGACTGAAGAAGATATGTCAAGAGTAGGACGCAATGTAATCAACATTGCTCGTGCTTTCAACCAGAGAGAAGGCTTCAACAGAACACACGATACAGTTCCTAAGAGAGTGGTAAGAGATGCGCTTTCCAACGGTCCTGCTGCAGGTCAGGTTATGACTCAGGAAGACTTCGAAAGCATGCTTGATCAGTATTATGAGGTACTTGGATGGAACAAGGATGGTACAATGCCTGAAGAACTCATCCAGTCACTGTTATAAAATTAAGTGAATATAATATCTTGAAATGGGCTGACAAGATAGAATCGTTTATTGTATAATTGGGACAGATTGCATAATCTGTCCCAATTATTTGTATGGAGGTAAAAGGATGAAAGTTACGATAGCGTTAAAAGGTACCTTGAAAAAGCTTTTTGAAGGCGATACCGAAAGGGTTTTTGAGGTTCCCGATAACTGTACATGTGATGAAGCGCTGCAGGCGGCAGGTATCAACTATAAAGAAACAAGAAATTTCGGATTTGTATCTGTAAACAACAAAAGAGTGATGATAGATTCAAGACTCAGTGATGGGGACTATCTCAAGGCATTTTCGCGTGTATCGGGAGGCTGATGGCAATGAACAGCCGATATGACAGAAATATTGGAACGATATCTCCTCGCGAACAGAAACTGCTGGGCGAAAAATCTGTATGCGTTATAGGATGCGGAGGGCTTGGTGGAGGTATCATAGAAGGCCTGACAAGGCTTGGCGTAGGAAGACTGACTATCGTGGACGGAGATGTGTTTGATATAAGCAATCTTAATCGACAGGTGCTTTCCAACGAAGACAATATAGGAATGCTGAAGGCAGAAGAAGGCATGAGGCAGATGGGTCAGATAAACAGTGAAACCAGGATATGCCCTGTATGTGCATTTTATACAGAAGAAAACAGCAGAGAAATCATCAGTGGACACGACGTGGTCATAGATGCTCTTGATAATATAAATACCCGTAAAATACTGGAGGACGCATGTGAGGAGGAGAATATTCCGCTGGTGCATGGAGCTATAGCAGGATGGCACGGGCAGGTTGCAGTTATAATGCCGGGCGACAGACTGATACATACTCTTTATGATGGTGATGAGAATTACGGCATGGAGAAGGAAACTGGCAACCCTTCTTTTACTCCGGCGGTGACAGGAGCCCTTCAGGTGGCTGAAACTCTGAAACTTCTGCTGAACCGGGAAGGAGTGCTGGCAAATAAGGTTCTTACCGTGGACATTCTGAACCACCAGTATGAACTGATTGATTTTGGAGATTGAATATGCGTATCATAATGATAAAAGGGTTTTCCAAAACGGGTAAAACCACTACAGTGACGGCGCTGGTGAGAGAGCTCAGGAGTCGTGGGTACAGCGTAGGCACAGTCAAGGATATACATTACGAAGGTTTCAGAGCAGACAGTCCCGGAACAGATACCTTCAAGCATATGGAAGCCGGGGCATGCAGAGTCACGGGGCGGGGAATCCGTGAGACAGCGCTGATCACAGACAGACAGATGACGATAGATGAGATACTTAAGTATTACAAGGAGGATTTTGTGATACTTGAAGGTGACAGCGGGCTTAAATGTCCGACTATAATAACCGGCAGGACAGAAGAGGATGTTGAGAAACGTATGTGCCCTGAGGCTGTAGCCGTTTCGGGAATCATTGCAGACTCAATGACAGAATATAACGGTCTGCCGGTGATAAATGGAGTTACGGAGGTAAAGAAATTGGCTGATTTAGTAGAAAAGAAAACAGCAGCAGCTGAAGATGAGCTTGATGTTCAGCTTACAATAGATGGGGAAGACATCTGGATGGTGCCTTTCGTTAAAAAAACGCTTAAAAACGTGGTTGTCGGTGCGGTTAAAGCCCTTGACGGTTATGAAGACGGCAAAGAGATAATAATTAAAATTAAATAGATGGAGGATATTTTTAATGTCAGAGTATATTTTGGCACGAGGAAACGGCAGACACATACCGCAGGAAGATAAGATTTTCGGGATAAGCAACAGAGCTAAGAAGATGATAGCCGAAAAGGGAGCAGATAAAGTGATAAATGCTACCATCGGATCTCTGCTTGATGATGATGGGGAGCTTGTGGTACTGTCATCTGTTGATGAAGTGTTCAAACACCTCAGCCCTAAGGATTATGCGGATTATGCCCCGATTGGCGGAATCGCACCTTTCAGAGAGGCTGTACAGAAGGCTGCATTCGGATCACACAAACCTGAAGGATTCATTGAAGCGGTGGCAACACCTGGAGGCACAGGATCCCTGAGAAATGTGATATCAAATTATTCCGATGGAGGAGACAAGGTGCTGACATCAGACTGGCACTGGGCTCCGTATAATACTATAGCAGGTGAAATAGGCAGAAGCATAGAGACGTTTGAGTTTTTCACAGAAGATGGCAGGTTCAATGCAGAAGCGCTGAATGATAAGGCGACTGAGCTGCTGGCCAAGCAGGAGAGTCTTGTTATAATCCTCAATACTCCTGCCCACAATCCTACAGGGTATTCGCTTACACTGGAGGACTGGGACAAAGTCATCGACGAACTGTGTGAAGCGGCTGAATGCGGTAAAGCTATCGCTCTGGTGATAGATGCGGCATATATTGATTTCGCAGGAGATGAAGAAGAATACAGAAGATTCCTGCCTAAGCTTGAAAGACTCCCTGAAAACGTGATTTCCATTATGGCGTACAGCCTTTCCAAGACATATACACTTTACGGAACAAGATGCGGAGCTATGATCTGTATCGCTAAAACAAAGGAAATCGCTGATGAATTCAAACGTGTATGCGAATATTCATCAAGAGGTTCATGGTCTAACAGTGCCAAAGTTGCTCAGGTTATTCTTTCGAGAATATATGGTGACCCGGGGCTTCTGGAAAGAGTCGACCGCGAGAGGGCTCATTACCGTGAAATGCTTATCGCACGCGGCAGAGCTTTTGAGGAAGAGGCGAAGAATGTGGGTCTTGAGACAGTGCCTTTTGATGCAGGCTTCTTCATTTCCATACCATGCGACAACCCTGATGAAATCAGCGCGAAACTGGAAAAACAGGGACTGTTCATAGTACCTCTGGCAAAAGGCCTCAGGGTATCAGTGGCATCGATTTCCGAGGAAAAATGCAGGAAGATACCTGCCATGATAAAAGCAGCTATGGAAGATTAATGTATAATAAAATACAAGGTAAATACAGGGGCGCTCCAGCTAAGGGGCGCCTTTTAGATGTGTCTTAAGCTGCATGTAAAATGTACATATCGTGAAAGTCTGGTGAAAATATGAGAAATGCTATTTACAAATAATAACAATACTGGCATTATAATACTGTTCAAGAGAGGTATTGAGACATAAAAAGCAGAAAGGAGATCAGGTATATGGTAAACGGCAGAGACAGGGAAATCACTTATGAAATCGTAGAACACATAGGAGTCATCGCATCGTATTCCACAGGATGGAAAAAAGAGCTGAACATGGTTAAATGGAATGACGGGGCACCGAAGTATGATATACGGGAATGGGATCCCGGTCATGAGCATATGTCGAGGGGCATAACTCTGCATGAGCAGGAGATGCAGACGATAATAGACCTCGTCGCAGACATGAAACGCCACAAGGCCGGTGAACCCGGCAGTGATGCAGTAAATCCCTGAGGGGTGAAATGACGGCATACGAACAGCATATGATGAGAGGGCTGTCGCATCAGATACAGCTGGTAGAGTTCTGATGCGATGAGCCTTTTTTGCTGCCATCTGATAATCTCCTTCCGGATTTATCTTGAGGTAAGTCGCGAAAAACATACCGGATACTGCTGATTTATGTTATACTGATAAATTGAAACATGCATATATATTATGAATATATTACGAAAAAGAGGTATTGCCATGAAAATTATGTTAAAAAAAGGGCCTGGAGAGCTTTTTGATGAAATAATCAGGAAAGAGCCCGTCAGACTTGAATCGATTGTGCGGGAGTATCAGGATGAACTCCCCTACAGGATACTTATCGGCAGAGTCAATGGGCGTGACGAGGAGCTTGATTTCCTCATCGATAAGGATTCAACGGTGGAGCTGCTGGACATGAGGACTCACAGCGCCAATCTGGTATATCAGCATACCCTGTCTCTGATATATCTCAAAGCGGTAAAGGACGTTCTTGGCATTTACAGTGTGGAGATAGAGAATTCGCTGAATAAGGGATTGTACACGGAGATAAAAACCAGCGACCCGGTTACCGAAGAGCAGGTCAGGCAGATTGAAGCCAGGATGCGTCAGCTGGTGGATGAGGATGTACCGATTGTCAGGGAATCATACAGCAGACAGGACGCGGTTGACATCTGGGAAAAATACAATTACCCTGAGAAATCCAGACTGCTTGAGCGTGCTGATTATGTAGATGAAGCCAAGTTTTACCATATTGAAGGGTATCGTAATTTTTTCTACGGACTTATGGCTCCGTCAGCAGGGTACATTGAGTATTTTGAGCTGAAAAAGTACAGGCGTGGTGTGCTGCTGAGGTTTCCATACTACTCAAAGCCTGATGAGATACCGCCTTTCGTGGACGAGGCCAAGCTTTACACTGCCTTCGGAGAAGCTAAAAAATGGCAGCAGCTCCTGGGTGTATCCTACCTTGAGGATCTGAACAGAAAAATCCGCGGAGGAGGTGCCAAAGATCTTATTCTGCTGTCGGAAGCTCTTCATGAGAAAAAGATTGCTGAAATTGCTGATATGATCACCAGGGGAAAGAAACGTATAGTGCTGATAGCAGGGCCGTCATCCTCGGGAAAGACAACTTTTGCCAGAAGACTGTGTGTACAGCTGAGAGTCAATGGTCTGGATCCGCTTTATATCGGGATGGACGATTATTTCCTCAACAGAAGTGAGACCCCGAAGGGAGCGGACGGCAAGCCGAACTATGAAGATATTGAAGCACTGGATATAGGTCTGTTCAATGATAACATGAATGACCTCCTTGACGGCAGAGCTGTGGATCTGCCGGAGTTTGACTTCATATCGGGCACCAAGAAGTTCGGCGGGAGGATAACATCCATCAGAGCATCACAGCCGATAGTCATAGAGGGGATACACGCCCTTAACGGCAAACTTACAGAATACATCGATGACAGGCAGAAATTCAGGATATATATAAGCCCTTTCACGCAGCTGAACATAGATGTGCACAACAGAGTGCCTACTACAGATGCCAGAATACTGAGGAGGATAGTGCGCGATTATAAATACAGAGGAAACTCTGCAGCTCAGACAATTGCCCAGTGGCCTAAGGTCAGAGCAGGCGAGGATAAGAACATTTTCCCGTATAACGGTGAAGCTGATGTGCTCTTTAATTCCGCACTGGTTTATGAGCTGTCAGTGCTTAAAAAATATGCGGAACCTCTTCTCGAAGGAGTGTCGCCTGATCAGCCGGAATACAGCGAGGCTGTGAGGATGCTTGATTTTATCAGATTTTTCGAGGAGATAGATGAAGAACAGTATGTGCCTAACAACTCGATAATGAGAGAATTTATAGGTGGAAGTATTTTTGTGGAGTAATTTTGAAAAGGAGAAATGAAATGATAGCAGTAATTGGCGGAGCTATGGCTTCGGTAGTGATAAAAATGATTCCTGTAAAGGGCGAAGAGGAACGTATGGGCACTGGACTCGGTCAGCAGCTTTACGGTGAAATGGACAGGCAGATGGCGGACGGCACATATGGTATGACGCAGATGATGCAGATGGTGCAGATGATGCAGGAAGACAATGGACCGGGCGGAGCAGACGGAAGCGCGGAGGAGAAGGCGCCGGCTGTACAGCAGGAACCCGAAAGGCCTGAATATGATGACATTATAGTAGAAAACCGAGGATGCGGATTTAACATTGCCAAGCATCTTGCGGCAGACGGACACGATGTGTCATACATCTCGATTGTAGGAACTGATCCTCTGGGACTGGCAGTTGTAGAGGAACTGAAGTCGTGCGGCATAAACACTGCAGGAGTCAGGAAGGTTCAGGGAACTACACCGATCCAGGTGGAGATGGTTAATATTCTGGGAGATATAGAAGGCTTCAAGTGCAATGATTCACTGCTTGCGAAATTTACGCCGTCGTTTATCGATGAAGCGGCAGAACTGATCGACAAGGCTGATATTATTGTGATGGACGGAAGTCTTCCTGAAGAAACCATCGCCAGAGTAGCGGAACTTTATGGGAATAAAGAGAATGTGAAAATCTTCTTCGATCCGGGTACCAGACACGGCGGCGGTAAGGTCGCAGATGTCCTGGATAAAATGTACTGCGTAATGCCGGGCAGAATGGAAGCTGAAGCCATGACAGGCAAAACAATCCTCGGGCAGGATCAGCTGATGGAAGCAGGTGCCTTCCTTGAACAAAAAGGTGTCGACAGAATCATAATCACGATGAAAGGCGGCGGAATATATTATAAATCGGGATTCAATGAAGGTATCCTGAGGCCGGAAAGAGTTCTTTCGTTTGCGACAACCACCGGTGCCGGTGATATAGTTTCTGCAGCAGTTATCGCAGCAGAAGCAGAAGGAAGAGAGATTGACGACATCGCTGCTATCGCATTGAACAAAGCAGCGGAATTCCTGGCAGACCTGAGTGACGAAAGACCTATAGACATCTATAAATAATAATATATGAGAAATGCGGGCATAACTGATAGAAATCGGTTGGATGTGTGGGGTTCGAGCGGCTCGGTCATGTGCAGCTCGAACCTGGTCCGATGTGAATCATGATGTGAATCATGAAGTGGTTCGTGATGACAGTGAAGCGGCCAGCCCGGGCTGCTCGAAATTATGCCTTTATTCCCGATAATGATCTTAAATTTTTCCATTTTTACCGCGCAGACGCTACGGGATTGCCGGAAATTTACGAAATCAGTAAATTTAGAGTCCTGTTTCGTAAAAACAAGATATGAAATGAGAAAAAACATGCGGATCAGGCACATTGTGTTTTGTATTAATAAAAATAAGAAGGCTACACGTTACGAAAACAGTTGTTTTTTTACTCTGTTTCGTAACAGATAACTACAAAATTTTGGAAAACGACTGAATTTTTTACGAAATGGTATGTAAAAATGCCCGATTTTGTAAATTCTCGGGACACCGTGAAAATAAACCACTACCTTTCGGAACGCGGAATTCTACAGCTTGCATCCCCGAAATCCAGTTCAGAAGCAGCTGTACATGAGTGTTTTTTTCTTTGAATACATACCTCCCCAAAAATAAAAATTCTGAAAAAATAAAAAATAATTTCGGACAAGCCTGTCGAGATGTACCTGATTCATAGAAACACTGGAAAGTGTGTGCCTAAAATGGACTCTCTAACCATTGAAAACAAGGGATTTTGCAACGTAAAAAAATACAAAAAACTTTCGAAAAAACTCTTGCAATATTTCGCATAGTAGGGTATACTAAAAAAGCTTGTGTAAGGCGATGACGTGGGAAGTTACCTTGCTATAGGAGAATTTCCACTGAGAATTGTCCCCACATCGATGGGGGCGTAGGGATTCGCTGAATTTTTATTGTGTGTAAAACAATAGAAACACACGAAAGCGTGTACGAAGCAGGCAAATCCACTGTATGCGTTGAAAATTCAAGCATCAGAACCCCTTGTACGAGCATAGCGAAAACAGTACAAAAAATCTAGGAGGAAAAAATGAGCGAATTACAGAAAATCAGAATCAAGCTTAAAGCTTATGACCATGCACTTCTTGATCAGTCCGCAGCAAAGATCGTTGAGACTGCCAAGAAGACAGGTGCTGAAGTATCAGGACCTATTCCGCTTCCGACAGAAAAGGAAGTAGTGACTATCCTTAGAGCTGTTCACAAATACAAGGATTCAAGAGAACAGTTCGAACAGAGAACTCACAAAAGACTGATCGACATCACAAGCGCTACAGCTAAGACAACAGATGCTCTTACTAAGCTGGACTTACCTGCAGGCGTTGATATCGAAATCAAATTATAATGGCAATCCCGGAACTGCCGATCCGACAGCGAGGGTAAAACCATAAATAACAAAAGGCGAAGGGAACTCCCCTTAGTATGACCGCTGCATGCGGTCCGCTGTAAGAATCAAGGAGGAAAAATATGAAAACTATTTTAGGTAGGAAAATGGGCATGACCCAGATCTTTACCGAACATGGAGCAGTTGTTCCTGTAACAGTAGTTCAGGCTGGCCCGATGACGGTAACTCAGATCAAGACTGTTGAAACTGATGGCTACAACGCAGTACAGTTCGGATTCGAAGACGCTAAGCCGCAGAGAGTGAACAAGCCTATGACAGGACATTTCGCCAAGAACGGAATCGCTCCTAAGAAAAATCTGGCTGAATTCAGACCGGAAGAAGGCGAAACTTACGAAATCGGACAGCAGATCACAGTTGCTGATTTTGAAGAAGGCGTAAAACTGGACGTAACAGGAACTTCAAAAGGTAAGGGAACTCAGGGTAACATCAAGAGACACGGACACCACAGAGGCCCTATGAGTCACGGTTCAAAACACAAGAGACTTGCTGGTGCGCTTGCTGCAGGTACTTATCCTTCAAGAGTATTCAAAGGTAATGCAGGTCCTGGTAGAACAGGCCGTGAAACAGTAACAGTTCAGAACGTTGAGCTGGTAAAAGTTATCGAAGACAAGAACCTTATGCTGATTAAAGGTGCGGTACCTGGTAACAAGGGTGGCCTCGTTCGCATCCAGTATGCAGTAAAAGGTCAGAACAAATAAGGATGACTTCAGGAAGGAGGAAGTAAAATGTCAAAAGTGACAATGCTGAATATGGCAGGGCAGGAAGCCGGAACAATCGAACTGAAAGACGAGATTTTCGGTATCGAGCCTAACCAGAATGCAGTACATGCAGTAGTTAAAAATATTTTAGCCAACAAAAGACAGGGCACACAGTCCGCTAAGACCAGAGCTGAAGTCAGAGGAGGCGGCAGAAAGCCATTCAGACAGAAGGGAACAGGCCGTCACAGACAGGGAAGCTCAACAGACCCTTCACAGGTAGGAGGCGGAATCGTATTCGCACCAAAGCCAAGAAGCTACAGATACACACTGCCTAAGAAACTCAGAAGACTGGCAATGTTCTCAGCGCTTTCATCAAAGGTTGCAGAAAACGAAATCATCGTAGTTGATGAAATCAAGTTTGAAGAACCTAAGACAAAAGAAATGGTGAAGATGCTCGAAAACATTAAGGCTGGCAAGAAGGCATTAATCGTAACAGCTGAGAAGGATGAAAATATCATCAGATCTGCAGCTAACATTCCGGGAGTAAGAACAGCATTAGTATCAACTATGAATGTTTATGAGATCATCAATCACACAAACTTCATTGTAACTAAAGAAGCTGTAGAAAAAATTGAGGAGGTGTACTCATAATGAAAACGCCTTACGATGTAATAATCAAGCCTGTTATTTCAGAACAGAGTATGGAAGATGCACAGGCTAAAAAATACACATTCAAGGTTGCAGTAGACGCTAACAAAACAGAAGTTAAACATGCGGTTGAAGAAATCTTCGATGTGGAAGTTGCAAAAGTAAACATCATGAACGTTGCAGGAAAGCAGAAGAGAATGGGAAGATACGTTGGAATGACTGCCGCTACAAAGAAGGCAATCGTTACACTTACTGAAAAGAGTAAGGAAATCGAATTCTTCCAGAGTCTGTAATACAGGAGGTAGACATAAATGGGAATTAAAAAATACAATCCGACCACTCCTGGTTTAAGAGGGATGACGGTTTCTACATTTGAAGAAATCACTTGCACTACACCGGAGAAGTCACTCACAGTAACTCTTAAAAAGCACTCGGGAAGAAATGCCAGAGGTAAGATCACTGTAAGACACAGAGGCGGCGGATACAGACCGAAGTACAGAATTATCGACATCAAGAGAAACAAAGAAGGCATTCCAGGAACAGTTGCCACTATCGAATATGATCCGAACAGAAGTGCCAATATCGCACTGATCAATTATGCTGACGGCGAGAAGAGATATATCATCGCTCCTAACAAGCTCGCTGTAGGCGACGTGATCGTATCAGGTGCTGATGCGGACATCAAGATCGGAAACGCACTTCCGCTTGCAAACATTCCGGTTGGTACAATTATCCACAATGTGGAACTGAAGCCGGGCAAAGGCGGACAGATGGTAAGATCGGCAGGAAACGGTGCGCAGCTCATGGCTAAAGAAGGACAGTATGCACAGGTAAGACTTCCTTCCGGCGAAGTGAGAAAAGTAAGAATCGAATGCAGAGCTACTATCGGCGAAGTAGGAAACCTTGATCACCAGAACATTCAGATCGGTAAAGCAGGAAGAAAAAGACACATGGGTATCAGACCTACAGTAAGAGGTTCCGTAATGAACCCTAATGATCACCCTCACGGCGGTGGTGAAGGTAAGGCCGGAATCGGTAGAGTCAGCCCTGTTACACCTTGGGGTAAACCTGCTCTCGGATACAAGACAAGAAAGAAAAAGAAAGCATCTGATAAATATATCGTGAAGAGAAGAAACGAAAAATAATAGGAAGGAGCAAAGATAATGGGAAGATCACTTAAAAAGGGACCTTTCGTAAACGCTAAGCTGCTGAAAGCTATCGAAGAAATGAACGCAGCTAACGAAAAGAAAGTCATCAGAACATGGTCAAGACCATCCACTATATTCCCGCAGATGGTGGGACATACGATTGCTGTGCATGACGGAAGAAAACACGTTCCTGTATATATTACAGAAGATATGGTAGGACACAGACTGGGAGAATTTGCTCCTACAAGAACCTACAGAGGCCATGCCGCAGATAAGAAATCAAAGTAAGAAAAGGAGATAATTAGAAATGGAAGCAAAAGCAATTGCAAAATATGTAAGAATGTCTCCTATCAAGCTGAAGCCTGTTACTGATTTAGTAAGAGGAAAAGACTTAAATGAGGCATTGAATATTCTGAAGTTCACTCCTGGAAAGGGAGCTGAAATCGTAGAGAAGGTTGTTAAATCCGCAGCTGCCAATGCAGATGTGAAGGAAATGAACACAGACAATCTTTATGTCGCTGAAGTATATGCTAACCAGGGACCTACTATGAAGAGATGGAGAGCTGGATCACAGGGTAGAGCATCGATAATCTTAAAGAGAAGCAGCCACGTTGGTGTAACTCTTAGAGAAAGAAATTAAGGAATAGGAGGTTCAATTAATGGGTCAGAAAGTAAGTCCTCATGGACTGAGAGTAGGCGTAATAAAAGATTGGGATTCTAAATGGTATGCTGATAAATCAAAATTTGCAGACTACCTCGTTGAAGATAACAAAGTCAGAGAATTCGTTAAGAAAAAATTATACGCTGCAGGCGTTTCAAAGGTACTGCTTGAAAGAGCTGCAGAAAATAAATTAAAAGTTATCGTACTGACAGCTAAGCCTGGTATGGTAATCGGAAGATCCGGAACAGGAATCGATGACCTTAAGGGTGAACTGGAAAAGATGACTGGCAAGAATATCATCATCGATATCAAAGAAGTAAGAAGAGCAGAACTGGATGCACAGCTTACAGCAGAAAGCATCGCTCAGGCTCTCGAAAGAAGAGTTTCCTTCAGAAGAGCTATGAAACAGGCTATCGGCAGAACAATGAAGGCTGGAGCTAAAGGTATCAAGGTTCTTACATCAGGAAGACTCGGCGGAGCTGAAATTGCCAGATCCGAAAAATACAGCGAAGGTAACGTGCCTCTCCACACATTAAGAGCTAATATCGATTACGGCTTTGCAGAAGCTGATACAACTTACGGTAAGCTTGGTGTCAAGGTATGGATCAACCACGGCGAAATCCTCGACAAAGGTCTCAAGAGCCCGGTTCCTGAAGAAAAGGAAAACAGAAGAGACAGAAAGAAAGGCGACAGAAGACCTAGAAGAGATGGTGAAAGAAGACCTAGAAGAGACGACAGAAGAAATGACAGAGCTGAAGCACCTAAAGCAGTAAACCCTAGAGTAAGAAAGACTCCAAAGGTTGATCCGGCTGTAGAAGCTCAGGCAGCACAAGTTGAAGAAGCACAGGTTTCAGTAGATGCAGAAGCAGCTGCAGCAACTGAAGAATAGACATTGGTGAAAGGAGGACACGCGTCATGTTAATGCCAAAGCGCGTTAAACGTAGAAGAGTCCACAGAGGCAGAATGAAGGGCAAGGCTACAAAAGGAAATACTATCACTTACGGTGATTATGGTCTTGTTGCCACTGAATGTGGATGGATCACTTCAAACCAGATCGAAGCAGCCAGAATCGCTATGACAAGATCTGTAAAGAGAGGCGGTAAGGTTTACATCAAAATCTTCCCTCATAAATCAGTAACAAAGAAACCTGCTGAAGTACGTATGGGTTCCGGTAAAGGTGCTCCTGAGTACTGGGTAGCAGTAGTAAAACCAGGCAGAGTAATGTTCGAAATCGAAGGTGTTACAGAAGCTCAGGCAAGAGAAGCTATGAGACTTGCAGGACACAAACTGCCGGTTAAATGTAAATTTGCCATCAAAGAAAAAGAAGCAGAAAAGGGTGGTGAAGAATAATGGAATTAAAGAAAATGAGAGAAATGACAGAAGCTGAACTGAATGCTGAGCTCCTGAAAATGAAAAAGGACCTTTTCAACCTCAGATTCCAGCACGTGACAGGCCAGCTTGAAAACCCTATAAAGATGCGTGAGACAAAGAGAGATATCGCAAGGGTTAAAACCATTATCAGAGAAAAAGAACTCGCGAAGGTTCAGGGCTAACGGAAAGGAGGATGTATTATGGCAGTTGAGAGAAACAGAAGAAAGACAAGAGTCGGCATGGTAATCAGCGACAAGATGGACAAGACAATTGTCGTAGCAGTTGAAGACTTCGTAAGACATTCCCTTTACGGAAAGGCTGTAAAGAGAACTAAGAAGGTTAAGGCTCACGACGAGAATAATGAATGCCAGATCGGCGATAAAGTTAGAATTATGGAAACAAGACCACTCTCAAAGGACAAGAGATGGAGACTTGTGAACATCGTAGAGAAAGTTAAGTAAAGGAGGCGCCTGACAATGATTCAGACTGAAACAAGATTAAAGGTTGCTGACAACTCCGGAGCAAAAGAACTTTTATGTATCCGTATCTTAGGCGGAACAAGCCGTCAGTACGCTAACATCGGCGATGTGATCGTATGTGCTGTAAAAGATGCAACACCGGGTGGAGTTGTTAAAAAAGGTGACGTAGTCAGAGCTGTTGTAGTTAGATCAAAGACTGGTGCCAGAAGAGCAGATGGCAGCTATGTGAAGTTTGACCAGAATGCAGCAGTAATTATAAAAGATGATTTACAGCCGGTTGGAACCCGTATCTTCGGACCAGTTGCTAGAGAACTGAGAGATAAGGGCTTCATGAAGATAGTATCCCTGGCACCGGAAGTATTATAGGAGGTTACGAGATGCGTATTAAAAAAGATGACACAGTAATCGTACTTGCCGGTAAAGATAAAGGAAAAACCGGTAAAGTGTTAAAAGCTATGCCAAAGGAAGGCAGAGTAATAGTTGAAGGTGTAAATGTACAGACCAAGCACCAGAAGCAGACTCAGAAGGAAGCTGCTGAGATCAAGCATCAGGAAGGTCCTATCAACGTTTCAAACGTTATGTACTATGACACAAAAGCAAAACAGCCGAGCAGAATCGGTTACAAAGTAGAAAACGGCAAGAAAGTCAGAGTAGCTAAGAAGACTGGCGCCGTAATAGACTAGGAAAGGAGGAGACGGTTTTGACAGCAAGATTAAGAGAAACTTACAAGAACACTGTATTCCAGGCATTAATGGATCAGTTTAAATATGGAAACGTTATGGAAGTTCCTAAGCTCGAAAAGGTTACAATCAACATGGGACTGGGCGAAGCAAAAGAAAATGCCAAGATCATGGAAAGTGCCGTTGAGGAAATCGGTCTGATCACAGGACAGAGACCTGTAGTGACAAGAGCTAGAAAATCCATCGCCAACTTCAAAGTAAGACAGGGAATGCCGGTTGGCGCCAAGGTTACTTTAAGAGGCGACAACATGTACGAATTCATCGACAAGCTCTTCAACATCGCTCTTCCGAGAGTAAGAGACTTCAAGGGCGTAAGCAAGAACTCGTTTGACGGCAGAGGAAACTACTCGATGGGTATCAAGGAACAGCTCATTTTCCCTGAGATCAACTACGATAAAGTAGATACAATCAAGGGCATGAACATCGTATTCACAACAACGGCAAAAACTGACGAAGAAGCAGCAGCACTGCTCGCAGGTCTCGGAATGCCGTTTGAGAAATAAACAGGAGGGACACAATGGCTAAAACATCTCTCAAAGTTAAGCAGCAGAGAAAACCGAAGTTTTCAACTCGCGCATATACAAGATGCAGAATCTGCGGAAGACCTCACTCAGTACTGAGAAAATACGGAATCTGCAGAATCTGCTTCAGAGAACTTGCTTACAAGGGTGAAATTCCGGGCGTGAAGAAAGCTTCCTGGTAAAAATAATAAGTTAAAACTACTATCCATTAAGTTGTAAACGCCCGCTCCGGCGAGCGACACAAAACTGGTGGAGGAAGGAGAACAAAACAAAATGACAATGACAGATCCTATTGCTGATATGTTAACAAGAATCAGAAATGCTAACACAGCAGGACACGCAACAGTTGACATTCCGGCATCAAAGATGAAGAAATCCATCGCAGGAATCTTAAAAGAAGAAGGTTACATCGAAGACTTCAAAGTAACAGATGATAACAAGCAGGGCATGATCACAGTGACAATGAAGTATGGTCCTGACAAAGAAAGAGTAATCAGCGGAATCAGAAAGATCTCAAAGCCAGGCCTCAAATCATATGCGAAGGCTAATGAAATTCCAAGAGTTTTGGGCGGACTCGGAATCGCTATCATCTCCACATCAAAGGGAGTTATCAGCGATAAAGAAGCTAGAAAGCTCGGAATCGGCGGCGAAGTAATCTGTTATGTATGGTAATAAATGGTAGGAGGAAATAGAAAATGTCAAGAATAGGTATAAAACCGATCACTCTTCCTGCCGGCGTTGAGGTAAAGGTTGACAGCAATAATGTTGTTACCGTTAAAGGACCTAAAGGCGAACTGCAGGAACAGGTAAGCAAATTATTAAATGTTGAAATAAATGACGGCGTTGTTAAAGTTACAAGAGATGATGACAGCGCAGAGAAGAGAGCTCAGCACGGACTGGCAAGAACTCTCATCAATAATATGGTAATCGGCGTAACTGAAGGTTACAGCAAGAAGCTTCTGCTGGTAGGCGTAGGTTACAAGGCTGAGAAGAAGGGTAAGAAACTGGTTATGAACCTCGGATATTCACATCCGGTTGAAATGGAAGACCCTGAAGGAATCGAAACAGAAGTACCTGATGCTACTACAGTAGTAGTAAAGGGAATCAGCAAAGAGCAGGTTGGAAACTATTCTGCGAACATCAGAGCCTGGAGAAGACCTGAACCTTACAAAGGTAAAGGTATCAAATACGATGGCGAAGTTATCCGCAGAAAAGAAGGTAAGACCGGAGCTAACTAAGGAAAGGAGTGAAATAAAATGGCTAAAGAAAGCAGAAACGATAAGCGTGTTGCAAGACACCAGAGAATCAGAAGAAACCTTTATGGCACTCCTGAAAGACCTAGACTGTGCGTTTTCAGAAGCAATAAGAATATTGCGGTTCAGATTATCGACGACGTAAACGGAGTTACACTTGCTTCAGCATCAACCATTGACAAGGAATTGAAGTCACAGGTTGCATACGGCGGCAACAAAGAAGCTGCCAAAGCAGTGGGAGAAGCTATTGCAAAGAGAGCACTCGCTAAAGGCATTGAAGAAGTTACCTTTGACAGAGGCGGATTCCTCTATCACGGAAGAGTTAAGGAACTTGCTGACGGTGCTCGTGAAGCAGGTTTGAAATTCTAACAGGAGGTAAGTTGAATGCGAAATACTATAGACGTATCA
>JALEQY010000077.1 GCA_022763735.1 Clostridiales bacterium
AGTTCTGAAGTTGATGAAGAAGTGCTGGGTCATCCTGATTCAGTCAGGCCATATAAAGATAATCCCATGGTTCATAACAGAATATCCGCATTATGTGCTGTGGACGGATTTGAAACCGGTCTGAAGCTTGAGGAAGGTACACTTGAAGATAATCATGCGGCAGCAGATATTCCGACTTTGCTTATGCACGGAGGAAGTGATATGATCTGTGATGTGAAAGGCAGCAGAAAAATTGCTGAAAGACTTGAGAAACAGGGTGAAAAAATAGAGTACATAGAATGGGACGGTCTTTATCACGAAATCCACAATGGCAATTCGCAGAGCAGGGGTGATGAAGTTGTGAATAAAATAGCAGAATGGGCAAAGGCGCTGTAAGGCGCCTTTTTACTTCCTTTCCGGAAGCCCCGGATTGACATATAATGTTCTGTTATGAGTGAAAATAACCATGCCAAGCTTTGCTCCTGATGGTTTTTTTACATAACGTACCCTGGTGTAATCTACAGGTACGTTTTCTGAAGCTGATCCTTTACTGTGATATGCTGCAATTGAAGCGGTTTCAAACAGATCTTCGTCAGTAGGTTCTTCTCCGTCAAGAAAAAGAATGACATGGGTTCCGGGGATATCTTTGGTGTGGAACCACAGATCTGAGGAAGATGCTTTCCTGAGAGTGAGCCAGTCATTTTCTTTATTGTTTCTGCCCGCCATGACTTTTTTCCCGGATGACAATGTGTATACGTGCGGAGATGGTTTGTACCTGCGCTGCTGTTTCTGGCGGTTTTTTTTATACCTGATGAAACCAGAGTCTGTCAGTTCCTGACGCAGGAGTTCGATTTCCTCTATAGTGGATGCATGTTCTGTCAGCATAGCAACTGAGTCAAGATATTCTATTTCCCGGGAAACTTCTTCAAGCTGAATTTTTTTCTCCTTTATTGCTATTTTTGATTTTCCGTATTTTTTATAGTAATTCTGTGCGTTTTTTGAAGGTGAATATTTCGGATCAAGAGGAATATCCATCTGCTGTCCGTCGTAGTAGCTGACTACAGTGACTTTAGTATCCCCGGGTTTGCACAGATGGAGATTTGCAGTGAGGAGCTCGCCGTAAAGCCTGTATTTTTCGGAATTCTCGGCTTTCTGCAGATCTTCGTTGAGGCGCTGGGTTTTTAGTTTGAGTTTATCGGAATGTGTTCTGATGACACGCAGCAGATCATTGGATTTCTGCTTTATCGTGTTGGATGATTCTTTGTTCCGGAAATAGTAAGCCGCAGCTTTACTGAAACTGTCGAATACTATGGCCTTGTAGTCATGTGAATATACAGACAGAGGGACAACATGAAAATCTTCAGGTTTTCCGTTTTTGTCCACATATACTACAGGTTGGCTGGTGCCGGTTACGATGGAGTTTATGATATACTGAAGGATGTTATATGCACTGCCGCAGCCGTCAGAGACAAGGGAAGCAGCCAGCACGGGAGAGATTCCCTGTACTCCAGCCATGAGATCCCTTTCGGGCTGAAGCTCGTTTTGCACGAGTTCACTTAGCTGGCTTTCTGTAATCTGAGTAAACGGGATTTTTTTCTGTGCCGGCGGATATTCGTAAGCTTTGCCGGGAAGGGTCTGGCGAGCGCGGTTGACATCTATAGAGATGTGCTTGATGCTGTCGATTATACGGCCTGTATCTATATCCACCAGCAGTATATTGCTGTGTTTGCCCATTATTTCCACTATGAGTTTTTTATTAACTGAAAAGCCGAGCTCATTTACGGTTTCCAGCATTATCTCCACTATACGGTCATTTTCGTACTGAATTATATCTGTAATGCGTGCGGCACTCAGATGCTTTCGCAGAACCATGCAGAAAACAGGGGGATTGACAGGGTTCTCAGGTGTTTCATCGATCAGATACATAGCTGAATGATTACCGCTGGCAGATATGAACAGCTTCTGTTTTCCATGTTTTGTGTGGATGATGAAAAGCAGCTGTTCAGGCTGAGGCTGATATATTTTTTCTATTTTTCCAAGTATTAGTTTATCTCTGAATTCTTTTACCGCAGCAAAAGTTACGACACCGTCAAAAGGCATATTGTTTACTCCTTGTTTTTTTTATTGATTGATTTTATAATAAGAATATTATCATATTAACTGACGAAATGGGGAAAAAAGATGATAAAAAGTATGACAGGTTTCGGCAGAGGCGAGTATTCTGATGGCAAAAGAAATGTAACAGCAGAAATCAGAACTGTTAATCACAGATATTCAGACATAAACGTCAAGATGCCGAAGAGGTATTCCTTTGCAGAAGAAGGAATAAAGAATATTGTAAGGAATAAAATCAGAAGAGGCAAGGCTGAGGTGTCAATCATTGTAGAGAATCTGACAGAAGAGGATCTTACTGTGAAACTCAATGAGCTGGTGGCGAAGCAGTACATAGACAACCTTAAAGAACTAAAGACTCTGTATGGGCTTGATGGTGAAATCGATATCAGACTTGTATCTTCTATGCCGGATGTAATGAAGGCGGTTCCCGATGTGGAAAATGAGGATGAAGTTGCAGAGGTTATCGGCAAGGCTGTAATGGCAGCGACTGACAATCTGGATAAAATGCGTGCCGCAGAGGGGGCAAAACTGGCGGATGATCTTCTTATGAGAGGTGAACTGATCAGAGGAATAGTGAAAAAAATAGAAACCAGAGCGCCAATGGTTGTAAAGGACTATACAGAAAAGCTCTATAACCGTATCAGGGAGCTGACAGATGGTGCTGTGGAAGTGCCGGATGACAGAATACTGATGGAAGCAGCGGTTTTTGCGGACAAATCGAATATTACAGAAGAACTGGTGAGACTTGACAGTCATATGATGCAGCTTGGCAATATACTGTCATCGGGGGACGGTCCTGTCGGCAAGAAGCTGGACTTTCTGGTGCAGGAAATGAATCGTGAAGCAAACACTATAGGAGCCAAGTCCAATGATCTTAAAATAACTTCGCTTATGCTGGAAACAAAAAGCGAAATAGAAAAGATCAGGGAACAGGTACAGAATATAGAATAATGGTCAATATTATTATTGAAGAGAATTGAAATAAATGATATAATAATTTTTCAGACAAGAACGCATGCACTGATAATCCCAGGAGTAGACAATGACTAAAGGTAAATTATTTGTAATTTCCGGTCCGTCCGGAACAGGTAAAGGAACGATATGCAGTAAAATTCTGGATCAGAGACCTAGTATCAGGATGTCGGTTTCAATGACCACAAGAACTCCGCGCAATGGTGAAATAGATAAGATACACTATCATTTTACGGATCATGACAGTTTCAGAAATCTGATAGAAGCTGACGGGTTTCTGGAATATGCCAATGTATACGGCAATTTTTACGGAACCCCCCGAAAGCAGGTCATGGAATGGCTTGATGAAGGAATAGATGTTATTCTGGAGATAGATGTACAGGGTGCAATGCAGGTAAGAAATTCATATCCGGATGCAGTTCTCATATTCATACTGCCGCCTTCCCTTGAGGAACTGAGAAACAGGATTGCAGGCCGCGGATCAGAAACAGAAGAAACGATGAAAAAGCGGCTTGGCGCAGCATTAAACGAGATATCTCAGGTTGGCGAATATGATTACAGTGTGGTAAATGATGATATCGATATTGCTGTTGACAAGGTTAAATCGATTATCGTATCGGAACAGTGCAGGGTAGACTGTGAAAATGTTGAACTTACAGTTGATAAGTATAAGGAGGAGCTATAATGTTATATCCATCGATAAATAAAATCAGAGAGAAAGCAGACAGCAGATATACTCTTGTCGTACTGGCTGCCAAGAGATCAAGAGACATAATTGAAGGAATGCCGAAACTTACTGAGGCGGATGTGGAAAAACCGGTTTCTATTGCAGCAAATGAAATTGCAGAGGATCTGATAACATACAGAGAATCGGCGGAATAACTGCTGATATACTCCTGAACTGCAGAATTATGCGATAAAATGTAGCGGTATCGATACAGAAAATCCCTTTATAATATGAAAGAATATTATTGCAGTATTTCATAAGAAGGGGGGATTTATCTTGACAGGAAAACTCGTTGTAAGGAAGAAAGACGGTATATATGCATTGCCGGTAAGCAGTATTCTGTATTTCGAGAAAGAACAAAGGAAGGTGCGCATACACACACAGCTGGAATCAATAGGAACTATCGAGGCATACAGCCGCTTTGATGATATTCTGCGGTTTCTTGACGAAAGATTCATGTTCTGCCACAGGAGTTATATTTTTAATATGGACAAAATTGTAATAATGAAGAATCAGACGGTTTATTTAGAAAACGGCAAAGATATTTATCTGGGCAGAGATTCGTATACCAGAGCAATAAAGGTTTTCAGAGAATATCTGGAAAAGACCGCTGATAAAGGACAAGCTGAGAAAAAGTGAACAGAGTCATGAAAAAAACCTTGCAATTGCAGGGTTTTTATATTATAGTATTAGCTGGTGTCATTTGTTCTGACATCAGAAATCAATAGTAAACACACGGCAGCATTATAGAAACCGGTGCCTTTAGATAAACTGAGGGTTGCTTTTATATGTAGCTGCGGTGGAAGTTAAAAACCGAGAGGAGAAAACAAAAATGTCAGTAATTTCAATGAAACAATTACTCGAAGCAGGTGTGCACTTTGGACATCAGACTAGAAGATGGAACCCTAAAATGGCTCCGTACATCTTTACAGAAAGAAACGGAATCTACATCATCGACCTGCAGAAGACTGTTAAGAAGATCGATGAAGCTTATGCATTCATGAAGGAAGTGGCTGCAAGCGGCAAACCGGTTCTTTTCGTAGGAACTAAGAAGCAGGCTCAGGCTGCTATCTTTGACGAAGCCAAGAGATGTGACATGTTCTATGTTAACCAGAGATGGTTAGGCGGAATGCTTACAAACTACAAGACTATCTCAGGCAGAATCAAGAGACTCAATGACATTAAGGAAATGGAAGTTGACGGTACTTTTGACAAGCTTTCAAAGAAAGAAGTTATCAAGCTCAGACT
>JALEQY010000113.1 GCA_022763735.1 Clostridiales bacterium
TCCGGTCATGGTCGTTGTCACGTCACTGTAATCAGTTCCGTAAATCTCCATGCTTACTTTCTGGGAAAACGGCGTCTGCTCCGATATGTCAAATTTTATCTTTGATATATCATAGAGTCTGCTTCCCTGTTCATATGCAGCCTTCGCAATAACCCGGGCCGCCTCGGGAACATCAACATTGGAAATCACCGGCACTCCCGGCTTAATGATTCCCGCTTTGTCTGCAGCGATTTTTCCAAGCGTATTCCCCAGCCTGTCCATGTGGTCATATGAAATTGAAGTTATGGCACATATCATAGGCTTCGGAACAACATTGGTGGAATCTCCTTTGCCGCCAAGACCTACCTCAAGGATGGTTATATCAGCATTTTTTTCTTTGTAGTAAAGCAGAGCAATAGTTGTGACCACCTCAAATTCTGTAGGTGAATCGTATCCTTCCTCCACCATTTCACTTACGGCTGACAGAACTCTCTCTGTATATATATCGAGATCCTCATCAGAGATATCTCTGCCGCCAAGGCGGATCCTTTCATTGAATTTTTCAATGAAAGGGGACGTGTACAGCCCGACGTTATAGCCACATGCTGCAAGACCTTCTTCAAGGTATTTGCACACAGAGCCTTTGCCGTTTGTTCCGGCAACATGTATGACCTGAAGCTCTTTGTGCGGGTCACCCAGCTTCTCCAGGAGCACATTCATTCTTTCCATGCCAAGCCTGCTGCCGAATTTATCAAATTCATGAATTTTTTCAATTGCGTTTGTCATAATGCTGTCTCGATCTGTTATTTTGCAACTTTATTCTCAACAAGGGCGAGTCTGTCACATACATTGGCAAGCATTTCTTCGTATTTCACCTGCTTTGCCTTTTCTTCATTAATAACCTTTTCAGGTGCCTTGCTGATAAAGCCTTCGTTTGAAAGCTTACCCTTCACTCGCTTAACTTCGCCTTCGAGCTTTTTCTTTTCTTTTGTAAGTCTCTCAAGCTCGGCTTCATAATCCATTATGTCATCCAGCGGAATAAACACTTCTGCACCTGCAACAACTGCAGACATTACCTCTTCAGGGACCTCTGCCTTGCTGCCGATAAATGTGATTTCGCTTATGTTTGCCAGCTTGCTGATATATCTTTCTCCTGCTTTTACAACAGGGGCTTTGCCCTCTGCGCTGAGGATAACTGCTCTCAGCTTCCTGCTTGGAGCCGCATCGGCCTCTGCTCTGATGTTTCTGATGCTTCTGATGATAGACATTGCCATCTCAAGCTTTTCTGCTTCAGCATCGAATGTGAGTGCCTCATCATATACCGGCCAGCTGTCTTTAATCAGGAAGTTTTCCGGGTTTCCGGCAGCTGCCATGCCCTTTGGCAGGTATGTCCAGATTTCTTCTGTGATATACGGCATGAACGGATGCAGAAGTCTGAGCATGTCCTTGAGAACTCTCACGAGCACTGCTCTTGCAACCTGCTTGTCTGCTTCGTCATCACCATACAGTCTTCCCTTGACGATTTCAATGTACCAGTCACAGAATTCATTCCAGATAAGATCATATGCACGCTGTCCTGCCAGTGCCAGATCAAATTTTTCCATTGTCTCTGTGATGTATTTTACTGCATCGTTCACTCTTGATATGATCCACTTATCCTCATCCTGAAGTGCTGCTTTGCTCAGTTCTGACAAATCTGCCATCTCTTTGAAACTGCCATCTTCGTTCTGCAGGTTCATGATGACGAATCTTGATGCATTCCAGAGCTTGTTGGCAAAGTTTCTTGCTGATTCAAGCTTGTCTGTCTTGAATCTCATATCGTTGCCCGGTGTGATACCTGTAGTCAGCATGAATCTGAGAGCGTCTGCTCCGTACTGGTCTATTATTTCCAGCGGATCTATGCCGTTGCCCAGAGATTTGCTCATTTTTCTTCCCTGAGCATCTCGAACAAGACCATGAACGTATACATATTTGAACGGTGTTTCACCTGTCGTTTCCAGTGCTGAGAATACCATTCTCACTACCCAGAAGAATATGATGTCATATCCTGTTACCAGAACATCGGTAGGATAGAAATATTTCAGATCTTCTGTTTCTTCAGGCCAGCCCAGTGTTGAGAACGGCCAGAGCGCTGATGAGAACCATGTGTCAAGTACATCCTCATCCTGCCTGATATTTGTGCTGCCGCATTTGCTGCACTTGTCAGGTGCTGTCTCTGATACCATAAGCTCGCCGCATTCCTGACAGTAATATGCCGGGATTCTGTGGCCCCACCACAGCTGTCTTGAAATACACCAGTCTCTTATCTCCTCCAGCCAGTGAAGATATATCTTCTCGAATCTGTCAGGTACATGCTGCAGATCACCTTTCTTTGCCGCCTCAATAGCAGGTTTGGCTAGGTCTTCCATCTTGACGAACCACTGATCAGAAAGCATAGGTTCAACAGTTGTGCCGCATCTGTAGCAGCCGCCTACAGGGATAACTTTTTCTTCAGTCTTTACAAGGTATCCTGCCTCATCAAGATCCTTAACCCAGGCTTTACGACATTCATATCTGTCCATACCTTCATATTTGCCTGCCATAGCGTTCATTTTTGCTTCAAAATCTATGCAGGACGGTGCATCCAGACCGTTTCTCTGCCCCACTTCGAAATCGTTAGGGTCGTGAGCCGGTGTGATTTTTACTGCACCTGTTCCCTTCTCTGGATCCGGATACGGGTCTGCAATTACCGGAATTTCCTTGCCTACCAGCGGCAATATCACATTCTTTCCTACCAGATCCTTGTATCTCTCATCATCAGGATGTACCGCTATAGCAACGTCCGCAAACATGGTCTCAGGTCTTGATGTAGCGACTACAACACCTTCTCCTCCATCAGCTGCAGGATATCTGAAATACCAGTACATTCCGTTTTTATCCTCGTGCTCAACCTCTGCATCTGAAAGTGATGTCCCGCATTCAGGACACCAGTTGATCAGTCTGTTTCCTCTGTAAATCAGACCTTTCTCATAAAGTTTCACAAAGAAATGGTTTACCGCCTTGCTGCAGCCTTCATCCATTGTGAACCGTTCTCTGCTCCAGTCGCAGGAATCTCCCAGCTTACGGCACTGCTTCGTAATCTTGCCACCGAATTCTTCCTTCCATGCCCATGCACGTTTGAGGAATTCTTCTCTGCCCAGATCTTCCTTTTCCAGTCCTTCTTCCTTTCTGATTCTGTCTACCACCTTAACCTCTGTGGCAATACTTGCGTGGTCACTGCCCGGAAGCCAGAGAGCACTGTAACCCTGAAGTCTCTTGAATCTTGTCAGGACATCCTGCAGTGTCTGGTCAAGAGCATGTCCCATATGAAGCTGCCCTGTGATATTCGGAGGCGGCATCACAATAGTGAAGGGTTTCTTGTCCGGATCTCTCTCTGCTCTGAAAGCTCCGCTTTTTTCCCACATTTCATATATTCTGTCTTCGAATTCTTTAGGATTATATGTTTTCGCTAAATTATTCTCCATCTTTCTGGTTCTCCTTTTCCATATCTTTTTTCATTGCGGCAATCATTTCTGTACTGAAGCATATGTTGTCGCTCATTGGATTTATCACAAAGCCTGCCACTGCATTCTGCGGCTGCAGAAGCATTGCGGCCAGATCATCAAAGTTGACTATCAGACTGTGCTGATCTTTATCGATCTCACACTTTTTCATTTCCGGACCATCTGTAAAAACCGGGTAATACAGATCTCCATTGCCTGATTTTATCAGTTCGAAACTTATCTGCGTATCCTTCTCCAAAATAACTTCGTTGATTTTGGCATCGTATTCAGGGTCTCTGTCCATTGAGACCGGTGCCAGCAGCCTGGCCTTGACGACTTCATTCAGCAGTCTGACCGTTGTTTCCGTACTAGGATTCTGCTTTGCTGCTTTGATTGCTTCTTTAAGCTCCGGATTGTTAACCGGACTCAAGTTATTTATATCCATCGGTTCCTCCTGTTATTTATGTTTATATTATGCCTGCAGCGAAAGCCTCCAAAAATGCTTCCGTGAGCCACCATTTGGAGACTTCGACGTTATGTAAATTTTACAGTGACTGCGGAGCCTTCTCTATCCGGAGCAAATATGCTTTTAGTCCTCCACGTCCAGTCATTCGAGCTCCATGTACTTCTGTTTCCTTTATTACTGTATAGTAATCTGATTTGTATTGACATTTCGCAGTCTCAGCGCCGAAATCTGACACCTGTGCGCCAGTCACAGAACATTCAGCCTGTGCGCCTGTCCCAGATCTTTCAGGCATCGCACCTATTCCCATCAGACCTGCCAGCCCCGATGGTGTCACCATCTCCGTATCAACATCCGCCTGACGAAAAACGAACGTACTTTTTTTCATAAGTGCTCTGACCGCCGGTACAGGTACCGGAATTTCCCCGTGGCTGCAGATTATCGTCCCTTTTCCATCGTATATCGGCGATACTACAATTCTGTCCGGAGCAATCTCCTCCAAAGCCATTCCAATACCAAGAGCATTTTTTATTGCCTGGTCACGTCCAACCTCATGAAAATGGATAGACTCAAGGGTTTCGCCGTGTACTGCTGCTTCCGCTTCTGCGATATTTCTGTATATTGCTTCGGCATATTCTCTGGATTTTCGTGTAAAGCCGGAACATTCAATAAGATGCTTCACTTCTTTGTAGCTGCGTCCGTGATGAGTACGCTCATGGTCATGATGATGTGCATTTTCCTCATTATGATAATGGTGCACATGGCTGAGTGACTCATTATTGATGGCAGCTTCAACCTCCGCTCTGCATTCACCCAGCTCCATCAGTGCATTGAGCAGCATATCCCCGCTTATTCCGTTGGTACAGTCAAAGTATAATACTTTCATCTGCT
>JALEQY010000137.1 GCA_022763735.1 Clostridiales bacterium
TGCCGGATGCACTGCAGGATGTGAATACAAAAATCTACACTGAATGGCTGCCGGCACTCAAGGAATATGAATTCGCCGCAGGATACTGTGTGGAATATTACGACGACCCTTCAGAATATGAAAAGGGAACGCTGGACGAGAATTATTACTGTGAGATATGGATTCCTGTGAAGAAGAAGGGATGAAGATAAGAGATATTTATTTGAGCAAGAATTTCCGACAGCCGAAAGGCTGTCGGTTTTTTTGCTGCCAGAAGTGTGAAATATCCTGCTATTGTATTGATAATAGGTACGTTAAGCCTGTTATGAAGCGCTAAAGAAACGGTGAACTGTCTGAAAGTTTGGATAATGTATTAAGTATACAAAATTCTATTGCAAACATATTAATTATTTGTTATGATTACAAACGTCGGATTATTTCGATTGATTCTCTGGAGAGTCTCTTTTGAGCGCCGAAGGTGTAAAAGTAATGATGGATTATCATTATAATATCTCTCAGGCAAAAGGACAGAGCAAACAAAAGGTTTATGTCCACTCCAGAAAGTTGATGCAGTGCGTCAGCTTTTTTATTTTTTCATTTAAAATGGAGGAGGAGTGAAAATGGAAAATTTCAACAACTTACTGGATCAGATTGATAGCCTGGTATGGGGAGTGCCCCTGATCATATTGATTATGGGTACCGGCATTTATCTTACTGTCAGATTAGGGCTTCTGCAGTTTAGAAAGCTTGGCAAGGCTCTCCATTATATGGTTAAGAACGAAGAGGGCGGAGCAGGTGAAGTAACCAGCTTTGGAGCACTTTGTACAGCAATGGCCGCTACAATAGGAACAGGCAATATCGTAGGAGTAGCTACTGCAGTTGTTGCCGGTGGTCCTGGTGCATTATTCTGGATGATATTAGCTGCATGTCTTGGGATGGCAACAAAATATTCTGAAGGTCTTCTGGCTGTCAAGTACAGAGAACAGAAAGAAGATGGAAGATACCTTGGCGGCCCGTTTGCCTACATTGAATATGGTATGGGACACAAATGGAAATGGCTTGCCAAGATGTTCGCATTTTTCGGTGTGTGCGTTGGACTTATGGGTATAGGTACGTTTACGCAGGTTAACGGTATTGCAACTGCAACGCAGGGTTTCTTTGATCCTGATATGGCACATACAGTATCTGTTTTTGGAAATGATTATTCAATTTCAACAGTTATCACAGCTGTAGCAGTTGCTTTCTTTGTAGCACTTGTTGTTATCGGAGGCCTTAAACGAATTGCCAGCGTAACTTCAATTGTGGTTCCATTTATGGCAATAGCATATGTATTTGTTTGCATCTGCATATTAATCTTCAATATTAAATCAATTCCCGCTGCTGTTGTTACAATTATACAGAGTGCTTTTGGTGTTAAAGCAGTAGCCGGCGGTGCACTTGGTGCAATTATTCTGGCTATGCAGAAAGGTGTTGCCAGAGGTATTTTCTCAAATGAAGCAGGTCTTGGCAGCGCTCCTATAGCAGCTGCAGCCGCAAAGACTAACGAACCTGTCAGACAGGGCCTTGTATCAATGACAGGAACATTTATTGATACAATTTGCGTTTGTACAATGACCGGTCTGACTATTATGGTTACAGGAAGCTATGATAAAGCTATCGCAGAAGGTCTCGAGGGAGTTCAGGTTACTTCTGCAGCATTCAAGAATGGACTTCCATGGGATGGAAACATTGGACCTTGTATACTGATGATCTGTCTGGTGTTCTTCGCATTCACAACTATTCTTGGCTGGGATTACTACAGTGAAAGATGCCTTGACTATCTGACTAACGGTAAGCTGGGAGTTGTGAAAGCGTATAGATGGCTTTATATTTTCTGTGTTCTGATCGGTCCATTCATGACAGTATCAGCTGTATGGACAATCGCGGATATTTTCAACGGTCTGATGGCTCTGCCAAATCTGGTTGCCATTCTGGCACTCAGTGGAGTTATTGTTAAAGAAACAAAAAGTTATTTTGACAGACTTGAAAAGGGTGAACTCAAATAACTATATCATTTACAGTAATACATATGTCGGGTTCCGGAACTCCTACAGCCGCTTTTGATGCTGGAGGAGAACCGGGAATACCATGGTGGCAAGCTGCGTCGTATTCGGCGCAGTTTTTTGTTTCATACGCTATAAAGTCACATATTTAAAATTTAATGTGATTTTTGTATAATAAAAAAGCAGATAAAGAACGAGTGTAAACGCAGAAGCAATGTGAGGGAGAATTATGATATCAAAAGGAAGATACAGACATTTTAAAGGAAATGAGTACGAGGTTATAGGAATTGCAAAGGATTCTGAAACATTGGAAGAGATGGTTGTGTATCGTGCGCTTTACGGTGATGGAGGTCTCTGGGTTCGTCCGATAAAAATGTGGGAAGAGCATGTGGAACGTGGCAATTATTCAGGTCCAAGGTTTGTTAAGATAGAAGATACAGAAGAGAGATAGGCAGAAATCGGCGAAGTTAGATATGCAGCGATTTAAAGCGGAAAAAGCATTCGATTGATAAGGTTGGATGTTTTTTTATTTTTGAATCGGCAAAAACAAAGCGGAACAAATGATGGTAAATTGATATCTTGCCGATAGTGTGGTATACTATACTATGGTAAGGTGTAAATTTAGATTTGATTTATAACGGAGGAGAGCAGATGCGATATCTTTCGGTTACTGAAATATCAAAAAAGTGGAATGTTTCAGAGCGCAGCGTCAGAAACTACTGTGCCCAGGGACGAGTGACTGGTGCGTTTCTTACCGGCAAGACTTGGAACATTCCTGAAAATGCAGAAAAACCGGAGCGTTCCAATAAGCGAAAAGAACAGCCTATAACGTTGCTGGATATTCTGCAGGATCAGAAAGCAAGTAAATATCCCGGAGGCATTTATCATAAGACGCAGATTGATTTAACATACAACTCAAATCATATTGAAGGCAGCCGCCTGACCCATGATCAGACAAGATATATTTTCGAAACCAATACCATCGGCGTAGAAAATGAAGTGCTGGATGTAGACGATGTGATTGAAACGGTAAATCATTTCCGCTGTATTGATATGATTATTGACAATGCAAAGGCAACCTTAACAGAGAAGTTTATTAAGGAACTTCAAATGACTCTGAAGAATGGCACCAGCGACTCCAGAAAAGATTGGTTTGTTGTTGGTAATTATAAGAAACTGCCAAATGAAGTTGGCGGAATGGATACTGCACTTCCAGAAGAAGTTGCCGATAAAATGAAAGCATTGCTGACAGAATACAATGCCAAGAAAGAAAAAACTTTTGAAGATATTCTGGACTTTCATGTAAAGTTTGAACGAATCCATCCGTTTCAGGACGGTAATTGTTCTGGTCAATTAAAATTGTAATGGCTAGAGCTAATTAAGCAATTTTTGCTGGAGGCAGTCCACCATTGTATGAATGTGGTCTTTGATTATTGTACCAGCCATAGGCATAGCAATTAACCTCACGAAAGAGGCTTGCCTCATCAGAGTATTTATGCAGGTTAATCAGTTCTGCTTTAAGTGTGTTAAAGTACCTCTCCATTGGAGCATTATCGTAAGGGCATCCCGGTCTGCTCATGCTCTGCACGATGCCGTGCATTTCACAGAACTCGGCAAACTGCTTTGAGGTAAACTGGCTGCCACGATCACTGTGAAGAATCATTCCGGTTTCTCCGTTGTTTCTCTCTAGAGCCTTCTTAACAGTCTCTATGGCAAGTTCTGTATTTATTCTGCGACCATTAACACTTGCAACAACTCTGCGATCATACAAATCAATGATACTGCAATTGTAGCGCTTGCATTTGTTACCGAAATATATATATGTGAAGTCAATGCACCACTTCTG
>JALEQY010000157.1 GCA_022763735.1 Clostridiales bacterium
AAAAAAATGCAAAATGATTCATATCATCCTCCCGATTGAGTTTTACATTCCTTATACCGTATATTATTTATACCACACTCATAAAGAAAAAAATGGGAATAAAATCATGTATCCCACCTTTCGACTACAAAAATGCGCGAAAATAAAAATTAATGAAAGAAAATGAATGAAAATGAAAGAAAATGATTGACTTTGCTCAAAAAAATGTTATACTGAAGATGACAGTTGGGGGTGATATTATTTTACAGGATATAAGACATGAGAAGATTGTGGAGATACTGAGAAACAGACACTCTGTTCAGGTGACTGAACTGGCAAAGGAGCTCAGTACAAGCGAATCCACTATAAGAAGAGATATTATTGAACTGGATCGCCAGGGCAGGTTGCGAAAAGTGCACGGAGGTGCAGTATCAGTAGATATTCGTATCACATCCGAAGAGACGGATGTATCAGAACGTCAGCAGATAAGCATAGAAGAAAAAGAGAGTATAGCTCAATATGCAGCATCACTGATAAAAGACAATGACTTTGTATATATTGATGCAGGTACTACCACGGAAAAGATGGTAGACTATATTACTAATAAGAATGCAACCTATGTGACAAACGGGGTGACACATGCCAAGAGGCTTCTGCAGAAGGGGTTTGAAGCAATCATGATAGGCGGTGTGCTCAGAGCTTCTACGGAAGCCGCAATAGGTACGATAGCAGTCGAGAACGTAGGAAGATATAATTTTACTAAATGCTTTATGGGAGCAAATGGTGTGGATATAAACAAGGGGTTTTCTACACCGGATGTAGATGAAGCAGCAATAAAGAGAGCAGTGATAAGCCAGGCATATGAATCCTATGTGCTGGCGGATCACACCAAATTCGGAATAATTGCATCAATTACATTTGCGTGTATTGATGAAGCTAATATAATAACTGATCATATTGAAGAGCTTGATTATTGTAAGTATACAACAGTCAGGGCAGTGGAAGAATGATAATATATATATGTGAGGAGGAAAAGAAAATGGCTAAGATTGCAATTAATGGTTTTGGAAGGATTGGTAGACTTTCATTCAGGAAAATGTTTAATGACGATAGATTTGAAATAGCAGCTATCAATGATCTGACTACAACAGAGATGCTGGCATATCTGCTCAAACATGACAGCGTTCAGGGCAATTTCCCCCATGAAGTGGACAGCGATGAAGATCATATAATTATTGACGGCAAAAAAATAAGAGTATATAAAGAAGCCGATCCGGCAAAGCTGCCATGGAAAGAACTGGAGATAGATATTGTTCTTGAATGTACAGGGTTCTTTGCATCAAAGGCTAAATCTCAGGCTCATATTGATGCCGGAGCTAAAAAAGTGCTGATTTCCGCTCCTGCCGGAAATGACCTGCCAACGATTGTATACGGTGTTAATGAGAAGACACTTACTAAAGAGGACAATATTATTTCAGCGGCATCATGTACAACAAACTGTCTGGCACCTATGGCAAAGGCGCTTAATGATTATAGAGAAGTGCGTACCGGTTTCATGACCACAATTCATGCCTATACAGGAGATCAGATGATCTTGGATGGACCTCACAGGAAAAACGATTTCAGAAGGGCAAGAGCCGGTGCGATAAATATCGTGCCTAATACAACAGGAGCCGCTAAAGCAATCGGGCTTGTTATTCCTGAACTGGACGGCAAGCTTAAAGGTTCAGCCCAGAGAGTACCTGTTCCGACAGGTTCCACTACAATTCTTACGGCGGTTCTCAAGGATTCAACAGAAACTGTTACACTTGAGGGTGTGAACAATGCGATGAAAGAAGCTGCCAGTGAATCCTTCGGATACAATGAAGAACAGATTGTTTCAAGTGACATTATAGGAATGAGCTATGGCTCCCTGTTTGATGCAACTCAGACCTTCGTTGAAAGAAGTGGAACAGGCGTCTTCGAGGTGCAGGTAGTTGCATGGTATGATAATGAAATGAGTTATGTATCTCAGATGGTAAGAACCTTAGGACATGTAGCAGCATTACTGTAATATATTTAAACACACAATTAAAAAAGGAACAGCTGCGTAGCGGTGGCGATTCAGGGGAATCTGATCATACTGTCTTTGCAGCTGTTTCTTTTTTGCTTATGTTCGCTGAGAGATTATCTGCATTCTGTGCGGATTTTTTCTATGTATTTATCCATAATTTCCACTGACGCACTGCAGCCAAGTCTGTCTGCGCCGGCTTCTATCATTGCTTCTGCGGTTTCCAGCGTACTGATGCCTCCGGATGCTTTAATCATGATTTTATTGCCGATGATTTTTTTCATCAGTCTGACATCTCTGATTTCAGCGCCTCCGATGCTGAATCCTGTTGAGGTTTTAATAAAATCGGCACCTGATTTCATAACCAGTCTGCAGGCTTCAGTTATTTCGTTTTCTGTAAGCAGACATGTTTCTGTTATAACTTTCAGGCGTGCATTTCTGCTGTGGCATAATTCAGCCAGTGCAGACAGTTCACTGAGTATATAATCGTAACGTTGGTCTTTAAGTGCACCTATATTGATAACGACATCAATTTCAGATGCTCCGTTATCAATGGAGTCGCGGGTTTCTGCCAGCTTTGCAGCTGAAGCCATTGCTCCCAGCGGGAATCCGGCTACGGCAGACACCCTGATATCGCTGCCTCTTAGGTGTGTACGTGCCAGCGAAACATAACAGCTGTTGACGCAGACGGAATAAAAATCGTATTCGAGGGCTTCCCGACACAGATTTATGATTGCTTTTTCTCCGGCATCCGGTTTAAGCATAGTATGGTCGATATATTTGTTCAATGGTTTGTTCATAAAGCGTACTCCTCATATAATTTAAACAGATTATTATCTAGATAATTATAACATAACTGTCATTCACAAGCAGTGTGAAATTGTAATAGATCAGACAATGTGGAATATATTGGAAACTATATAATGATTTTTTTCATTGCAATTCATATGTGCTATAGTGTATTATAGTAGTAATATGTGGTTTTATTATAGTATAACAGTTCAATTTATTATCAGGGATGCTGTAAATATGTTACAAAGGAGGTTAAAATGGATAGAGATATTTTAAAAAGCTATGATCAGAATTTTTATAAAATCATGGCTGAAAACTTTGGTGATGAGATATTCGTTACAGATGGCGATGGTATAGTATTGTTCGTAAACCTTGCAGCTGTCAATGTAATCGGCAAACCGCTTTATGATATCATGGGCAGACCTGTGGAGGAACTTGTGGATGAAGGTTTTTTCAAGCCGAGTGTGACTATGGAAGTACTGAAAAAGAAAGAAAAAGTTGATATCATACAGACATTGAACAATGGCAAAAAAGTTGTATGTACAGGTGTGCCGATTTTTGATGATGATCATGACAATATACGCATGGTAATCAGCACGACAAAGGATGTAACTGTTCTTAACGAAATGTTTGAAACAATTGAAAGCCAGAAGGAGGAACTGTCGAATCTGAGAAACCTGGCATTTCAGGAAGAAGGATATGTCTCGGGCAAAGATGATCCGCATGGAGTAAAAGCGAAGCTTATGAAGATATCACCTCTGGATATACCTGTTCTTCTTCAAGGTGAAACTGGTGTGGGAAAAGAAGTTACTGCCAAAGCTATCCACAGACTGAGCAGAGGCAAAGACAAGCCTTTTGTTAAAATCAACTGTGGGATAATTCCGGAAAATCTCATTGAGTCAGAGCTGTTCGGCTATGAGCAGGGCGCATTTACAGGCGCAGAAAAAGGCGGCAAAAAAGGTAAGGTTGAGCTTGCAGAGGGTGGCACACTGTTTCTGGACGAGATTGGTGAAATGCCCCTTTCACTGCAGGTAAAACTGCTAGATTTTCTTCAGGATGGAACCTTTACAAGAGTCGGCGGAACAAAAAAACTCAAGGTGAACACTCGCGTTATTACTGCAACAAACAGAAATCTCAAGGAAATGAGCGAAAAAGGAGAGTTCCGTAAAGATCTGTATTTCAGAATAAACGTTGTTCCTTTTGAAATCCCTCCTCTCAGGGAAAGACCTGATGACATAGATGCGCTTGCCAGACATTTTCTCACCAAGTGCAACAACAAATATAAAGGCAGCAAGTTTATGGGAGAGAGTGCCAGAACTGTTCTTCATACATACAGCTGGCCGGGAAATGTGCGTGAACTGGAACATATAATGGAGCATGTATATGTCATGTCTGAAAACAATGAAATCACAGCAGATGATTTTAACCAGGCTCTGTTTGACGGTGATTCTGAAATGGGGAGCGTGGGCTCTTCAGTGAAATGTGAAGGCTTTATGCCGCTGAAAGAAGCTAAGTGGGAGGTTGAGAGACAGCTTGTGACAAAAGCATATGAACAGTTCGGGAGCACATATAAAGTTGCAGAGGTATTGAAAATAGATCAGTCAACGGTAGTAAAACTGCTGAAAAAACATGGGGGGAGGTAATTCTACTGTGGTATGAAGTTAAAAACGATGAAAAAAATCATCGCTGAATGATTTTTTTCATCGTTTTTTTATTGCAATCAAATCATGACAGGATTGTCGAATTTGATAGAAATGTGTAAATTTCAAGCTGTCCGAAGGTAATTATAAAAAAACTGAAGTTTGGCATCAATATTGCTATTTATATTGTCGGTTTTAAATTTACCTTATACAACTGGAATGGAAAAAGATAAGGAGGAACTTTTTAAATGGGAAAAGAACTTATTTTAAAGACATTAAGACATGAAAAGACTGATGAGATTCCATGGGTGCCATTTGCAGGTGTACATGCAGGACAGCTTAAGGGATTTACTGCAGAGGAAATGCTTACTAATGCAGATAATATCGTTGAATCACTTGTGGAAGTCAATAAGCTGTATATGCCGGACGGACTTCCAGTATTATTTGATCTGCAGGTAGAAGCAGAGATTCTGGGATGCGATCTTCTCTGGGCTAAGGATAATCCTCCTTCAGTTAAGAGTCATCCGCTGGCAGCAGAAAAAACTATTCCTTGCCAGTGCAAGATTCCTACTCCGGAATCAGGAAGACTGCCGATGATACTGGATGCAATGAAGAGAGTAAAAACTGAAATCGGTGACGATGTAGCTCTGTACGGACTCATCTGCGGCCCTTTCACTTTAGCATCACATCTCAGAGGAAGCGATATCTTCATGGATATGATGAAGGACAAGGATTATGTAAAAGATCTGATGGCATACTGCGGACAGGTTGCTGTGAAGATGTGTGAAATGTACATAGATGCAGGTATGGATGTAATTGCGGTTGTTGACCCGCTGATCAGCCAGGTATCTCCAAAGATGATTGAAAAACTGTTATCAGAATCATTCATTGGTGTATTCGACTATATCAGAAGCAGAGATTGCCTCTCATCATTCTTTGTATGCGGTAATGCTACAAATCAGATTGAGGTAATGTGCAAGATGGGTCCTGATGGTGTATCTATCGATGAGAATGTTGATCTTGCGAAGGCAAAAGAAATAACTGATAAATATAATATCGCAATCGGAGGAAATATTCCTCTCACAACTACAATGCTTCACGGTACTCAGCAGGATAATATCAAGAGTGTTATTGATCTGATCGATAGTGTTGAAGATAAGACAAACTTTATCGTCAGCCCTGGATGTGATATGCCGTACGCAACACCGAGAGAAAACACAATTGCATGTGCACAGGCAGTTAAGAATCCTGAAAGCTCAAGAGAACTGATAAAGAATTACGAAAGCTCATTTGATGATATTGAAGTTGAAATTCCTGATTATGATAATTCAGAAAAGGTTATAATCGAGCTGTTCCTGCTGGATCCTGAACAGTGTGCTGCATGTACATACATGCTGGCTTCAGTTGAAGATAACTTTGATCTGATCAAGGATGTGGCAGAATACAGAGTTTACAAATACTTCATCAAAGAGGACATTGCGAGAACGCAGAAGATGGGAATAAAGAATCTGCCTACAATGTGCATCAATGGAGAACAGAAATTCATATCCATCATCCCGAGCAGAGAAGAACTTTTAGATGCAGTAAATGCTGCCAGAAAATAGTGTTATTGATATGATCATTACAGATCATTTTGATAAGTTAAAGATGAAAAGGAGAACGTAAAATGGCAAGAGAAGAATTAATGCAGAAAGCTTTTGAAGCGATTGTTGAAGCTGATGAAGATATGGCTGTAGAAGTTCTTGATGCAGGTGCTGCAGAGGGAATTACCGCAGTGGATCTTCTTCAGGAAGGCTTCAGCAAGGGAATGAATGAACTGGGTGATCAGTTCTCAAGAGGAGAAATCTTCCTTCCTGAGCTTATTTTCGCTACAGAAGTAATGAAAGTCGTAACTGACAGAGTTGATGAGGAACTGGCTGCTCAGGGAGATGCCGGAACTGAAAAAGGAAAAATCGTTATCGGTACTGTAGAAGGTGACGTGCATGATATCGGTAAAGGTATCTGCGTTTCAATGTTAAAGGCTTCAGGTTTCGAAGTATATGATCTGGGAAGAGAAGTTCCTGCAGATACATTTATCGAAAAAGCTGAAGAAGTAGGCGCAGACATCATAGGTACAAGTGCGCTGCTGACTACAACAATGACAGTTCAGCAGGAGCTTGAAAACAAGCTGAACGAAAAGGGAATCAGAGACAAGTATGCGACAATGGTAGGAGGATCCCCTGTAACAAAGAGATGGGCAGAAAAAATCGGAGCAACTGCTTATTCGGAAGATGCTTCAGAATGCTGTCAGGTAGCTCTGGATATCTTAGCTAATAAATAAAAACCAACGTTGAATAATAACAAGTTGTGTAGAAAGGAAAAGACATGAGTGACAAAAAGTACTTGACCAGAATGGGCGACGGCGAAATCACTTATATGACTAAAGATGAGATTCGCGAAGACGTTCTTGCTGGTATGGATGATGCCGTTACTAAAGGCAAATCCGAACCTATGAGTCAGAATGATGTTGATTACATGGTAGAGATTCTGACTGATGAAAACAAAATTGTCGGTGTTGAACCGGGATATGAAGGCGTGACAGTTTTTGATGCCGGAACATTAAAGGTGCCTGTAAGATCAGGAGTTCCTGTGGATAGAAGCACTGACATTCTTATCCACGAAAGAGTTCTGATGTCAGACGCTATGGAGCTTTGCCATCCTGACTACAGCTGGAAAGCTATCAAGAATATAGCTCCTGAAGAAGCAATGATGATGGAACAGTGTCAGATGAACACTATCATCCCTCTCTTCTATGGAGCAATGCCTAACATGGGACTTTACACAAAGCCTGATGGTCCTTATGACAACTGGTCCGAATTACTTCCGCAGGGCAAAATCAAGGAAGCAATGGAAGCTCAGGAACTGGCAGCTGATGCATGTGCAGAGGATATGATCTATATCGCATCAATGCAGGCAGAAGCAGGCGCAGACGGTATCCAGTTCGATACAGCAGGTGCAGCTGGAGACGGAGACTATCTGGCAGCTTTAAAAGCAGCCAAGGTACTTTCAGAAAAGTATCCTGACCTCTGCATAACAATGGGTATGGCTAATGAATTTACTCTCGGAATGCACGGAAGACTCAAGTTCGAAGGGCAGAAGCTTGCCGGAACTTATCCTGCAAAGCAGGTTAAGATCTGTGAATCTGCCGGAGTACATTCATATGGATGTGTAGTAAACACAAACAGTTCAAGATCATTCGCATGGAACCTGGCTCGTGCAACTACTTATGTACAGCAGGCAACAAAGGTTGCTGATATTCCTGTACTGGTAGACGCAGGTATGGGTGTAGGCGGTGTACCTCTTACAAACGTATGTCCGGTTGATGCATCATCAAGAGTTGCCAAGTGTCTGATGGAGATCGGTAAAGCCGACGGATTGTAGATAGGACACGGTGATGCATTTGGTATGGCTGCAACTTATGAAATGGCTATGGGATTACAGGGAACACGTGCTGCCGGAGATCTGGTTGCCCGTATGGTATTCAAAGGCATGAAGATTGCAGACGCCAAAGCTTATGTAGCAGGCAAACTCAACTGCGCTGTGGAAGACCTGGCTGATTGTTACGCTATGAAGGAGATCAGGGAATCTCTGGATATCGGACACATGATCATCACTCCGCACGCATCATACGGAATGGCTGCAAAGATGAAGATAGCAGAAATACTGGACATCAAGATTCCAAGTGTTGAAAACTTCAAAAAGCAGATTGGCATGAAATAAGAAATTAAATTCGAAACAGAATAATATTGCGATATAAGTTGCAAGGAGGACTTGCAGCTTATATCGGCAATTATATATTCAGAAAATTTCGAAACTATATAGTGCATGTGCAATTAGATTTAGAGGTGTGTTTATGGAAAATAATTTGAATTTAAATGGTAAGAAAAAATATAATACGCCGCTGATTATTGTCAGTGTAATTATTATATTCGCATTCGTTGCATTCATGGCGCTGAAACCGGATGCGGCATTAAATGGTGTAAATGCTGTTTTTGACGCAATTATCAAATACTTCGGTTCGATATTGATGGCATTTACATTTGCAGCTGTAGTTGTATCGATTTATTTCTGTATAAGTTCAAAATACGGTAATATCAAACTGGGTGAAGGTGATCCAGAATACAGTATGTTCAGTTATTGTGCCATGATGTTCCTTGCTGCGGTTGCTTCAGCACTGCTGTACTGGTCATTCACTGAATGGGCATTTTATTATGAAACTCCTGGTATAGGTCTTGAACCTCATTCCACACCGGCTCTTGAAGCTGCTATGGGGTATTCATTCTTCCATTGGGGAATCCATGGACAGGCAATCTATGTTGTAATAGCTCTTGCTATCGCATACGCATATTATATCAGAAAGGTTCCTTCCCTTCAGACAAGTGCTGTCTGCAAAGCAATGATGGGCGACAAAGTAAGCAAGGGTGCTAAATCAGTAATCGGTAATATCATTGACTTCTGTGTAATCTTCGGTATCCTCGGAGGACTTGGAGTTTCTCTTGGACTGTCAGTTCCTCTCGTAGGAGGAGCGCTGACTCAGGTGTTCGGAATTAAAATCACATTCCCTATTCAGGTGGCTATAGTTGTTGTAATAGCTCTGGTATTCACATTCACGTCATTTATCGGTACCCAGAAGGGAATGAAAAGAATCAGTAATTTCTCGGTAATCATGTGCGGTGCTTTTCTGGCATGGATACTGATTGCAGGACCTACTGACTTCATCATGAAGAACACAGCAAACTCCTTCGGATGGATGCTTGAAATCATACCTAGAGCAAGCTTCTTCACAGATCCTATTGAAAACACAGGCTTCCCTGAAGGATGGACTCTGTTCTTCCAGGCATTCTATCTCAATTATGCCGCTATGATGGGTATATTTATCGCAAAGATTTCAAGAGGCAGAACTATACGTCAGCTGTCGATAGCAACTCTGATCGGCATCAGCGTAGGCGGATGGGTAGTATTCGCAGTTGACTCAAGCTATGCTATCTACACTCAGGCAAATGGAATCACAGACGTAGTAGCCCTGGTTAACAGTTATGTCGGCGAAGCAGGAATCTTCCAGATCATTGAGACATTACCGTTAGGAGCTAAAGTTCTTCCTATCGTACTGCTGCTTACAATCGTTGGATTCGTTGCATCATCCCTTGACTCAGCTTCACTGTCACTGTCGCAGACAACTCAGAGAATAATGAACAAGGACGGCAACGTAAATCCGATGCTGAGAGTATTCTGGTGCATCATGCTTACACTGGTACCACTTTCAATCATGTTTATAGGTGCAAACTTCTCAACTCTGAAGACACTGGCCATTATCATTTCTGTACCGTTCATGTTTATCGTGGCGTTCATGATGATAAGACTGTTCATGTGGCTTATTGAAGATGAAAGAAAGGGTATTCTTGACAAATACAGAGTTGTCAAGGAGAAAGTCAATCCGGAAGAGGTTGTTGAATACAAAGCAGAAGACTGGGATGTATAATGAATTATTTACATCTGCTGATTGAAGTATGATATCAATTCATTGATATAATCCTCATCAATAGAATTCCTTTTACTATGACAGAACGATTGCCATCAAGGCAATCGTTCTGTCAGAAACAGCGGCGATACAAGGAGATGCATACATGGCGATAAATGACTTTGAAATACTTGAAAATATGCAGGAAATCGTATTGATAGAAAATGAAGTCGGGATAATCAAGTATGTTAATAATGCTTTCTGCAGATGTCACGGGGTAACAAAAGAGGAAGCTGTGGGAAGAAGCTGCTTTGACTTTATTATTCCTGAAGACAGAGAAATCTGCAACATGGAGCAGACTGTAAGTCCTGAAAATCCATATTACAGAATAGAGGGACGATCTAAGAGAGTAGATGGCAGAATAATATGGCTGCAATATGTTGGAAGAGCGTATTTCGACGATGATGGAAACAGAACAGAGTTTCAGGAGATCGGTGTTGATATAACCAGATGGAAAGAAAAAATAGAGGAAAGCGCCAGGGAACTGGCAAAGGCAAATCAGAAATTAGGCGGTGAATTCGGGGAAGAGATAATTGAAGGCAAAACAGGATCGGGAATAAACAGCAGAAACGGGAAATTTCCGGCGATGCACAGATTTTCAGATATTTATACCGCAAACGACAAAATGAAATCGGTGATAGCCTATGCCAAGGCTGTGGCAGCAGGCGGAGCGACAATTCTTATAGAAGGAGAAAGCGGTACCGGTAAAGAAATGTTTGCTCAGGCTATACACAATGCCAGCAAAAGAGCAAACGGACCATTTGTAGCGATAAACTGCGGTGTGATACCGGCAGAGCTTATAGGAAGTGAATTTTTCGGATATGTTGAAGGCGCATTTACTGGTGCGTCAAAAGGAGGCAGACCGGGAAAATTTGAAATGGCATCAGGAGGTACGCTGTTTCTGGATGAAATCGGTGAAATGCCTCTGGCTCAGCAGGTGGCACTGCTGAGAGTGCTTGAAACCAAAACGGTATCAAGAATAGGTGATGATAAAGAAATTCCGGTTGACGTGCGTATAGTGTGCGCAACAAACAAAAACCTTTATAAAGAAGTGCAGGCCGGCAGATTTAGAAGTGACCTCTACTACAGACTCAATGTAATAAATTTGCATATACCTCCTCTCAGAGAGAGGAAGGAAGATATATATCTGCTTATCGGAGCGTTTATCAAGAAATACGGTAGTCACCGCTTTGATAAGGAAAAGGCGTTCAGCGATAAAAAGCTGATGGCGTTTTATGAATATGACTGGCCGGGAAATGTCAGAGAACTGCAGAATGTTGTTGAACGGCTTATTTATATGCCTGATGAAGGCAACGATGCATTTTTTGAATATCTTATCGGAGATTTCGGCAATAAAGAAGATAAGTGTAATGATCCTGCGTCACAGGATGGTTCGCAGGATGAGAAACAGACAATAATCAGTTTCATGGAAATGTATGAAGGAAACATCAGTATGGTTTCCCGAAAAATGGGTGTATCCAGAAATACAATGTATAAAAAACTGAAAAAATATAATATCAAATATTAAGTTGGAGAATAACAGAAGGTGTGCTTATGGGAAAATCGAATATTCATATAATTGATATCCCGCTGGAAGAGCTGGAAAATATGGAAGAAATGTTTTTCAGGCAGATACAGATGGAAAGAAGAAGGGTAATGAAGAAATTCTCACAGCAGTATAATGCAACCAGACATCAAGTTATGTCAGGCGTTGCTGCTGAAGGCATGTTCAGATCTGTAAAGATAGAGAAAAGAGATGAAGAAAATATTTATCTTGAAGGAGGAACTTTGATATCCAGCAGGATGCTGTCGGAGCTGTTTAAATCCTCTGATGAGATTATAGTGTGTGCTATGACTCTGCATGGCTATGATCAGCTGGAAGCTGAATCTGATGATAATCTTATAACATTGTTTCTTGATGGATGGGGAACGGCGGCTGCAGAATGCGGTCATGTCTGGATGAAGGAACAGATACGAGGGATGATGGAGAAAAAAGGGCGTTATCTTACATCTTCGTGGAGTCCGGGGCAGCATAATATAGATATAAAGCTGCAGAAAGAGGTTTTTGAATTGCTTCAGCCTGAAGAAATCGGTATGGAACTGACAGACAGTTTCATGATGCATCCAAAGAAATCAATAAGCAGTTTTATCGGCATAGGTTCTGATGAAAATGCAGGGAAAATAAGAGCCTGTGATTTCTGTGAACGCAGAGAAACCTGTCCTTCTGCCTATGTGTAGTACCATATGCAGATCATGTTAAGACAACAGCACACGATTACACATAGTGTTAACCGCAGTAACACTATGTGAAACAATATATCAACAAAAAGTGTCAATGTTCTCGATATGCGTATAATTAATATTTCTGAAAACATTGAAATTTCAACGTTAAAAAAATAGCTGATTATTTTTATGCTTGGCATGAAAAATGCTATTTAATATTATTAAGGATGGAAACGATCCTGAGACATTATGTCATAATACGTTATATCGAAAGGAAAAGAATTGGCACTTACAGCATAGTATTAATGCGAAAGGAGCATCTTTATGATCAAATTAGTATTACTGACAGGATTTCTGGGAGCAGGAAAGACTACATTGATGAAAGAAATTCTGAATTCATACGGTGGGTATAAAACCGGTGTGATAGTAAATGAATTTGGTGAAATAAATATAGATGCCAGGCTGATAAGCAGAGATGGGGTTCAGATGGCAGAATTGTCCAACGGATCAATCTTCTGTGCATGCATTAAGGATAAGTTTGTGGACAGCCTTATCGAGATGTCTCTCAAAGATCTTGATTATCTGTTTATTGAGGCATCAGGGATGGCTGATCCGGCCAATATGAATCAGATCCTGGATGGTATCAGAAACAAAGTTTTAAACCCTTATGACTACAGAGGTTCAGTATGCGTAATCGATGGAGAAAGCTTCACGGATCTGTATGAACTGCTGCCTGCCATAACTGCACAGCTCGAATTCTGTGGAGGGGCAATTGTCAATAAAGGTGACCTTATCGGTGAGGAAAAGCTTGGAGAGATAATTGATATCATAAATGAGGTGAACCCGGGTGTTTCAGTTTTTGTAACGTCTTACTGCAGAGTTGATGTGAAAGAGCTTGTTGAAAGCCTGACACAAAATACGGCAGAAGCCAGAGAGAGCAGCAATAAAATTGAAACAAGACCTACAACGTTTATTCTCAAAGGACTGAAACAGGTGCCTTATGACAGACTTGAAGCTTTCCTTAAGGACATTGCAGGTGATACCTATCGCATAAAGGGTTTTGCAGATACTGACAGAGGTAACATAGAAATCAGTGCTGTAGGCAGCAATATCCATCTGAATGAGTGGCCGGATACAGTTGAAAGAACAGAAATCGTTGTCATATCATCAGTCGGTTTCAGGATGATGAGCATATTGACAAAGTGTATCGGTGAACATTTAAAGGGTATTATCAGATTGTAAGTGCTGCAGCTTTTCAGGATGAAAAGGAGAAAAGTATGGCAAAACGTGAAAGACGTGAAAGAGGCAAGGCAGGCATACTTGATAACATCTCATATGCCATGTCTTATGGAAACCAGCTTTCAGAAGATGAACTGTATGCGATCCATGCAGCCAGTCTCGATGTGCTGATGGAAATCGGAGTAAAGGTTGAAAGCGAAGAGGCAAGAAAGCTGTTCGCAGAAGGCGGATGTACTGTAGAAGATGAGATAGTTAAAATTCCTGCATATCTTGTGGAAGAATGTATCCGTACAGCCCCTTCAACAATACTGCTTGCAGGCAGAAATCCAAAGAATGATTATGTTGTAAAACAGAAAAAAGTATCTTTCATCAATTTCGGTGAAGGTGTAAATGTAATCGATCCTTATACAAAGGAATACAGAAGATCAGTCAAGGAAGACCTTGAGAGAAATACCAAGGTTATTGATGCTATCAATGTGCTGCCATGTGCATATCGTTCAGTAGCATCTCAGGACAAAGCAGGAAGCGTTCAGGCTCTGCATAATATGGAAGCAATGTTCAATAATACAACAAAGCATTGCTTCATAGGACCTGATGGTAAGAAGAATATCGAGAAAATTATCGATATGGCAGCTTTCATAGCAGGAGGCAGAGATGAACTTAAGAAGAGACCTCTGGTTACTTTCAACCTCTGTCCGACAAGCCCGCTCCAGCTGAATCCTACAGCAACGGATGCGCTGATTCTCGGAGCAAGAGCAGGCATTCCTTGCAATATTATTTCAATGGCATTATCTGGAGCTACTTCGTCGGTAACGCTGGCGGGAACACTTGTAACTCATAATGCTGAAGTGCTGTCAGCAGTGGTTCTCAGCCAGCTGGCAGAAAAAGGAGCAGCAGTATTATATGCAAGTTCGACCAGCATTATGGATATGAGACATCTTACTACTCCGGTAGGAGCTCCTGAACTGGCTATGATCAGCAATGCGGTTGCACAGCTTGCGAATTACTATAATCTTCCGAGCTTTGTAGCCGGTGGATAGGCAGACAGCAAAGTTCCGGATGCTCAGGCCGCTCACGAGAAAACTCTCACCGCTTTACTGGCAGCCCAGGGTGGTGCCAATGTTATATACGGTGCAGGAATGATTGAGATGGGCATGACATTCGATCTGGCACAGCTGATAATCGATGCTGAAATATATAAAATGGTACTTCATACAATCAACGGTTTTGAAGTTAATGAGGAAACACTTGCGCTCGACGTTATCAAGGAGGTAAAGATGGGCGAATTTGTTTCACAGAAACACACAACCGACAACTTTAAGAAGATCCAGTCACACTCGGATATAATCAACAGACAGCCTAGAGAACAGTGGCTTGCAGCAGGAGCAAAGGATATGACTGAAGTGGCGTACGAAAAGGCTATTCAGATCCTTGAGAACCATGTTCCTGAACCGCTTACAGAGGAACAGGCTGCATACATCAGAAAAGTCGTTGAAGATGCAGAAGCTGAATACGGTGTGAAATAGTGACACAAATGCTTTTTAAAGATAACAGAAAGGAAAAGTACTATGGCAAAGATTTTCAAGAAAATAATTGAAGCTATCGAAGATGGCGAAATAGAAGAAGTTGTAGAACTGGTGGAAGAGGCTCTTGAAGATGAAGAGGAGCCTACGGATATCATGAATAAAGGGCTCATTGAAGGAATGAATGTTGTAGGCGAACTCTTCAAGGAAGGTGAATTATTCGTTCCGGAAGTGCTTATGTCAGCAAATGCCATGGAGGCAGGTATGGAGCTCATAAGACCATATCTGAAGGCTGATGATGTGAAGGTTGCAGGGAAAATTATTTTCTGTACCGTTGAGGGAGATCTTCACGATATAGGCAAAAAGCTCTGTGTAATGATGCTTGAAGGGGCTGGTTATGAAGTTGTTGACCTTGGTGTGGATGTAGGTGTTTCACAGATTATCGATGCTGTAAAAGAACACAGCCCTGACCTGGTTGCTATGTCTGCTATGCTTACAACTACAATGGTAACTATGGATCAGACAGTGGAAGCTCTTAAGGAAAACGGACTTGATGCAGGTGTCAAAGTGATGGTAGGAGGAGCTCCTCTGTCAGGAGACTATGCTGCAGGAATCAGTGCAAATTATTCGGAAGACGCAATTACATGCGTTGAACTGGCTGACAGATTAATGGCTTAAATTACTTAAATGAAAGAGCAGGAATATGGATACACATTTTATCGACCTTGATATGGATGAATGCAGTACACTTGCGAATGATATTTTCATGCAGACATCAGGTGTGAACAAGGAAGGACGCAAGTTTGAAAGAATGAGAAATGACGCATTCAGAATGAGGAGGGTCATCGAAGAAAGAATACAGATCAGAGCTGCATATAAATATTTTGATAAGGTGGAGCTGAGCGGGCAGAATGCAGTATTCGGAGGCAGAACCTTCAGATGCAGTGCATTTGATCAGATTGATGGTAACACAGTAAAAGGTGTATATGTATATGCTCTTTCGGTAGGAGATTTCGGATTTCCGGAAGAACCTATTCTGGATCAGCTGTATGCCGATATCTGGGGAAGCGCTTTCACAGATGCGGTAAGACTTCTTATGAAAAAACAGATTGCGAAAGAATCAATGTTGAGTGACAGCTTCGGTCCCGGATTTTACGGGATGGATGTCAGCGAGATGGGTTCGCTGACATCCCTGCTCAACCTTGACGAACTGGATATTGAAATAAGGAACAGCAGAATAATGCTTCCTCTGAAATCATGCGCCGGATTCTATTTCAGTGTGGATGAGAGATACAGGAAGCTTGATCAGGCTTGTGAAAACTGTCTGGGAACACACAGAAGCTGTAAATTATGTCAGGTCTATGGAGGAATTAACTAATGTTTAAATGTACAGGTGTATGCAGCACATGCGGCAGATGTAAAAATTCAGCAATGATGAGCGGAGCTAATGACAGAAAGACGAAAATGCTTGCTTATCCTGATGATTTCAGACCCGCTGAAGGCAAAGAAGGATATGGTGCAGCCTTTGATATAGGAACAACTACGGTAGTGGGTATGCTGTGGGATCTATGCAAAGGTGAACAGATAGCAACATGTGCCAAAACAAACCCTCAGAACGAATTCGGCATGGATGTAATCTCCAGAATAACATTCTGCGGCAGAGAAAGTGAAAATCTTGATCTGCTGAGAAACAGAATAACAGAATGCCTTAACGGTATTATTGCAGAATTATGTGAAAAGGCAGGTGTGGATGCTGAAAACATCATGACAGCGTCGGTCTGCGGCAATACAACCATGTCTCATCTGTTTGCGGGATATCCGCCTATGACTCTGGCACTCGCACCTTTTCATCCTGCTTACACAGGTACTCTAAGACTTGCGGCATCAGAAGCGATGCTGGATATTAATGAAAAAGGAACTGTTATTGTTGTTCCCAACATAGCCGGTCATGTAGGGGGAGATATCACAGCGGGTATTGTAGCTTCAAGAATTCTTGATATGGAAGGCCTGACGGTTTTCATAGATATAGGTACGAATGGGGAAATTGTTCTGACAGATGGCATGAAAACTTATGCATGTTCAACAGCAGCCGGTCCGGCATTTGAAGGCTCTGCCATACTTCACGGCATGAGAGCGGCCACCGGAGCCATCGAGAAGATAAGAATAGAAGATGGAGATGTTGACTTTAAAACTATTGGAGAGTGTGAACCTCAGGGCATATGCGGTTCGGGTCTTATTGATGCTGTGGCTCAGATGATAAAGGCTAAGCTGATAAATAAAACAGGACGGCTCATAGGTGCCGAAGATGTTGACAAGAAGAAACTCAACCCGGCATTAAAAGAGAGACTAATAGAAGTTGACGGAGAAAGAAGATTTGTTCTTGTTTCCAAAGCGAACGGAGATGATATTGTGATAACACAGAATGATATCCGTGAAGTTCAGCTGGCAAAAGGTGCTATAGCGGCAGGTATACAGCTGATGCTTGAGGAAATGGGAAAAACAGTTGAAGATATAGACAGAGTTGTGATAGCAGGAGCCTTCGGTAATTATATTGATAAGGAAAGTGCAGTCACAATCGGCGTTCTGCCTAAAATCGCTCCCGAGAAGATAATATCAGCAGGAAACACTGCAGGAGCGGGAGTGTCGATGATAATGGCAGATGAGAAGGAAATGGCTCTGGCAGAAAGCCTACCTGACCGCATTGAACATGTGGATCTGGCTGCCAGAGATAATTTTCAGAACACTTATCTGAGTGCTATGGCATTCAGATAAGCCATACATGGGGAACGGATCGGATGGATCACATGGACTCTAAATCCATGCAGCCGGGTGAAACTCCCGGGTTCCTCGCCAAATCATGAAATGAAAAGGAAGGTGCAGCCAATGACATTTACCAGAGAACAAATCATATCCATATTGAAATCAGATGACAGGCAGCAGGCGGAAGAACTGTTTGCGAGAGCGAGAAAAGCCAGAGAAGAACATTTCGGCAATAAGATATTCATGTATGGATTTGTGTACTTTACAACCTGGTGCAGGAACGACTGCACATTCTGTTACTACAGGAAATCAAATAAGATCGAAAGATACAGGAAAAACAAAGAAGAAGTATTCAGATTATCAAAGGAACTTGCTGATTCAGGGGTGCACCTTATTGATCTTACTATGGGGGAGGATCTGCAGTATCATGGGGAAGATTTTGATTCAGTGGTAGACATAATCAAACAGATTAAAAATGAACTAGGCCTTCCTGTAATGATTTCACCCGGTGTTGTCAGTGACAGACTTGTAGATAAGTTTGCAGCAGCTGATACAGACTGGTATGCATTATATCAGGAAACACATAACAGGGAGCTTTTTGAAACCTTGAGGATAAATCAGAGTTATGATGAAAGGATGCATGCTAAGCTTTATGCAAAAGAAAAAGGCATGCTTATTGAAGAAGGGCTGATGGCAGGTATAGGCGAATCCTTTGAAGATATTGCGGATTCGCTGATAAAGATGGGTGATATAGGTGCCAGTCAGGTGAGAGTAATGAGCTTCGTGCCTCAGGAAGGAAGCCCGATGGAAAACGTTGAGACACCTGACAGGATGATAGAGCTTAAAATAATAGCGTTAATGAGAATAATGTATCCGTGGGCCCTTATTCCTACATCTCTTGATGTTGATGGCATTGCAGGACTTGAAGCAAGGCTGAATGCCGGTGGTAATGTGGTCACATCGATAATACCTCCGAGGACAGGTCTGGCGGGAGTGGCTCAAAACAGCATGGATGTGGACGATGGAGGCAGAACTGTCGAGGAAGTGAAGAAAATTCTGGAAGCTATGGATCTGGACGCGGCAACAGCTGAAGAGTACAGAAGATATATAGGAGAACTGAAATGTCGAAAATAGTCATAGTCGGAGGAAAGCTGCAGGGAAGCGAAGCTGCTTATCTGGGGCGTGAAGCGGGGATTGATATAGTGCTGATAGACAAGGATCCTCAGGCACCAGCACAGGAGTTATGCACAAAGTTCATATGCGGAGATGTGCTTTCAGATGATCCTGAAGTTGTAAGGGAACTGGAATCTGCTGATATGATACTGCCTACCATGGAAAACGATTATGTTCTTGAGGGTCTGACAGAGCTGTGCAGCAGGAAAGGATATGTTCTCGCATTTGACTGGGAGGCATATAAAGTCACATCATCAAAGAAAATATCTGACAGGCTGTTTGCTGACAACGGACTTCCGTGTCCAAGGTATTATCCAGATGGAAATTACCCTTTCATTGCAAAGCCGGAGTCAGAAAGCGGCAGTCATGGAGTTCAGGTACTGGCTGATAAGAAGCAGCTGGACGGTTTCCTTGAAAAAAAGAAGGAGAATTACATAATTCAGGAATTTGTTGAGGGACCGTCATATTCTGTAGAGATAATCGGAGTTCCGGGAAACTACAGAACATATGAAACAACGGAAATTTTTGTTGATGATGTGTATGACTGCAATCTGGCAGCAGCATTGCATACAATAGAGCCGGGGAAAAAAGAAAAGCTGGAATCTCTGGCTGTTGAGATTGCAGAGCTGATTGGGCTGAGAGGGATTATGGATCTGGAAGTTATAGATCATCATGGAGAAATTAAAATACTGGAAATAGATGCGAGATTACCTAGCCAGACATCAATTGTTGTGTATCATGCCAGTGGGATGAATTATATTAAAGAATTATATGATCTCTTTTGCCACGGTAACTTCACTGACGAACAGATAAATGAGGGCAGATGTGCATCTCTGATACATTATCTGTTTGAAGGAAAACAATATTCATCCCACGGTGAACACATCATGGTAGAAGGCGGCAGACTGAAATATACAGAAGGACTGTGCAGCAGGGCTGTAGTTATGTCAGATTACAACCCTGCGGAAAAAGTATGGCGAGGGACTTTTGTAAACTGGGCGGATGACCTTGAGGGTCTGGAGAAAAATGAAGCGCTGATGAGAAATGAACTTGCAGCAAGGCTGAATCTTTCTGGGGAGAGTGATGTTCAATGACCAGACTTATAACGGACTGGATCTGTGATATGGAAAACAGTGCAGCCGGATGGGACCGGGAACTTAAGAAACTGACAGGAGCAGGTTACAGAGAAATCGGATCAATGGTTTCCGGATGGTCTGCAGAAAGCATAAGTGAAGCTGCTGAATGTGAGAAGGTGGCTGTGGTTCCCGTAACATCGGGTCTGGGTACAATCTCTACTTTCGCGGAATCTGTAGCCGCAATTGTAAGGGCTATGGGATTTGAGACTTTTGTTACAGAAGGTACTGATGTGAACGGTATATATGAGGCACATGTCAAAGATGCAGATATAGTGTTCATGGCTGATGATGACAGATATATCGCTCTGAATATCAGAGACGGGAGTATAGGAGACAACAACATAGCAACGGCATCAGGATATGTGGAACTTCTGAATAAGATGGCGGGCGAAATATCAGGCAGGAAGGCTGCGGTTCTTGGTTATGGAATAATAGGGCAGCTGATGGCACAGTTCCTGGCAGATAAAGGTGCAGACGTGGCAGTGTTTGACAAGAATCCCGATAAAAAACAGAGTGCAATAAGTGATGGTTATCAGTGGATAGATGATTCTGAAGAATTGAGACTGTATAAATATATCGCCGATGGTACATCCGAAGGAAACTGGCTCAGCGAAGATATGCTGGCAGAGGATGTTCTCATTGCAGCTCCGGGGATACCGTTTTCACTGACGGAGACTGCCCAGAAAAAGCTTGAAGGAAGATATGTGCATGATCTTCTTGAAATAGGTACGGCAGGAATGCTGGGACTTGCAATATGAATGGTATGTCATGAGGTGGAATCATGGGAAATAAAGAAAAGAAGAGATATTACAGGAAAAAGACAGAACTGTTTCTGCTGCTGGATAAAATGAAGCTATGGCCTTCAAGATCAGGAATACTTCATGGAATCAGAGAGATCGAAAAGAAAGGCGATTACGCTATTATAACAACTCATTGCGGTAAAACTTTCAGAATCTATAATTCCAGAAACAGCCGTGCTGCCAGATGGCTGCGCAACAAATGGGTGATGAAGCCGTGCAAGGACTGCAAAGTTCCTGAATGGAAACTGGAGAAATACTCCAAAACGTTTTTTAGTTCTAATTACGGAAGTACACTGGAGAATGAGAAATAATGTATTTTGAAATGGACTGCCCATGCAAGGGGAAAAATCTGGATAAGATGCTGCAGCCGGCGATACTGCTGGAGCTTTACGATGAGGACCTTCATGGATTTATGCTTATACAGAAGCTGAGCAGAAATCCTATGTTCGATGGAAATATGCCGGACAAGGCAGGGGTATACAGATACCTGAAAAAAATGGAGGCTTCAGGACTGCTCCGGTCAGACTGGGAACTTGATGATGAAGGCGGCAAGCCTCGCAGAATATACTCGATTACAGACAATGGGAAACAGTGTCTGGTGAACTGGACTATGGCACTGAAACAGTATACACGATCAGTGGATAAGCTGGTGGATAAAATAGATAAAAAAATCGGCATATAAGTGCCGTACTTTGCATGCAATTTTTTTATAAATCAAGTAGACAATATCTACTATATGACAAAGGCAGAATTGCTGAAAGGAGAAGTGAAATGAAAACAATTAAGAAAATTATAGCAGTAATAACGGTAATGCTGATATCTACTGTATTTATGGCTGGCTGCGGAGGAGAAAAGGAAGCGTCAGAGCCGGTTACCCTCAAGGTGGGCATGGCCGGCAAGGATATCAAAACTGTGTGCGTGATTCTGGCGAAAGAACTTGGATACTACGAAGAAGAAGGAGTAGACGTACAATTTGAAACTGTTTCAAATCTCAATGACGGAGTGACCGCTCTGTCTCAGAATAAGCTGGATGTACTGCCTTACGGTTTTGTGCCTTCAGCAACCTTTATATCACAGGGTACTGATGTGGTTATCATGGGAGGAACGATCTCAGAAGGCAGTCAGGCTATCGTTACCGCTGAAAACAAGGATATGATAAAGGATATCAGCGATTTCAAAGGTAAGAAGGTTGGATTTGTCAGACCTGAGACTGGGCAGATGATAATGAAGAGCAAAATGCGTGAAGCAGGTCTCGACATTGAAAATGACGTGGAATTCATTGTTCTTGACGGATTCCCTGAAATTGCCGAAGCTGTGAAAAAGGGTGAACTGGATATAGGATTTGTAAACAGTAACTACGGGTATGTAGCACAGCAGATGGGTCTTGAAATCGCATTCGATGTAGGCGATTATGCTCCGGATACAGTATGTTGCAGACAGACAGCTTCAAGAGATGCGATAGATAACAAAAGAGATGCACTTGTAAGTTATATGGCTGCAAATCTCAGAGCTTATGAAACTTATCTAAATGACAGAGAAACCACTATCAGCACTCTGGTTGAATATTCAGGACAGGATGAAGGATATGTGGAAGCAGCTATGTACAATGGTGTAATGATACCAGGTCTGGATCCGAATACTCATAAAATAGAAGAGCTTTATGAAGCAATGAAAGGAAACGGAGATATAGACGCAGCAACTGAAGTGGATATTGTAGAACAAGTGGATGCAAGCATATATAAAGATGCACTTGAAATTATGAAAGACCGTTTTGAAACAGAAGGTCTTTATGACAGACTGATAAAGGCGTATGAGGAGAACAACCTCTAAATTATATTATTACGGGTAAGACAAATGAGCAGAATTCAGCTTGAGCATGTAACATATGAATATGAGAGCAGGGGAGACAGAACCATTGCTCTGAATGATGTGTCTCTGACTATTGATTCCGGAGAATTCGTCTGTCTTGTCGGTCACTCAGGATGCGGCAAAACCACGTTGCTCAATCTTATCGCCGGACTGACAGAACCTTCATCGGGCATGGTGCTGATAGATGGAGAGCCGGTAAAAGGCCCGGGAATAGACAGAAACGTGATATTCCAGCATTATTCGCTGTTTCCCTGGCTGACGGCAGAGAAAAATGTCGCTTTTGGCATCAGACAGGCTCAGCCGTCTCTTTCATCTAAACAGGCCAGAGAGAAAGCGTGCTCTTTTCTCGATAAGGTGGAGCTGGGTGACGTCAAGGACAAGTACCCTTTCCAGCTGTCGGGAGGAATGCAGCAGAGGGTGGCCATCGCCAGAGCCTTTGCTATGAACGGTCCTGTGATGCTGCTGGATGAGCCTTTCGGGGCTCTTGATCCGAAGATAAGAGCGACACTGCAGCAGGAACTGGAAGCTCTATGGCAGAAGGAAGAAAAACGAAAAACGATAGTTTTTGTTACTCATGATATCAATGAAGCAGTAATAATGGCAGACCGAATAATCTTTATGAAGCCGGGCAGGATTCATGCAGATATTCCGGTGAAGATGGGAAGACCTCGCAGAGAACAGAACATGGTTGGGACAGCGCCGTACTGCAATCTCAGAAGCGAGATTATAGATATGTTTTACAGTGAGGAGACGACAGGGTGAAAAAGAATTTTATCATTACGGACATATTATTTATTATGCTTCTGGCGGCGGTGCTTATCCCAGGGAAACGGGAGGCGGATCCGGCATGGGTAATGCTGACAGTCATGGCGGTGATTCATGTTTCGTATTTTATCATACATTTTGTCAGGAAATCCCGGGCAGCCTCGGATATCTGCAGTATTGTGTACACTTTTCTGCTTGTGTGGGATATATCGGCAAAACATCTGGACATCACAAATGTTGTGCTTATGCCGCCACCTGAGGACGTGTTTTATGTGTTTTTCACACACGGAGGTATGATGCTGGAAGGTATCATATCTTCTATGGAACTGATAATTGCAGGTTTTGCAGTATCACTGACTGCGGGTGTAGGGTTAGGGCTGCTGATAGGATGGATTCCGAGACTTACGTCGGCACTGTACCCAATTGTCAAGGTGCTGGCTCCGATACCTTCAGTAGTATACACTCCATACATAATTGCGCTGATGCCGACCTTCAGGAGTGCGTCAGCAATGGTTATAATACTGGGACTGTTTTTCCCGACTCTGATGCAGATGATAAACAGAGTCCACACAATAGATCAGCGTATTGTCGATTCGGCCAGGACAATGAACGTCAGCAACAGAGATATGATTCTGAAGGTTTTTCTGCCATATATGATACCAGGTGTAGTCGGAGGACTGAGAATATCACTGTCATCAGCCTTCATGATTCTCGTTATTGCAGAAATGATGGGCGCAACCAGCGGCCTTGGATACTTTATCAAGAATTATGCAGATTTTGCCAATTATACCAATGTGATAGCAGGAATAATTCTGGTCGGTGTTGTAGTAACATTGCTCAACGGATTAATTACATTGATACAGAGAGTATTTATCAGGTGGAAAATGAACTGAAGAGTTATTCAGTGTCGGTGTGAAAGGAGAATTCAGAAATGTATTTTGAACTTGAACAGGATATTTTTGACGGATTGAGGGGAATATGTGAGGAAGTCAGAGAAAACAGTGAAAAGATGACGGTAAATGCAATGCTTATGAAGATGATGGATATGCAGGATCTTCCTATGCATTGTCCATATCATCATTTTATTGTTCCGGCTGCGATGCTTACTCAGGTGGCAATAGCTGAAGACAGGGATTCAGATACTTTTAACGAATGGATGAGATCGGCAGAAGAAAGGGCGAAAACAGTTCCGGCAGGGTTCTGCGGTGAGTGCGGCACATGCGGTGCAGCTGTAGGAATGGGGATTTTTGTTTCCATATATACAGGAGCAACCCCAAAGTCCAGAAAAAACTGGCAGTGGGCAAATGAAGTCACAGGAAAATGTCTGCAGAAAATAGCTTCATACCCCGGTCCAAGATGCTGCAAACGTACAGCATTTCTGGCAGTAAATGAAGGTGTGCCTTACATAAATGACAGATGCGGTACTACTCTTGTCGCTGGAGAATCTTTAAACTGCAGTTATCATGACAGAAATGCGGAATGTCTTGAAGGTGAGTGTCCGTTTTATGAGTCGGAAAACCCTGAAAAGAACGATGGGCATGCAATTATCGTAGGGCATGAAATGATGCCGAGAAAAGAACCGGGCAGAACATGTGACTGCATGAACAGACCGATATCACTTGATTCAAAAAAGGGAGTACTGTCATGGCTTAAGGATGAAGGTGATGAGGTTAAAGCCGGGGAAACCGTGTGTGAAGGTGAAGTGGACAAGCGTGTAATAGAGTTTGAAGCTCCATGCGATGGTATCCTGGTAAAGCAATGCATTAAGGAAGGCCAGGTGTTTACTGCGGGAACTGTGCTGGGGTATGTTAATGATTAGATAATATAAATGCAGTGTTAACATATTGTGTTGAAAAAAGAACAATATTTGTCCCTGGTGCCTGAATTATCTGATAAAATGTTGACTCGTAAAAATCTGGTTGCTAAAATATCTGAAAAGGTGTTTCAATCAGAAAAGGAGTTTGTGTAATGGAAAAAGAAAGAATAGACAGAATGAATGAACTTGATGCCAGACAGAAAGCGGCTGGACTGGAAGCAAGTGAAAGAGAAGAATTGAGAATTCTGCAGATGGAGCATCTGGCAGAAATGATGCCTGCGGGTGAAGAGGAATAATAATATGGAAACATATTCAGCAGCACAGAAACAGCGACTGATCGAACTGAATGCAGACAGCACAATTGTGAACAGAGAATTTGAAACGATCGAAGAGAGAAACAAGTGCTTTAAAATGACAGAGAAAGAGTTTATCAGAGACAACAAAGAGAAACTGAACAGACTTATTGAGGAAGAGCATATTCCTCTGACTCTCCGTGTCGAAGATATACTGGAAGACTGGCTGACAGAGGATGAAGGGTTCACGAGGGTGGCGACGCCGATTATAATCGGTGCTGATAAAGTGAAGAAGATGAATATTGACAATGATAATCATCTGAGAGAGCAGATTTTCTGGCTTGACGGCAGAAAATGTCTGCGCCCTATGCTTGCTCCGAATCTTTATGAAGTCATGAGAGATATGTACAGGATCACCAGAAAGCCTGTCAGGATTTTCGAGGCAGGTTCATGTTTCAGGAAAGAATCCCAGGGAGCACAGCATATGAATGAGTTTACAATGCTTAATTTCGTAGAACTTGACAGTGTCAGGGACGGAGAGCAGATGGACAGGCTGGAAACTCTGGCAAGAGGTGCTATGAAGGCTCTGGATATTGATGACTATGAACTGGTGAGAGAAAGCTCAGGGGTGTATATAGAAACTCTCGATATTGAAGTTGACGGGATTGAAATCGCATCGGGAGCATATGGACCGCATCCCCTTGATGCCAACTGGGGAATCTTTGAACCATGGGTAGGAATAGGATTCGGGCTGGAGCGAATAGCTATGGTAAAGGGCGGATACCAGACAATCAAACGGGCAGGGAAAAGTATTTCATATGTTAACGGTATACCTCTGAAACTTTAGCGAAAAAAACATACCTTCTTTATAGGTTTTTATATAAAGAAGGTTTTTTTATTTAGATTTCTGTGATATAATAACTATTTAAAAGTACCACTTTAATTTGAGAAAGAGAGCATAACAAATGAAAATACCTGAATTATTTGAGCAGAAGAAACCTGTTTTTTCCCTGGAAATATTTCCGCCTAAGAAAAAAGCGAATATAGATACAATTTATGACACTGTTGCCAAGCTTGCGGAATGCAATCCGGACTTTATCAGTGTAACTTATGGTGCCGGCGGTAATTTAGCAGATAATTCAACCTGTGAAATAGCATCGAATATCAAGAAAAAGTACGGGATAGAGACAGCAGCGCACCTTACATGTGTCAACTCCACAAGGGAGGATGTCAAGGAAATGATCGGAAGATTCCAGGCGGCGGACATCAGAAACGTGCTGGCACTCAGAGGAGATATTGTTCCTGATCAGGAAATCAAGAAGGATTTTGAACATGCCAATGAACTTGCAATAGAAATACAGAGGAAGTGCAATGATGATATTGAAATTCTGGGTGCATGCTATCCTGAAGGTCATTATGAAAGCAGATCCCTTGACGAGGATATTCATAATCTTAAATATAAAATAGGAGCCGGAGTGAAGGCCCTCATAACACAGCTTTTCTTTGACAACCAGCTGTTTTATGAATTTATAGGCAAAGCGAGGATGATGGGCATTAGAGTTCCGATTTCAGCAGGCATAATGCCTATAGTGAATTCAAGACAGATTGAAAGAACTGTTGCATTGAGTGGAGCAAGCCTGCCCCACGAATTCACTAAAATGATAGGACTGTATGAAAATGATCCTGAAGGTCTCTTTGATGCAGGAATCGAATATGCTGTCAATCAGATAAGAGATCTTATTACAAATGGAGTGGATGGAATCCATCTTTATATTATGAACAATCCTGAAGTGGCACGCAGAGTTTATGAAGACATCAAGGATCTTCTGTAATAATAGTATGAATATAGATATTAAAGAACCGATTTCAAGAGAAAAATGGCTTGATGCACTGCATGTAGCAGGCAAAGCCGATGATGCGCTGGAAGCAAAGCTTAATGAGGCAGAACGAATGCTGTTAAGAGAGGCACAACCGAAAGCTGTTTACAGGATTATGGATAGAAACGAAGTCATAACGTGCGGTTTTTCCATAGAGAAGCATCTGGAAGGGTGCAGCAGGGTCGCGATCATGGGCATTACACTCGGTCTGGGAGTTGACAATATGCTGAGAAAGACTCAGGTAAAGGATATGGCTATGACAGTAATTCTTGATTGTGGTGCTTCTGTGCTTGTTGAGCAGTTATGTGATGAATATGAGGAACTGATTAAACAGGAGACAGAGGAAGCTTATGCGACCTTCAGATTCAGTCCGGGGTACGGGGATTATCCGGTTTCTGAACAGGGAAGGATAATAAGATATCTGGATGCTTCCAGAAGAATAGGACTGACAGTTACTGCGAACAGTCTGATGATACCGAGAAAATCAGTAACGGCTCTTATCGGTCTGGCAGACCATCCAGTTGCGGGAAGGCTTGCCACCTGCGGGGAGTGCGTACTGAGAGATAAATGTACACTAAGAAAAGAGGGAAAGTTCTGTGGCGATTGATTTTAACGAGAAAATATATATCCTGGACGGTGCGATGGGCACTATGCTGCAAAAGGCCGGAATGAGTTCAGATGAAACGACGACACATTTCGGTCAGGAGCATCCTGAAATACTTCGGGACATACATAAACAGTATATAGATGCCGGAGCAGATATAATTTATGCCGCAACCTTCGGGATCAACAGATATAAAATGGAAGAGCTGGATGTTACATTGGATGAAGCAGTGAAGACAGCGATGGATGCAGCCAATGCAGCTAAAGCAGAAGCAGCGGCAGAAGGTAAAGAGGTGATGGTGGCTCTCGGTCTTGGTCCTCTCGGCGAACTGCTGGAACCTATGGGAACTCTGGCATTTGAAGAGGCTTATGACGCTTTTGGTGAAGTGATCAGCGCTGCCGTGAAATACGGTGCGGATCTGGCTGTGATAGAGACAATGACCGATCTTTATGAGGTGAAGGCTGCCGTGCTGGCAGTAAAGGAAAATTCAGAGCTTCCTGTGATAGTGTCGATGTCTTTTGAGGAAAACGGCAGAACGTTTACAGGCGTAAGTCTTGAAGCTATGGCAGTAACTCTTGAAGGTCTCGGAGTAGATGCTATGGGTATAAACTGTTCGCTGGGTCCTGCACAGATTCTTCCTATGGCAAAGGAACTCAGGAGGCTGACGGATATTCCTGTATTTGCCAAGCCTAATGCAGGGCTGCCTGATCCGACAACTGGTGCTTATGATATTACATGTGAACAGTTTGTTGAAACTCTTGCGGGGTATCTTGATGAAGGAATAAATATGATAGGTGGATGCTGCGGCACAGACCCTGAATATATCAGAGGACTTGCTGATTACAGAGACAGCTTTGTGGTGACTGAAGCACGCAGCACGGCTGAGAAGCAGCTCAAGATATGCAGCGGCAGTACTGTTGTGACAGTGGATCATGTGACGGTAATAGGTGAAAGGATAAATCCGACGGGAAAGAAACGTCTGAAACAGGCACTCCTCGATGAGGATTTTGATTATATACTTTCGCAGGCGATAGAACAGATAGATGCCGGTGCAGAAATACTGGATGTCAATGTCGGAGTTCCATCTCTGGATGATGTGAAGATGCTGCCGCGTGTTGTCAGACAGCTGCAGTCGATAACAGGGCTTCCTCTCCAGATAGATTCATCAAATCCTGAGGCAATAGAAGCCGCCCTCAGAGTTTATAACGGTAAAGCGATAGTTAATTCCGTAAACGGTGAAGAAAAGGTGATGGATGCGATACTGCCTGCGGTTAAGAAATACGGAGCGGCAGTTGTCGGTCTGACTCTTGATGAAAACGGTATACCTCCGACCGCTGAGGAACGATTTGAAATAGCACGCAGAATACTTGAAAAAGCAAAGAGCTACGGTATATCAGAAGAGAATGTTATTATCGACTGTCTGACTCTGACTGCCTCTGCGCAGCAGAAAGAGGCGGATGAAACCCTGCGTGCCGTCAGGATGGTAAAGGAAAAACTGGGTCTCAAAACGGCACTTGGTGTATCCAACATAAGTTTCGGTCTTCCGGCGAGGCCTGTGGTCAACAGGACTTTCCTGACACTTGCCATGGAAAACGGACTTGATCTTCCTATAATCAACCCCAATGTTGAAGATATGATGGCGTCCATTTTTGCGTATAATGTACTTAAAAACGTAGACAGGAATGCTGTAAAATACATTGAAAGATATGCAGACGCAGAAATCGGGGCATCAATAATTTCACAGAAAAAAGACAGAGCCTTAACAGAATCTTCAGATAAGGGCGGTACAGTTCATGATATATTCTATTGCATAGAGAAAGGCATGAAAGGCGATACAGTCAATGCAGTCAGTGCTTTACTGGAAACCTGTGATGAAATGGATGTTGTAAACGATTATCTCATTCCTGCCCTTGATAAAGTCGGAAGAGGTTTCGAAAAAGGAACCATTTTCCTGCCTCAGATGCTGCAGGCAGCAATGGCAGCTCAGGCAGGTTTTGATGTGATCAAGGAGAGACTTGCGGCAAGTGATAAAGAAACTGTTTCACTTGGAGAAGTGGTCATTGCGACTGTTAAAGGAGATATCCATGACATCGGGAAAAATATCGTTAAGGTGATAATGGAGAATTACGGCTATAAAATGATAGACCTCGGGCGTGATGTCCCTGCAGAGAAGATTGTTGATGTCGTAAAAGAAAGAAATATTAAGCTTGTAGGTCTGAGTGCACTTATGACTACGACACTCAAAAGTATGGAAGAAACCATTGCTTCAGTGAAAGAGGCTGCACCTGACTGCAGAGTGATGGTTGGCGGGGCTGTTCTTACTGCTGACTATGCAGCACAGATAGGTGCGGATTATTACTGCAGCGATGCGATGAAATCTGTTGAAGCAGCACAGGAGGTATTCGATGAACAGATTTAGTATGTGGCTTGCCGGTATTATGCGCGGAAGGTACGGTATGGACAATTTCAATAAGTTTCTGCTGATTGTTTCTGTAGTTCTTATTGTGGCGGACTGGTTTATACATGGCCGTATTCTGTATTTTCTGGCAGTGCTGGCACTGATCTATGTATACTGCAGAATGTTCTCCCGGAATATTAACGCAAGATACAGAGAAAATCAGAAATTTCTCCAGCTGACTTCAAAATTAAGAGGCAGGTTTTCAGGTGGAGGAGGTTTCTCTGCAGGAAGAGACAAGACTCACAAAATCCTTCATTGCCCTGGATGCGGGGAGAAACTCAGAGTGCCGAAGGGAGCAGGCAGAATTTCGATAACCTGTCCTCATTGTGCTACTAAATTTGTCAAGAAAGTTTAAATTAAAAAGCGCTTTCACGAGCGCTTTTTTCTAATGCAGGAATTCAAAAGGAGATTCAGATATGTCTGAAATAAAAGCTTTTGTAAATGGGAAGATATTCACATCTGATGACAGTAATCCTTATGCTGAGGCAATGATAGTAGAAGATGGTTTGATCAGGTGGATAGGAAAAAAAGATGAAATACCTTATACTGATCTGCCGGTGACTGTGATCGATCTTCAGGCGAAGAGAGTACTGCCGGGTTTTGTGGATGCCCACATGCATGTGGGTATGCTTGCCGAACAGAGTCTGCAGATATCATGCCTGCCGCCTGCTGTTTCATCCATCGATGACCTTGTTGCTTCAATTAAATCGGTAAGGAGCAGACAGAAGGCTGGTGATTGGATAACCGGGTGGGGATATGATGAAGGGAAGATAGCTGATAACAGGCTTCCGGACAGGCATGATCTGGATGCTGCGTGTTCAGATGCTCCGGTATGCATAATAAGGACATGTGAGCATATAAGGTGTGTCAACAGCAGAGCTCTTCAGATGGCTGGAATTGCCAGAGACACACCGGATCCCCAGGGCGGCATGATAGAGCGTGATGAGGATGGAGAACCTACAGGAATCCTCAGGGAAAATGCCAGGAATCTTGTGTCTGAAATAATGCCGGAGCTGACGGATGATGAGATGACAGCGTGTCTGGTGAGGACAGGAAAGCTTCTGGCTTCCCAGGGCATTACTGCTGTGACTGACATGGGATCCCTTGAAGGTAAGGACCATTATAATTGCCTGCTCAGAGCTGCAGCAGACGGTTTCAGGCAGCAGACTGCTGTTTATTATATCTGGGATTATTTCAAGGATGATCCGGAATTTGTTATTGATGCTGATAGAAGCCGATCTGATGCACAGATAAGAATCGCCGGTCTGAAGCTGATAGGTGACGGAAGTGTTTCAGGAAGGACAGCATGGATGGACGAGCCGTATAAGGGAAGCAATGACGAATACGGCATGCCGGTATATTCAGATGATCTTATGGACAGTGCAATAGAGTTCTGCAGAAAAACCAGATGTCAGCTGTCCGTACATGCGATGGGAGCACGGGCGATAAAGCGTGCCGTAGACAGGTTATGTGAAGAGATACCATGGACGTATGAGGGAATTCCTTTTGCAAGGGTGGAGCATATCACCGAGCCTCTGGAAGAGTCGATTGCAAAAGCAGCACATAGTGGTATCATGTTTGTCACTCAGCCGGATTTCTTATACGCCGAGATAGAGAGCTATATTAAAAACCTTGGCATGGAGAGGCTCTGCAAGGCATACCCTGTAAAGCACATGCTTGACAGGGGAGTGAAACTTGCTTTTTCTACAGATGCTCCGGCAACAGCGTGGTCGGAACCGTCTGACCCGATGCCGTGCCTCAAATTCGCAGCAACCCGGAAATCATATGACGGAACAGATTGCGGGGCCGATGAGGCTGTTGATATTGAAACAGCGGTAAAGCTGTATACCAGATGCAGTGCCGAAGCTGCGGGATTCAGTAAAACCGGACAGCTCAAAGCAGGATACAGAGCGGATTTTATTGTTTTTGACAAAGACATATTTGAGATGGATCCGGATGATCTTGATAAAGTTTCTGTACAGCAGACATATATAAAGGGAGAATGCGTATATGAGAAAATAATCTGAAAATATTGACATCCGCATCTTTGCAGTTATATACTTTTAATCAGCAGACTCAGCTAATAAGCGATTAAAAGGAGAAGAATATGTTTAAGTCATATGAAGATGTGGAGTGTTTTATCAGAGACAACAGAATCAGAATGGTAGATTTCATGATGGTGGATCTTAATGGAAGATGGAGACATCTGACCATACCGGCAGAGAGATTCAACGAGGATATTCTGCGAAACGGAATCGGTTTCGATGGCAGCAATTATGGTTTTGCACCGGTGGAAAAGAGTGATATGGTGTTTATACCGGATATTGCATCTGCTTATATGGATCCGTTTATGGAGATACCTACCTTGGCAATGATAGGAGATGTTTATGTTATCGGAGTGCCTGAAAACCACAGATTTGATCAGGATCCGAGGAATGTTGCCAAGCATGCGGAGGAATATCTGAGAAGTACAGGCATTGCGGATGAACTGAGAATAGGACCGGAGTATGAATTCCATGTGTTTGATCATGTCAGCTTTTCGACAGATCCCAACGAGTCGGGTTTCTGCATAGATACTCAGCAGGCTGAATGGAATACAGGAGATAGAGAATATAATCTGGGATACAAGATGGCCCATAAGGGAGGTTATCATATGGCACCTCCGCAGGATATTCTGTATGATTTCAGAAGCAGAGTGGCGATGCTCATGGAAGAGCAGGGAATTAAAGTGAAATATCATCATCATGAAGTGGGAGGTCCGGGACAGCTTGAAATAGAAGTGGAATTCGGCGGAGTCACTGAGATGGCCGATAAAACAATGATGACAAAATATCTCATCAAGAATGAAGCCATTGCAGAGGGAAGAACAGCAACTTTTATGCCGAAGCCTGTTTATGATGAAGCAGGAAACGGTATGCATGTTCACATGCATCTTTTCAAAGACAGTAAGCCGCTTTTCTATGATCCTGACGGATATTCACAGCTTTCGGAAACAGCAATGCATTTTATGGGAGGAATACTTAAGCATATCAGGGCTTTGTGTGCTTTTACAAATCCAAGTACAAACTCGTTCAAAAGGCTTGTACCGGGATATGAAGCTCCGGTAACCATAGGTTTTGCTACGGCCAACAGAAGTTCGGTAATAAGAATTCCTGCTTATGCCAAGGATCCTGATAAAAAGAGATTTGAAATAAGAAATCCGGATGGAACGTGTAATCCATATTATGCGTTTGCCGCAATTCTTATGGCTGGAATAGATGGGATCATGAACAGGATTGATCCTGTTGATGAAGGATACGGCCCATATGATTTTAACCTTTATACCTTGAGTGATGAAGATAAGAAGAGAATAAAGAGCCTGCCGAAAACCCTCGATGAGGCCCTTGATGAACTTGAGAAGGATCATGGATTCCTGACAGAAGCTGGTGTGTTTCCGGAAAAGCTCATAGAGATATGGCTGCAGAACAAGAGACAGGAAACCGGTAAGCATGCTCAGATGCCTACGCCAATGGAATTTGATATGTATTATGATCTGTAAATGAATTTCTAGGATAATACGGTGTTCATAAGAACGCCGTGTTTTTTTGCATTCTCAACATTGACAAAAATTCCCATATAATATAAAATGTCAAAAAATAGTAAATAAAGAATTAAATGGGAAAGGAGAATTGTTAATGAAATCGTTTTATCAGTTAAAAAGCGGGAAGATGGGCGAGTATACGCTGCGGGACAATACTTACAGGAGGATGTGGTATCTCATTGCAGATTATCCTTTTTTTAAGGCTGTCCAGAACGGAGAGATTGAACTGAAGGAACTGAAATGGGAGAAGCAGAGTGTTACCGAAGAAAAGGCAGTGTCTTTATGCAATTTTGATAATTACATCAATGCGATAGAGCATGCGGAGAAAGCGATACCTGAAATATATGTCAAGGATGTGATGGCTCATATAATAAGCAATGGTAAATACAGGGATTTCGACTGTGTATGTGAGCAGACCATGAAGAAATGGGTACAGAGATTCATATGGCGTGTTGCTAAGGAGCTGGGGGAAATATAATTAATGGATAAAAATATAAATAATGTAAAATATATACTGTAGCGAAAAAATATATGCATTATTATAGTATCATCGCAGTTAAAGCTTTAGCAAATATGAGATGGGGTGACGTGAAATATGAAACCAGACAGGAGAGCGGTCATAGCAATCTGGACTTCAATTGCTGTGATTGCATGCACAGCAGTATATGCAGCAAAAGTATATGAAATATCCTTTCAGAATGAGTTTAAGACCGGGAGCGTAGATATAAAGATAGAACAGTATGAGAAAACGGAACAGGGGGAGAAGCTTATTGATCCAGGTGTAGTGATGCCGAATCAGGATGTAAGCTACATTCCCAGAGTGACAAATCTGCGATCAGACGGTTACGTCAGGGTGAAGGTGGAACTGAAGATGGATAAAGAAATTACGAGACCGCTGACGATAGATGACGTATATGATGTAGGCAGAGAATGGATTCAGAGAGGCGAATACTTTTATAATACTGAAGTAATGAAGACGAATGAAACTTCCGATTTGTTTGAGGGATTTCATATACCTGACGAATGGACGCAGGACAACGCATCCGGGTTTAAGTTTTCTGTTACAGCGGATGTAATACAGGATGACAATTTTGAACCGGATTTTGACTCGCAGGCACCGTGGGGAAATATTGAAATTGAGCGGGCGAAAGAGGAAGATAATATCGTATATGGTATTGCAACAGAAAAAAAGAATGATAATCTTTATTTTCGATATGGATCTTCAACAGGCCTGGAGAGTGAATATACAGATCTTTTTGCCGGATTTGACCGTTTTATGGCGGGTGACAGATACAAGGACACTCTGGAAATGCAGAACAGATCCGATAATGATATACTTGTATATTTTAAGACACAAGCTGTGGATGATGACCTTCTTGAGAAAATGCGGCTCAGAATAAAGTGCGGTGAGGAAAAAGTGTATGACGGAGATCTTGTTTCAGCAGAACTGAATGAATACAAGGCTCTGACAGAAGTCAAAGCTGGCAGTGACGGCAGATTTGATTTTGAAGTGATGCTCCCGGAAGATTCAGGAAATTATTACTCTGTTCTTGAAGACAAGGTTATATGGAAATTCAGAGTGGAGGAAGCTGATAAAGGCCGTGGCGTCATGACAGGTGACGGAACTGATATTATTATAATCATTGTACTGGCGGCATTGTCTGCAGGGGGAATAATATACAGTCTGACCACGTTAAAAAGGGTGAAAAGAAAATGAAAAAAACAGTCGTGATTATCAGAGATGTAATTTTTGTCATGGCAGCAGCAGTCATAACAGCAGCAGGACTATGCACTGTTTTGCAGATAAAACCTGCAGTAGTGATAAGCGGATCGATGGAGTCTGCTATACATATCGGTAGCCTGGTACTCATAGAGAAGAATAAGACGGAGCCTGCAATAGGTGATATCATTGCGTTTGAAAAGGGAGGGGCATTTATAACCCACAGAGTTGCAGAAATAAAGGATGAGGGATACATAACAAAAGGCGATGCCAACAGAACATGTGATCCTGGAATTGTAACGGAAGATATGATAGTGGGAACAACGGTATTTGCTGTACCATATGCAGGCTATGCTGTAAAAGCACTGAGTACAGGGAGAGGAATTATAATTTTTGTAACGGTATGTGCATGTATTATGCTGGCATCCTGCATGATGTCAGCAAAAAGTGAATAAGGATAAACCAGAAGAGTGATCAGTTATGGTCACTCTTTTTTTAAAAGAATGGAGGGACTTAATTATGAGGAGCATCAGGGACAGACCATGATAAGAAAGGGGAGCAGTTAAAACATAGAATAACCAGGAGGAGAAAAGAAAATGACTAAAAATATGAAAAAGAATTTTATTATAGCAGCAGCAATAGTACTAATTCTGATAATAGGATCGGTATCCGCCTATTTTACCAGCTCTGATAAAGCTTCAAACATATGGACAGTAGGGGAAATTGATATAGACCTTCAGGAACCAGGCTGGGATGAAGACAATCCACCGGAGAAAGTCAAGCCGAATCAGGTGTTTGAGAAAGATCCGCAGATAAAAAATATAGGAGAGAATGAAGCCTATGTCTTTCTGAAGGTAAGGGTACCGATGGCAAATGTTGCTACAGCAAATGTAACAACGGGAGAAAGGTTAGGAAGTGCAAATCAGGAACTGTTTACATACAGTGTGAATCCGGGATGGGTACAGGTCGGCAGCAGTGCAGTTGAGAATATTGGAGGAACAGATTATATGACATACGTTTATGCGTATGGTTTGGCACAGGAATGCGTAGCACTGGCACCTGGGAGCACCACTGCTCCATCCCTTTTCAGTCAGGTTAAGCTCATAAATATGATAGAGGGACAAGGCATGGAAAATGCTACACTGGAAATGCCGATTGAAGCATATGGCATACAGACAACGGATCTTACTGATAATGATGTAAAATCTCCTGAAGCTGTATGGCAAATCCTGAATAATCAGACCGTAAGCAATGGAGGTGCAGTATCGCCTTATGATGACGGAATTGCAAACTAGGTACAGAACATAAAATTGATATGTTAATTCAAGCTGATCAAAACAGGGAGAGGAGCATTAACCTCTCTCTGATATGATAGGGAAAGACTGACAGCAGGTGCGACTCCTGCTCCTATCCTGATAGCATGGATACTGTTGAATGTAAAGAAAGGAGAAATACTGTGAGGAAAAAATATTTCAGGTATTTTGTAGTGATATTTGTACTTTTGTTTCTGATCGGTTCATGCGGCAGTGTACTTGCTTATCTGACTTCTTCTGACAGCACAGGGAATTCATTTAAAGTAGGAGCATGTAATACTCAAATTGAAGAAAAATATGAACCGCCGGATGAGATAGATCCGGGGTGCTCATTCACAAAGGATGTCAAAATCACAAATACCGGGCCATCAGATTGTTATGTCAGAGTAAAAGCGGTATTCTCAGATGAAGATATGGGAAAATACTGCAAGGTTGACTGGAATACAATTGATTTTGATTACGATTCTGACGATGGGTATTACTATTATCGCAACAAGCTAAAGGCTGATGAGACAACTGAAAGCTTGTTTACCAGCATAACAGTTGATGAGAATATTCCGGCAGATGAAATAAAACCATTTGATATACTTGTTTATTCAGAGGCCTGTGAGGCTTCCGATATTGCAGGATACAGAGAGATATGGCAGAAGTTCTGAATACATATCATTGCAATGAGAGAAAGTATAACAAATGAAGCGGAAAGTGGTGGTATGAGTGAAAAGAGAAATAACTGACAATATAAGAAATCCTGTAGTTATGATAATAATTGCGATCATTCTGATTGCGGTACTGATATGTTCTATGGTTTTTACATATGCGGCGGCATCAACTCCGGGCGGATACAGTTCTGAAACCAAATCTGGAAGATACGGATATAAGAATGGATATTTTTATGTGCATTTTTATAAAAACAATTCATGCTATAAATCGGTGAAAATATCCACAGAGGCTCAGACTGAAGTGACAGGTGCGGCTGCGCTGTACACCGAACTGACCCGCAATGCTTCTAAGTATGCAGTCAGCAGCTCTGATCCAGAATTCATACAGATAACGTCAACCCCTGTGACATCAAGAACAGACCCGATAACAGGATCTGTTCAGGAAATATACTGTTTCACGAGAATCAATTCGAAAATTTTATGTCCCAGAGGGTATAAACACAGCAGTACAGTTATTAATAAGGACAGTAATAATGATCAGTGGACTATCAGACCTTATATCAGAAATTCAGATGGGACATATTCACGATTTACATGCGGAACGCATGATGCTGATACGTTTATCTCATCAGTATGGGCTGTTGCACTGCAGGGATGCGGCAATATAACGAGAACTACCGATGGACAATATTACAGAGACTGGCATTCGGTCGATATAAAATTCACACCTAACAGAACAGCGATAACTTTTGATGCCAACGGCGGAGCAGGTACGATGGAAAATCAGACGGTAACCTATGAC
>JALEQY010000154.1 GCA_022763735.1 Clostridiales bacterium
TAAAGCAGCTCCTATTGCTCCTGAAGCCTTCTGCAGGAATGCAACCAGACCGAAGATAACACCGTCCATTCTCTTTCCTGATGTAAGCTCTGTAACGTCAACACAGTCAGGAATCATAGCCCATGGCACCTGATATACTGCTGCATTGCCGACAGCCATGAGAATAACAAGTGCATATATCATTCCGACGCTTCCCGGATTAATGATAAAGCCAACCATAACCAGAAGAACTATACCTTCTGAACCTACACCGATTACCCATGCCAGCTTCTTGCCAAGCTTTTTCATCAGGACATCAACTACCCATGCACCTATAATGCTGGCAACGCCAAATAGCATTGTAACACTGGCAATCTGACCTTCTGTGAGCTGTGCATAATTTGTAAAATAATAAACCTGGATAGCGTAGTTTATTGTGTTTGAGAAAATACCTACTGCGAAAATTATAGCTGCAATCCTTGTGGATTTGTTCTTGAAGATTTCCTTGATATCTGCAGCTGAGAACTTACCGCCGCCTTCTTCTCTATGTCTTTCATAGCCTCTGGTATTTCTCCACAGAATAGTTATGAAGATAAGAGCTATTATCATATATACTGCCAAAGTGCAGCTCCATCCGAAGTCTGCATTTTCAAACCATCCGCCAAAATATGATACCAGCATAAGCGTAGGGCTGATAGCAACCGTTGCCGCAAGGCCGAAATAATTCTTAAATGTCGCCAGTGTGGATCTCTCATCATAATCCAGAGTCATTTCTGAACCAAGCGATGAAGATGAAATATCAAGCACTGTCTGTGCAGTATAATACAGTAATATCACTATTACAAAGTACACCTTGGCAACGGGTTCACTGAAGCCCCAGTTTGTAAACATCAGAATCGCGATAAGTACAAAAGGAACAGCAACTCCTATGATAAGCGGTCGTCTTCTGCCATACCTGCATTTCAGGTTATCGGATATTCCTCCGACGATAGGATCTGTGACTGCGTCCCATAAAGTACCTAATGAAATCATTGCCCCAGCAAATGCCGCAGACAGACCTACAACATCTGTAAAAAAGTACAGTCCATAATAGCTGAACGCTGTCCATGCTATAAAGCTGCAGTAGCCCGACAGTCCATAACTGAACTTGACCTTAAATGGTAATTTCTCGCTGTGGCCGTTGGTTGTAATGTTATTGTTTCCCATAACCATAACCATCCTTTCAAACATTCTAATAAAAATTGCTACTATATTCAGCCTAAATAAAATTGTCATATTTTCATCATAGTGCTTTGTGTAACACAAAGCACAATATTAGATATTATATTTATTTCTTACTGGTCTTACTTTCTTTTGCAAGATTTATAAAATCTTTAATCGCTGCCTGATATGAATAAATTGCTGCTGCTGCAAACCATACTACACCGATTCCATATACTATATAAAATGCTGTCTGATTTAGCATAATTACACCTCCTGTACCGGCTCAGCGCTATCGGTTGCAGCACTCTGCACCATATTGATTCCCGAGTCCTTGAGCGCGCCGAAATCAAAGTTTTCCGGTCTGATAAGCGACCACACAATAACGATAACCACAGATACTCCCATTACAATCACATTGCTGAACACAACGCCCCAGTTCATATCGAAGCCTGCATGAACCCAATAGGCAATGCCACACAGCGCCCCTACAATAATCGCTGCAAACACACCGTTTTTGTTCGTTTTTTTCCATACGAGCGCCAGTATTACAGGGATAACGGCCGATGAAAAAGCGATACCCATTGCCTGATACATTGCTGAAAACGGAAATTCTATATATCTGAGGAACATAACGATTCCATAAACAAAAGCTGCTGTTACTGCCAGCATAACTCTGCTGAGAACCAGAATCTGTTTATCTGTAGCATTTTTGTTTACGTGCCCTTTGTATATATCATTAACGATACATGTGGTAACCGACATGATTTCACCTGCGCCTGTACTTACTGATGCCCCCATAGTTGCAATGAGGAAGCAGAGAAGACCAATGATTCCCATGGAAAGGAACGCGCTCAGAGGTGCCACGGAATCCGCCTCCGAAAACAGCATTGACAGTCCGCCGTTATGATACACCTGACCAACCGTCAGCTTGCTGGAAAGCGCATAGAGTCCGAGAGCTGTTGCAACCGCAATCGGAACCGGCGTCCAGCAGAAAGCTGCAGAACCGAAGCTTTTTCCTATAGTTCTGGCATCCTTTGCTGCAATCGATCTGGCCCAGTATGTCTGGTTACATATTACAGCTCCCAGATTTCCTATAATATTAACGATAAGGAAACAGAGTCCCCCAACATTTGCTATATTAAGCGGGTCATACTGATATGACTGCGATGCCTCTGTTGCTTCCGGCTGAAGAACCGGTTTTGTATGGATAACATCCATCAACCCATCATAAATCGCTGATGGCCCCACCTTGAACAGTATACCGAATACCAGCACAGACATGGCCGCATACATGAACAGAACCATAATCGTATCGCTGAAAACACTGGCCCACAATCCTGCTATCGATGTGTAGGATACGAATATCACAAGCAGAAGAAGAGCTACAAGCCAGTATGGTACATCTGCAAAGGATACAGCCATAACAGATGCTCCTGACACTATCATAATCGCTACAGTCACACTTACAACCACGGAAATAATCGTAAGCAGAATGTGATTCTTCTTATCCAGTCTGAAGCTGATAAACTCAGGATATGATCTTACATGAGGCATAACCTTTCTCAGTCTCATGCCAAGGAAGCCTATAATCGGCAGTGGAATCACAGCTCCCAGACCGTACCACCACGGACCTATAAATCCAAATGAATACCCCGTCCAGCTGCTTGTCATCAATGTAGCTGCCCATATCCATGTGGCAACTATCGAGGCATTGGTCATACCATGACCGATACCTCTTCCTCCTGTGAGGAAGTCCTCCGCTGTCGAGCCTCTTTTGCGTCCGACGGTCCATACAAGTCCCATAAGCACGCAGCCTATGCCGACTATTATGGCTATCATCCCCCAGGACGGCAGCGGAGCAGTAACACTATTCATATATTTTCCTCCAGTTTCTGCCGCTCATCAAGTCCAAACGGTACTAAATGAGCAGCCACTAATTACAACACTTTGATATTTTCAAAAAATTTTTCTCCATCCCCTTCTACAGGCATATCTGCAAGAACCTTTACCGTGATTTCTTCATCAGACAGCTCCTTCATAAGCACCTTCATCATAATTGCCTTGCTGTCCATGATGCTGCAGGATGGACTTGTATCTATACCGATAATACCTGCAATTTCAATGGCATTATCCTTATATTCCTTGATATTTGCTACAACTGAAGAAAGTAGCTGCTGGCAATACTTCTCGTACTCTTCTGCCTCCGGTGTTCCAGGATATATGGAGCTTCTGGAAAGCCCCTGATATGACAGCTCCGGACAAGGCAGCTGCACAATGCTCAGGTTTTTATCGATTATTACCTTGAGAATCTCCTCTCTGAGATTATCAGGCGCCTGCGGCAGTTCACAGAAACTGTTCAATACACAATGAGACAATAATACTATTCTTTTCAAAACCGTTCCTCCCTTCTTCAGAAAAAACAGGGCTCACACATCTGGATGCGGAGCCCTTAAATCATATATTAACAATTATTTTCTGGCTTTTCTTGCTTCGTTGATCAGGTACATGATGTCCTGAGTAATAGCGGCACCTGCAATTGATGTGATGTTGCTTGGATCTTTGTCAGGGAGAACTTCAACCATGTCTGCTCCGACAACGTTGATTCCCTTCAGTCCCTGCAATACCTTTCTTACAGTATCTGTTGACGGTCCGCCGATTACAGGGGTTCCTGTTCCAGGAGCAGCTGACGGATCGAGAGCGTCGATATCGAATGTGAGGTAAACAGGGTTGTCTCCTACGATTTCCTTAACCTTTGCTGCCAGCTCTGCAGGAGTATATTCGAGTGCTTCCATTGACTTGATGATGTTGTATCCACACTCTGTGAACTCAGTTCTGCAGTATAACTGAACTGACTTTGAAGGATCGATGCAGCCTTCTTCCTGAAGGTCATATGCAAAGTTAGCATGTGAAAGGTTCTTCTTTCCTTCCGGTGTGCACTGGCTTGGGGAGCTGTCCTGATGTGAGTCGAAGTGGATCAGTGAAAGCTTTCCGAACTTTTCTGCACATGCTCTTACTGGGCCGTAAGGGATAGTGTGGTCTCCTCCGATTGTCATTGGGGAAGCACCAGCATCCAGAATCTTCTTAACTGTTTCATATGTATCCTTTACCATGAAA
>JALEQY010000033.1 GCA_022763735.1 Clostridiales bacterium
AAATAATAGACAGGGGTGATAAAATATGCTGCTTAAATTCGGCAAAGCAGTCACCGGGAAAAGACGGCTGATTCTGATTGTGGCAGTTCTGCTGCTGATACCGTCGGTTCTCGGTATGATGGCAACAAGGATCAATTATGACGTACTGGACTATCTGCCGGATGACATAGAGACGATGAAGGGACAGGACATCCTGATGGAGGATTTCGGCAAAGGCGGATTCTCCATGGTGATGGTTGAAGGTATGCAGAAAAAGGACGTGGCCGTACTGAAAGATAAAATAGAAAATGTCGACCATGTTGACAGCGTCATCTGGTATGACAGTATTTTGGATGTTTCGGTACCTTATGAAATTATTCCGGAGAACATATATGATAAGTTCAACAGCGGAGACACGACTCTGATGGCTGTGTTCTTTGATACCTCCACATCGGCAGACGAAAGCCTTGATGCCGTTTCAGAGATAAGAAAAATCGGGAACAGGCAGTGCTTTGTCAGCGGAATGACAGCGTTTGTTGAAGATCTCAAGGAACTGGCGGAAGCAGAGGAGCCTGTATATGTATGTCTGGCAGTTGTTCTGGCATGCTGCGTGCTGGCGCTGTTCATGGACTCATGGGTAATACCGTTCATTTTTATTGCAGGAATAGGTATGGCCATCCTGTATAATCTGGGTTCGAATTTTTTCCTCGGGGAAATATCATACATAACAAAAGCCCTGAGTGCAGTACTGCAGCTGGGCGTGACCATGGATTACTCCATATTTCTCTGGCACAGCTATGAGGAGCAGCGTAATGTCTTCGGACGGGATCGGGAGGATGCAATGGCTCACGCTATAGCAGGGACTGTAACGTCAGTTACGGGCAGCTCAATAACCACTGTGGCAGGTTTTCTGGCACTCTGTTTCATGACCTTCACTCTGGGCAAGGATCTGGGAATCGTTATGGCTAAGGGCGTGATATTCGGAGTTATAGGGTGTATTACAATACTTCCTTCTCTTATTCTTACCTTTGACAAGGTGATAGAGAAAACCTCCCACAAGGCGCTGATGCCAAATTTCAGCAGACTGTCAAAGTTGGTGACGTCGAAGCCTCAGATAATAGCGGTGATATTCGTTATTCTGCTGATACCTTCGTTTATCGGATATCAGAAAGCAGATGTATATTACAATCTGGACAGGAGCGTACCGGACAGTCTGCCTTTCAGGGTGGCCAACAATAAACTGGCAGATGAATTCCAGATGAATTCAACCCATATGCTGCTCGTGGATTCCGATATGCAAAAGAAGGACGTAAGCAGTATGATGAAGGAAATAAACAAAGTGGACGGTGTTAAATTCACGCTGGGACTTGAAAGCGTGATGGGCCCAGCCGTTCCTGATGACATAGTGCCGGGAGGGCTGCAGGATACTTTGAAGGGTGACCGGTATCAGCTGCTGATAATCAATTCCGAATACAGTGTGGCAAGCGGCAAGGTGAACAGACAGATAAACGAAATCAATAAAATCGTCAAAAACTATGATGATAAAGGCATGCTTATAGGGGAGGCACCTTGCACCAAGGATCTGATAAGTATAACCGACAGAGACTTCAAGGTGGTAAGCGGAATCTCCATCGCGGCTATCTTCCTGATAATAGCACTGGTACTCAAATCCATATCGCTGCCGGTAATTCTGGTGGCGGTGATCGAGCTGGCGATATTCATCAATCTAGGGATACCTTACTATACGGGAACAGTGCTGCCTTTCATAGCTTCAATCTGCATAAGCACGATACAGCTTGGGGCGACGGTGGATTATGCCATACTGATGACCACAAGATACAAACGGGAGAGATCCTCAGGCAGGGATAAGCTGGAGTCGATCAGAATTGCCCACAGTGTTTCGATGCCGTCGGTAACAGTAAGTGCACTGGGGTTCTTCGCAGCAACCTTCGGCGTAGGAATTTACTCGGACATCGATATAATAAGTTCGCTTTGCAGCCTGATGGCAAGAGGCGCCATTGTAAGTCTGCTTGTGGTAATGTTCATACTTCCGGCCATGTTCACTTTGTTCGATAAGATAATATGCAGGACGAGCCGGGGATTTGTTAAAACTGAGAAAAATACAGCACAGGGGGAATAAATATGCTCAAGGATAAAAAACACATGAAAGTAATTTCACTGGCCGCAGCTGTCATGATGGTCGTATCAATGGCATCAGCAGCTGTGAGCGCCGATGCGGCTTCAGTCAATACCAAGGAGGAGACAGTATATGTGATCACCGATGATACAGGCACCCAGACGGAGCTGATTGTCTGTGATCATCTTGTCAACAGTACAGGTTCAGGTGTGCTGAACGATATTTCGTCACTTGAGAATATAGAAAATGTCAAGGGCGATGAAAAATTCACGCAGAAAAAGGACGGTACTCTGAAATGGGAGGCTGGCGGCAATGATATATACTATCAGGGAAGCACGGACAAGAAGCCTCCGGTGACCATGAAAATAAAGTATTTTCTTGACGGCAGAGAGGTTAAGGCTGAAGACCTAAAGGGTAAATCCGGTAAGGTGAAAATAAGCATCGAGTATTCCAACAGCCATCAGGAGACGGTTGGAAACGATACCTGCAAGGTGCCATTTGTAGTGGTTTCAGGAATGATCATCGAGGATGACTGCTTCAGGAATGTGGAAGTTTCAAGTGGTAAGGTCATAGATGACGGAGAAAAACAGTTTGTAGTCGGCATGTCGGTACCGGGGCTTTCCGAAAGCCTTGGGCTGTCCGAAGAGGAAACCGGTCTGTCGGATACGGTGGAAATCACCGGTGAAGCTGATAATTTCAGCATCAGTGATATGATGAGCATTGTGACCAATGATTTCTTCAGAGACATTGATATGGATGAGCTTGGAGATATGGATCCTGACAGTCAGATAAATGCTCTTGACAAAGCTGCCAGAGAGCTTGAAAAAGGCACACGTGAGCTATATGAAGGTATTGAAACCCTCAATGATAAATCAGGGCAGCTTACAGGTGGAGTATCTGCACTCACATCCGGTGCAAAAAAGCTGAAGGACGGTACCGACAGTGCTGTTGAAGGAAGCAGCAGACTTGCAGCAGGAGCAGCATCTCTTTCGGAATCAGTAAATGAAAAGCTTATTCCGGGAGTTGAGAGTCTGGCTGCAGGAAGCAGTCAGGTGGCACAGGGAGCACAGCAGATTGCATCGAAGGTGGGAAACACAGGTTCCACGGATTCTTCTACACTTGTGGGTGGTGCTGCACAGCTTTCAGCAGGACTTAACGGGGATGAAGGACTCAAAAACAGTTACAGCAATGTGCTGGCATACAGCAGAGGTACGGTGGACAGTACACTTCAGCTGCTGGGAGCACTCAAAGAGAGCGGCGCGGTAACTGAAGAACAGTATAATCAGATTGCTGGTGCACTGAATCAGTCTGTAGCATATCAGGAAGCTGTGAAATCCTCCATTGATCAGCTGGCGGCAGGAGCAGGTGCGCTTTACTCGGGAACCCAGAGCCTGGCAGCGGGTATAAATGGTGACGGCACTGCAGAAAATCCCGGGCTTGTGAACGGAGCAGGAGCAGTATCATCAGGTACACAGCAGCTTCTAGCTGAAGTAAAGGGAACTGCTGAGGATACACAGTCTCTGGCCAGCGGCTCAAAGAGTCTATCGGACGGCACGGCACAGCTGGCTACCGGTCAGCAGCAGCTCAACGAAGGAGCCAGGGCTCTGGCAGCAGGTATGGCACAGCTTGAAAAGAGCACCGGGAAACTGATATCAGGTGTGGATGCACTGGATATCGGTGCACTGAAGCTTCACAGAGGCATGCAGCAGTTCTATGACGAAGGAATATCAAAAATAGTAGAGCTTTATAACAGCAATATCAAAGGAATAGCAGAAGGCATGGATTCGCTCGTCAATGCAGGAAAGCAGTACGATATTTTCACTCAGAAGGCTGCAGGTACAGAAAGCAGTGTGAAGTTCATATACAGAACATCGATTATACCTGAAGAATAACCGCCTGAACTGAAGAAGCTGTTGATTTTTGATATATACAATGCTACTATATACTATGAAAGCTTTTAATTTGCCTGATTTTTATCAGGCAAATTTTTATGGTTACAGATATTATTATTCAGGTTATTTACAGCAAGGAGTACAGATATATGAAACAGGAAGTTCATAAAGGAAATAAAATGGGAGAAATGCCTGTAGGCAGGCTGATAATAAATATGTCATGGCCGGCAATTCTCTCCATGTTCATTCAGGCGTTCTACAATGTTGTTGACAGTTACTTCGTATCACTTATCAGTGAACAGGCACTGGCAGCTGTAACCTATATTTTTCCGGTACAGATGCTCCTGATAGCTGTCGGTGTAGGTACAGGAGTGGGAATCAACTCTCTGATATCCAGAAGGCTTGGAGCCAGAAGGTTTGAGGAGGCTGATATGGTTGCAAGTCACGGGTACAGACTTTCGTTTTTTAACTGGCTGTTCTTCGCTTTTATAGGTGTTTTTATTACAGCTCCTTTCATGAAGCTTATGTCAGATACACCTTATATCGTGGAGAGCGGTATAGATTATATGAGGATTATAACTATCGGTTCTCTGTTCATCATGGTTCAGGTAATAACCGAGAAGATCCTTCAGGCGACAGGCAATATGAAGCTGCCTATGCTGTGCAGCATCGCCGGTGCAGCTGTTAATATCATACTTGATCCGGTTCTGATTTTCGGTGTGGGACCGTTCCCTGAAATGGGCGTTACGGGTGCTGCAGTTGCTACAGTATTCGGGCAGTTTGTTTCAATGTGTCTGGGTCAGATAATACTGTTCAGAGGAAAGCATACAGTGAAGGTAAGACTCAGAGGATGGAAGGTTCAGAAAAACATAATGAAAGACATCTATGCAGTTGGCGCACCTGCTATTCTTATGCAGTCGATTGCTTCTGTAATGCAGTTCGGTATGAATATAATTCTGGGAGGACTAAGTGAAACAGCTGTTGCTGTGCTGGGTGTGTATGGAAGGCTGCAGTCATTCATATTCATGCCGGTGTTCGGTCTGAATCAGGGGGTGCTTCCTATTATGGGGTACAATTTCGGCGCCAGAGACAGGAAAAGGCTGATGGAGACATTCAGAAAAGGTTTTGCCATTGCTTTCTGCATTATGGCATTCGGATTGATAATATTTCAGATATTTCCGAAAGAGCTGCTGGGCATATTCAACTCACAGGGCAGTCAGGATATGTATGATATAGGCATTCCGGCACTCAGAGCTATAAGCATATGCTTCCTGCCGGCATCCTTCGGAATTATGTCATCGTCCATTTTCCAGGCAATAGGGCATGGCTTCCTTAGCCTCTGGGGTGCACTCCTCAGACAGCTGGTAGGCATTCTGCCTCTGGCATGGCTGTTAGCCAGGATTTCCGGACTTGCACTGGTATGGTATTCATTCCCGCTGGCGGAGATAATAGGTACAGTATATTTCGCAGTAGCTTTGAAATATATCTACCGTAAAGAAATAAAACGACTGGATGTAGTGGGAGAAAACACTTATTAGTGTTCAATCCCACTTCGGATACACGACTTCAATGGGCTCCCCATCTTCTTCACGATAGGAGGAGTCCATTTCTATCATGTCATATATGAGAGGGTCCTCAATCAGATGACTCCAGGCAGTGTAGGTGGCTCTGATAAACGACGGGTTCAGACTGATTCTTTCTGTAATCAGGGGACATTCATAGGGCAGATATCCGCTGTGATAGATCAGCAACAGGTTGCCGCCTTCATCAAGATGAGGTGCCAGAGGAAATGTTCTGCACTGAAGAGGGCGTTTTTTTCTTTCACATACAGGTGCACTGGTGCACTGCAGGTAAAATACTTTGCCGTGCCAGCTTTCGGGAAATTCATATTCTTCAGCCATCGTCCAACCCCATGACAACCAGTCTTCATCTCCGGAAAACAGTTTTTCCTCACCGGGCAAAAGGTACAGCCCCATTGAATAATCTGCATTACAGTCGTTATTACCTGCTTTGTCTGTCACACCTCTTTCACTCTCACAGGTACAGCATGCAGCTCCGCAGAGCAGACCACAGTCATCATTAATTGGAGAAACTTTATCCAATAATCGGTAAATGGCTTGAAATGTGGTTTTTTTGATTGAACTTTTCATAAATGTATTATACAATAAACACAATCTGATATAAATAATAAAATATCTACTTATATATATGTACTAATTAAGAGGAAGGTATTTATGAGACTAGGAATAGATGTAGGATCAACAACAGTTAAGCTTATTCTGCTTGATGACAATGATAAGATAGTATACAGCAGGTACGAAAGACATATGTCGAATGTTTTCGAGACAGTTGTTGAGCTTATCAGGAAAATGTATGAGGAAATGGGAGATATGAAGCTCCGTACAGTGATTACAGGTTCAGGAGGCCTATCTCTTTCTAACATACTGCAAATCCCGTTTGAGCAGGAGGTGGTGACCTGCAGCGCTGC
>JALEQY010000070.1 GCA_022763735.1 Clostridiales bacterium
CTGGAGAAGCACTTCCGTCCATGAGATATCTGGCAAAGGAGCTTCGCATCAGCGTCATAACCACAAAACGTGCATATGAAGAACTGGAGCGGGACGGATTCATCATTACCATGACAGGTAAAGGCAGCTTTGTAGCAGATAAGAACACGGACTTTATCAAGGAAGAATACCGCAGACAGATTGAGGAGCATATGAGGCGGATAGCGGAGCTTGCAGAAGCATGCGACCTCAGCACCAGAGAACTCAAGGAAATGTTGACACTTATTTGTGAGGAGGAACAGCAATGAGTATTGAGAACAGAACAGCCGGAGACGGTGCAGGCAGAACAGCCGTTATAAACACAGATAACAGAACAGCTGCCAAAGATATGCCAGAAAGTGCCCTTCAGATAATAAACCTTTCCAAAACCTACAGCGATTTCAGGCTGGACAGAATTAATCTGACCCTGCCGTCAGGATATATCATGGGGCTGATAGGTGAAAACGGCGCAGGCAAATCTACGCTGATCAGAACCATGCTGGATATAGTCAGAAAAGATGAAGGGGAAGTGAAGTTCTGGGGAAAACCCTTTGATCCTGCTGACAGCAGTTTTAAAGAACATGTAGGACTTGTTCTTGATGACAATAAATTTCCGGTGGAGGCAACAGCAGCAGATATGCAGAAAATCATGTCAATGTGCTACAGGACCTGGGACAGTGGCAGATTCGAGGAACTGCTGAAACGTTTCAGGCTGCCGGAGAATAAAAAAATCAAAGACTATTCCAGAGGCATGAAGATGAAAATTTCTATTGCTGCAGCACTTGCCCATGACAGCAGGCTGCTGGTTCTGGACGAAGCCACCAGCGGGCTGGATCCCGTTGCCAGAGAAGAAATCCTCGACGTATTTCGTGAATTCATACAGGACGAAGGCCACAGCATACTGATATCATCACACATACTGAGTGACCTTGAAAAAATATGCGACTATATAACATTCATCCACGGCGGTAGGCTGATTTTCTGCGAAAACAAAGATGTACTGACTGACAAATATGCGATCGTCAGATGCTCCAGAGAAAATTATGAGGCGATAGATGAGAGCGCTGCGGTTTCATGCAGAATGAACGAGTTCGGTGTGGAAGCCCTGGTTGAGCGTGCACGGGTGAACCCGGCGTTTGAGATGAGACCGGCAGGAATAGAAGACATTATGCTGTATTTTGCAAAGGAGGACGTGAAATGAAGGGGCTGATTTTCAAGGATTTTGTAAATATCAAATCGCAGCTTAAGCTGTATATAATGTTCGTTGCAGGATTTTTCGTTCTGGGGCTGGTGAGCGGAGCGACTGAAGTTCTTTCTGCGCTGATGCCGATGCTTGCTGTTCTGATACCGATTACTGCCGTAGCATATGATGATCTGAGCGGATGGAACGGATTCGCGCTGTCAATGCCTGTGTCGAGAGCGGATCTGGTGACTGCCAGATATCTGTTTACAGAAATGATTATAGTGGCGATGGCGGTTATTACATGTGCGGAATATATAGCGGTAAGCAGGAATATCGGCGAGGCGGTGATGACGACAGTACTGCTGTATGCCGTCTCAAATCTCATGTTTGCCGTAATAATGCCGATAATCATGAAGTTCGGAGTGCAGAAGGCCAGGGCGATTTTTATGGTGATAGCTGCAGGGGCAGCAGCTATGATTGTATGGCTTTCTGGAGATAGAGCATCAGCAATAGGCGATGCTATATTAAGTGTAAAACTGAACGATGCCGTTATTTTAGCCATTGCATTTGCAGGATCGCTGCTGCTGGTGTTCATTTCGATGAAACTGTCTCAGGGGATATACAGGCATAAGGATTTCTGAGTTAAAAGCGGCAGGCTACAAAGTTTTTTGGCAATAAAACATTGATTTTTCGCGGATAATGTGGTAACATTTAAATGCACCAAAATAGTATAGTTTTTAAATGAAATTTATTGATACAATCAGGAGGTAGTAATAATGTTATCAGCAAAAGTAGTAGAATTGTTAAACAATCAGGTTAACGCAGAATTTTATTCAGCATATCTTTATCTGGACATGGCAAATTATTATAAGAATGAAGGTCTTGACGGATATTACAACTGGTATAAGGTTCAGGCTCAGGAAGAAAGAGATCATGCATTCCTGTTCATGGATTATCTCCAGCAGACTGGTGTAGAGGTAGTTCTTGAAGCTATCGCTAAGCCTGATAAAGAATTCAAGGCATTCATCGATCCCCTCAAGGCAGGTGCTGAGCACGAAAGACTTGTAACAAGCCTCATCCATGATATCTACGCAGCAGCTTACGAAGAAAAGGACTTCAGAACTATGCAGTTCCTCGACTGGTTCGTAAAGGAACAGGCAGAGGAAGAAGACAATGCTGATGATATGGTAAAGAAATTCGAGCTCTTCGGAAACGACAGCAAGGGACTTTATCAGCT
>JALEQY010000072.1 GCA_022763735.1 Clostridiales bacterium
ATGAAGGCAGCAGTCAGGAGAAAGATAACGACAAGAGATATCGTAATGTGTGCGCTTTTCACAGCACTTATAACAGCAGGGGCATTTATCAGGATACCGGTTCCTGTGGTCCCTTTTACACTGCAGTTCCTGTTCACTATGCTGGCAGGGCTGCTCATGGGCGGAAGACTCGGTGCGATAAGCGTTGGGGTTTACACATTCCTTGGTCTTGTGGGTCTGCCGATTTTTGCTGAAGGCGGAGGCATATGGTATATTTTTAAACCCAGCTTCGGATATATCATAGGATTCATAGTTGCCTCATATGTTACAGGAAGACTTGTAGAAAAACTGAAGGAACTGAAAATCAGCAGGATACTGGCAGCCAATTTCATCGGTCTTCTTATCGTATATGCTATGGGAATGATATATTATTATATTATATGTAATTACGTGATAAACACGCCGATCGGCTTCTGGCCGCTGTTTCTGTACTGTTTCCTGATGGCGGTGCCGGGGGATATACTGCTTTGTTTCCTGGCAGCATTCCTGACTAAACGTATTAAACCGGCTTATGATAAAATGAGGATCGGCTGAACTCAGCGTGCAGAAACAACTCTGGATAGAATTTGGATTTGAGGTGAAATCACTATGGCAGCAAAAGTATTCATAACAGGAACGGGAACGGATGTAGGCAAGACATATGTGGCAGGACTTATAGCTAAAAAGCTGCATGAAAGCGGCAGAAACACCGCATACTACAAAGCGGCAATGAGCGGTAATATCCGCAGAGAGGACGGCAGTCTGATTCCGGGAGATGCGGTTTTTGTCAGAGATATGTCGGGTATAGAGCAGCCCCTTGAAGAAATGTGTCCGTACATATATGAGACCGCGGTATCTCCTCATCTGGCCTCACGTATTGAAGGCAACCCTGTGAAGCTGGATGTGGTGGCAGAAGGTTTCCGTAAAGTGTGCAGTAAATATGATTACGTCACTATGGAAGGCAGCGGAGGAATACTGTGTCCCCTTTGCTTTGACGAGGAAAAGCTGCAGCTTGAGGATGTGATAAAAGCTCTGGGACTTTCGTGCATTGTGGTGGCTGATGCAGGGCTGGGCACTATCAACAGTGTTGTTCTGACCTGTGAATATATGAAAGCCAGAGGTATAGGCATAAAGGGAATTATATTCAACCATTTCCATCCGGGAGATGTTATGGAAGAGGATAATCTGAAAATGTGCGAATACATGACGGGAGAGAAAATCATCGCCTGCGTTGAGGACGGTGCAGACGAACTTGATATAGATGCTGATTTCCTGGCAGGACTCTATGAGTAGGTCAGTTATATATTGCAGAAATGATTACGGAAGTGATGAATATCAGACGGGAGTGATTTAAATGATATGGTATCCATATGAACAGATGAAAACAATGAAAGAGCCTTATGAAATCGTTGACGCGGAAGGGGTGTACCTTTACACGAAGGACGGGAGCAGGCTGATAGATTCCATATCCTCGTGGTGGAGCACGATTCACGGATACAAGCATCCGGTGCTGACGGAGGCTATTACAGCTCAGGCAGAGAAGTTTTCTCACGTCATGCTGGGTGGGCTGACTCATGAACCTGTAAAAAAGCTGGCAGCGAAGCTGGAAGAGTGGCTTCCGGGAGATCTGGACTACTGCTTTTTCTCGGATTCCGGCAGCGTTGCAGTGGAGGTGGCTCTCAAAATGGCTCTGCAGTATCATATGAACAAGGGTGATAAGGAGAGAACAAAGGTGCTTTCGCTGACGAATTCTTATCATGGTGATACCTTCAAGGCAATGGAAGCCGGAGATGACGAAGATTATCATTTCGTTCTGGAGGCATATGGGAAGAATGAGAACGTTGTACACATACCGACCGAAATCCCTGAGCTTGAGAAGGCATTTGATGAATATCACGATTCGCTGAATTCATTTATCGTCGAACCGCTGCTGCAGGGAGCAGGAGGAATGCTGATGTACGATGTTTCTTTCCTGGAGCGTGCCAGGGAGCTGTGCGATGAATACGATGTGCTGCTGATTTTTGATGAAGTGGCTACCGGGTTCGGACGTACAGGAAACAGATTTGTGGCTGATCTTGTGCAGCCGGATATTCTCATTCTGGGTAAGGCCCTTACAGGAGGATACATAGGTCATGCGGTGACTGTGGCAGATCATAAAGTATATGATGCTTTTTACAGTGATGATCCTGACAAGGCACTGATGCATGGCCCGACGTTCATGGGAAATCCTCTGGCGTGCAGTGCTGCACTGAAATCAATCGAGGTCTTTGAGGAAGAAGACTATATGTCGAAGATATCGGATATCACCAGGATAATGCGGAGGGAAATGGCAGATTTCACAGATCCCAGGATAAAGGAGATAAGAATCATGGGAGGATGTATCTGTATTGAGGTCAAAGACAGCAGTGTCCTGAAAGGATTCCGTGAATTCGCATATGAACATGGAGTGTTCAACAGGCCGTTTCTCAGCTATATGTATGCGATGGTGCCGTACATAATTACAGAGGAGGAACTGGTGCATGTGCTGGACACTATGAAAGCATGGTTTAAATGTGATTATTAAATATGGCATATAATAAAGGTTAAATAATTGAGGGAAGGACGTTGTATAAGCAGCGTTCTTTTTTTTGCAGAGCAGTACTAGGTGCTGATGATGTGTGCGGTATAGTTGAGATCCTTGAAGCTGTACGTATCATACAGGAGCAGGGAGTAGAGCACAGAAGCATTGAGGTTCTCTTCACTGTTGCAGAGGAGGTGTATGGACAAGGTGCGAAGGTGTTCGACTTCAGCAGAGTCATATCGGAGGACGCATATGTTTTTGATATGAGCGGTCCTGCAGGAGCTGCAGCGAGAAAAGCTCCGTCAATCATATCCTTCAAAGCGACCCTGAAGGGCAGAGCTGCCCATGCCGGATTTGCTCCGCAGAACGGTATCAATGCCATAGCTGCGGCAGCTTCAGCAGTAAGCTGGATAAAACAGGGCAGGATATCAGAGAATATGACATTGAATATCGGCACCATATCCGGAGGCAAGGCTGACAATATCGTTTCCGGAGAATGCCTGTGTACTGGGGAGGCCAGAGGGTTTGACCATGAAGAGGCTCTTCGCGAAGTGCAGAATGTCGGGAGAATCTTCCGGGAAGAAGCAGAACGGGCAGGAGCAGAACTGGAATTTGATTACGATGTAAAGATACGGGCCTATGAGGTTTCTGAGGATGAAAGAGTATGCAGACGTTTCAGAAATGCATGCAGAAGAACAGGCCTTGAAGGAGAACTGAAATTTACCCACGGAGGAAGTGATAATAATATTTTCATGGAAAAGGGCATGACGGGGATAGTCGTCTCGTGCGGCATGTATAATACTCATTCTACTGAGGAGTATGCGTCAGTTAAAGACATGGAAGATACGGCAGAGCTTATAGCCGCACTGATATCGGATGATGAATGATCAGGAAAGGAACTTACAATGAGCATAGATACCAATACCATAAAGCAGGCCATATACAGGAAGTATATCGAACCGACCAGACAGCGGGATGGCCGCTATATCGGGGTTGAATTTGAGATTCCGATAGTCAACAAAGCAAGGAAAGCAGTTGATTTCAGCATAGTATTCGACATGGTGGATGCCTTTGCAGCTGAATTCGGATTCAATGAGCAGATTCATGACGACGAGGGAAATATCAGTTCTATAAGTTCAGTAGAGAACGGTGATGATCTTTCCTGTGCCTAACGGCAGATACCGCATGCTGCTTCATCATCTGAGCTCATACAGAAATTATAAAGGCAAGCTCCTTTTTCATGACATACCGTATTACGGACTTATCAGCTGTTCGGCGCAGACTCATCTTGATGTGACAGAAGACGAGCTTATTCGTGTAATCAATGTGTTCAACAGGCTGGAGCCGCTTAAAGCTCTGCTGTTTGCCAACTCCCCTTATGAGGGTGGGTATTTGTGTGTCAGAGATCATCTCTGGAGAGAAAGTATGCATGGACTGAATCC
>JALEQY010000081.1 GCA_022763735.1 Clostridiales bacterium
GAACGCCACATACATTTTCAGAGGGTCATTGCTAAGATATTTTCCCCAGAGAAATTCGCTTGCCGCCTGCTCCAGCTCCGGCTGTTTCCATCGGTTGGAGTGGAGGGCTTGCCGCAGTGGAGAAAGCCCGTATAAGTTCCAGTCCATGTCCGTGTCACGCTCAAAGTTTATCAAAAAAGTTCCCAGCGGGCGTGTCATATCACAAAGCACCTCTGCGTTTTGGCTCCCGTTCAGCCGGAAGCAGATCTGCTGTTCTTCCCCAATCAAAATCCGCTCTTTCATTTTCTTCCTATCCAGCGTCAGGACAAACAAAATCCTCTCAAAACATGGCTCATGCCGTATAAACTGATTCTCCATCCCTATCCCCTGCCTTTGTTTATGGTAATTATATAATTTAGTTATATCTATTACACTCATGGTATCGCAGAAGCATTGTTTTATCAAGGATAGTCCGCTATGATGAGTATAGTTGGTAATTTCGTGCTATACAGTACCTTGACAAGTGAATGACCGTCCAAAAGGGATATGACCGGCAGGAGAAGTGACGCATCCGGCGCACCAATGCAGGGAAACACCGCAGGAATGGGGCAGGAAAACGGCTTTTGGGGAGAACGGCAACAGGAAGCATTTTAACCTATTTGATTTATGGGAGGAACAGAATGAACGATAAAAAGAGATTGAACAGCTACGAGGATTTACCTCTGCCGCTGATAAAATCAGCAATCCGAGGTCTGCGTTCGCTTCGCTCCGACAAGGTGGCTATACCCCCTTGCGCCGCTAAAGCAGCTATCCCCTGTGTATCCGCCGCAAAGAGAAATCCGCTCTGCGGTTTTCCCTTTTCATCGGGTTTTATAGAAGTACTGACACACGGACTGTCTGCGGATGGTCTTTCTTTATCCTATAAGTAAAGGATGTGAGAACATGGAAAAATCTTTGGAACAGTTGAAGCAGGAAGTAGAAATCTACTACCGCTTCATCGGCAAAATCGACTGACCTTTCTTTTTTACCCAACAATATCTTTAATTAAGGGAAACGGGCAAAAGCAGCCCTGACCTTGAAACACTGGTTTCAATATCGCACGGAACCTGTTTTCATCGGTAACTATTCCCACTTGAAGAATTTAATCGAAACAATACTGCAGACTACTGCAGTCACCAGCATGAAGATTATTGCGCCGGTCACATTGTCAGCAGGAAGTCCGAGGGTGGCATTTTTCAGTATTTTTATTCCTTGAGTCAATGGCAGCACGTTCACTGTTTTCTGCATCAGATCGGGCATTACTTCGTAGGGAAGTGTGGCTCCCGAAAAAAGCAGCATTGGAAAATATAGAAGACTGGCAATAATACCGGCAATCTTTGAGTTCTTTGCAATACCGCCTACCATCATTCCGATGCTGAACATTGAAATCATAACGAGCAGATACCCGACAAGGAACAACCCTGCACTCCCATGCATTTTAAAGTCGAAGAAACAGACAGCTACAGCCAGCAGGCTGAGCAGAGAAACCACGGCGTAGATTACATACATCGAAACCTCCGCCAGCAGAACTACGACTGGGCTAACAGGCGTAACCTGATATCTCTTTAAAATATGCTTGGACCGATAATCCGAGATTACCAGCGGTAATCCCATCACTCCACCTGCACAGATTGCTATGGTGGATACTGCGCCGAAGGACTGATCTAGGAAAGAGTATCCGGCTCCCTCAAAAGCAGGCTTTTGGCCGAATATGATGCCCAGAATGACAAGCACGACAATCGGCATAATCAAAGCAAAAATCAGCATGTCCATCCCTCGAATACTCATTTTCAGTTCATTTTTCAGTAATACTCTAAATGCTTTCATTTCTATCCTCCTCATCCGTATACCAAAGATAAGCATCCTCAAAATTCTGCTTCCCGCTTTCTGTCTTGGCCTCTTCAACAGTTCCGTGAAAAACCGCATGTCCTTTTTTCAGAATCAGTATTTCATCACAGAGCGCCTCGACCTCATCCATGAAGTGAGAAGTAAGCAGAATAGATAATCCCTGATTCTTCAGTCTCTCTAAAATGTTCCAGACGTCTTTTCTTGCCCTGGCATCCAGCCCTGTTGTAAGCTCATCCAGAAATACCAGCTCCGGATCCGGTATCAGTGCGAGAACGATAAAAAGCCGCTGTCGCTCTCCTCCTGATAAATCCTTGACGTATGTGCCGACTTTGTCAGCGATTCCAAATTCGGTCAGCAGTGCTTCATAGTCAGTGGGTTTTTTATAAACTGAAGCCGTCATTTCACAGAGCTCCTTCACCTTGATCAGCTCCTGATATTTCGATTCCTGAAACTGAACTCCTGTTCGCTCAAACACTTTTGTTCGCTCTCTTATCGGGTCCATTCCCAGTATGCTGACTTGCCCGGTATCCATTTTCTTTGTTCCCAGTATGCACTCGATGGTGGTACTCTTGCCTGCACCGTTTGCTCCCAGCAGTCCGAAAACCGTGCCTTTTCTTACATGAAAACTCAAGTCTTTTACTGCAAAGTGAACTCCGTACTTTTTCGTAAGATTCTTAACGTCAATCGCGTTCATTTCATACCTCCTTTGTTTTACTGTGAAGAATAATAACATCGGACAGAAGTCTGGTGTTATATTGGAGGGTTTGTAATTTTCATTTCTTTTATTTCTTCCAGCAGAGGCAGTAGAAAACTATTGATTTTTTCATATAAATATGGCATCCTTTTATTCGTAACGAACGATTCAAATGAAAGGATGGTCTTGTGGCGAATTATACAGAAGAACAATGGAATGCCAAAAAGATTGAACTGATGGAAAAATGCTATAACGGTTTTGCTGAACTGGGACTTCATGGCACCGGTATTCGAGGGGTGGCCAAGTATTGCGGATATAATACATCTATGATTTATACATATTTCAGGGATCTGGATGATCTGATCATACAATCCACCGAATACTGTATGAGTAAGGTAGAAGCTGACTTTATGTCGAAAGCCCCCACAGATATAGAGGACTTGTGGCGGTTTATAGACGAGATACCATACTGGACAGCAGAAAAACATGGAAAGAAGTACAGACTGATGTACCAGGTGTATACACACCCGAAATATCGGGAATACGGTCAGAAATTTTTTGAAGGAGTAGATCAGCGTTATACCGAATATGCGAAAAATCTGGAAGGCAAGCTCGGGATTCCATATCAGAAGCTGACACCACTGATTTTCATTCTGATCCGTGCATGTGTACATTACGCATTGTTTGAGGACGAGTTTTATCTGAAATCACAGATAGAAGTGCTGAAAGAAACTCTTGAACTCTTTATTATCAAGTATAACTCGAAATTAAAGGAGGAAACCATATGAGTGGAGTTATTTTGTATATTCTGTTAGTTTTGCTGGCAGTTGTTGTTCTGGCTGCCCTTGCGTTTATTGGATTGTATTTTAAACGAATTCTGACTATCGGCAGCATTAAGCAGATTACAGATTACAAGGATGGATACAATCTCTATAGTATGGACATCAGATACGACTACAGTCTTGACGACATAATCGATTACGGCATTACGGACGATGAGACGATGTTTGATGCAATTCTTAAAGAGTCACTTCCGCTGATCCCTGTGAAGCTCAAGGCGCCTTATTACGGCTGCACGGCGTTTAACCTGACCGATACGGATGGCAATGTTCACATGGGACGAAATTACGATTTCAGTAAAGATACATCCGCCATGACTGTCTGCTGCGCCCCGAAGGATGGCTATAAATCTGTTGCTTTCGCTGCCATAGATAACATTTCGGCAAACGTGCCGGATGAGAGTATAGCCAAAAAGCTTGCGACTCTGACCACACCATTCATATGCCTTGACGGCATAAACGAAAAGGGAGTGTCCATTGCCGTTCTGATACTGGACAGTGAGCCGGTGCGTCAGAATACCGGCAAGCCTGTCATTTCGACCACCCTTGCAATCCGTCTTGTGCTTGACAGAGCAGCGACAACAGAAGAAGCGGTTGAGCTTCTGCGCAGCTATGACATGTTTGCATGCAGCGGCAGAGATTATCATTTCTATATCAACGATGCATCGGGTGATGGCAGAGTTGTGGAATATGATATTGACAGCGAGAACAGAGAACTTATTGATACGCCTGCCGAGGCGGTCACAAATTTCTTTATACGCTATAAAGAAAAAGTGCTTCCGAATCAGAAAAATGGCATTTACGGTCACGGAAAGGAACGTTATGACGCTGTGCTGGAGGTATTGGAGGCAGAAAAAGGTAATTACACTAACGATACCGTGTGGAAGGCCATGAAAGCAGCGTCCCAGGATCCTGACCCGGATGACATCACAAGCAACACACAGTGGTCCGTATCGTATAATAATACTGATCTTACAGCGGAGATTGCCATCAGGCGCAACTGGGAAGACGTAACGCGTTTCGGGATTAACAATTAGGCGGTGTTCTCGTAATGCACACCTGAAATCCCAGCTCGAAGTGCTGAAAGATAGTTCTGGAATCTTATATAATAAAGCGGAGGTGCATATGCGAAATAAAGTTATAAGAAAAGTGATTTCAATACTTCTTGTTATCGTGATGTTGTATTCGTTGACAGGATGCGGCGGTTCCGGCGATTCGATAACAGGGACATGGTATCTTGCTGAGATAGATACTGGAAATAGTATCTATAATATGGGGGAACTGGCAGAAATACTAGGGGCTGCTGAGGATGCCGAGATATCTGTAAGGCTTGATGTGAAGAGCGGGGAATTTACATTATCAGAAAAAGAAAGTGATGATAAAAACAGTGAGACAGCGGTTCTTGCAGCAGGTACATATGAAGAAAACGATGGAGAATACGTTTTCGTGATAAAAGGTCAGGAAAATATGGAAGAGAATAATGTGACGGGGATGCTTGAAAACGGACGCCTCATTCTGGAAAACAAGAACGATAGTGGAGATATCAGGATGATTCTTGAAAAGTAGCGATTGCATAATAGAAATTCAGAGTTTGAAAGAGGAGAAAAACGTGAAAAGATTTTCTAAGAGGATTATAGTAGTATTTACAATAATGATGATGTTTCTGACCTGTACAGTATATCCGACACGTGCCTTTGCAGCTGCAACATACGATACACAGGGAGCAAGTGAAGATTTCAAATCATTTACGAGACATGACGATAACCAGGATACAACGTATTACGACATATATGAGGGGCAGACGAAGGACAGACCTGTTGTGGATGACCTGGATGTTCTTATGGAGCAGACTCTGTACAACTGTAAGGTAATAGGGACAGATCATACACCCGCTCAATACTGGGCAGCCTTTGCAAACGGTGTATTCGCAGCCAATCCGGAATCGTATTATTCATTCAATAACAGACCTTATAAAGACAGATTCATGAATGATGTGAACGGTGGCAGAGGTTACGGAAATCTGTACAAAGCTTTATCTTCCGTTGAAGGCAGCTCTCAGTCTACCGGTAAAAATAAAAAAACGTGTGATATACACACTATTATTTCGGGGAAACGTACGGCAAAAAATCTTAATGAAGTACAGGAAGCAGCATATAGTCTGCTTGTAGAAGTAAAGCCGGGAAAAATCAAGACAAGTGACTTTAGAAAGCATAGTTCGCTTAAAGCTATGGCAGAGGATGATGAGTCGGATGGAACTGTAATGTATAATCTGATGGCCACAAGGGATCGTCATGGCGGTACATATAGATACATATATAACTGTCTGGGAATCGCCTACAGTGATTTTTCAATAACACCTGTCAGTGCAGAATATAATGAGGATGAACAGAACAACACTGGTATGACGCCGGCATTGAGAGGGTATGGGAATATTGACAATGCTCTGTCAGCGGTCCGAAGCGGCACTAAAATTGAAGGTTTTACTGCACAGGAGAATAACAAAAGAACTGTAAGCTCATTAATAAACGAGAGCACGCAGCCGGCAACGCAACAGATAACAACTACAAAATCTCGGGAGGAGACATTATCTTCGACAATTTCCCATAAAAAACAGGTTACGTTTTCATCAACACAGAGTACTAAAGTATCAATCGGTGCTGCCAATGATGATTTTTTCCATGCGGAAGCAGGTTTTTCCTTTACAGAAGGTGCGCTTTGGGAAGACGGAGTGAGCGATACGAATAGTACAAAAAAGTCGGAATCTTCTCAGAGCACTCAAAGTATACAGATTCCGGGGCATACAGGTGTGGCTCAGAGCTGTGTGAATACGGATTATGTATATTCGACGGTATATGACTGCCCGGTGGCAATATCGTATACTGTAACCATTTTTTCGTATGATGGATGCTACTATGATGACGATGCGGCAACGACTTATTTCACATCAAAAGGATATTCACAGTCAGCATTTATGACACAGTTTAAAAATGCGAATGAGAATCTCAGAGAGAGGATAAGCAGGGATGCCGGTTATGATGAATCCAACGGCATCACCAGGGGAATCAAGGTAAAGCATGGATACGGAAGATCCAGTTATGATTGGGATAATCCATGGATAAAACATCTTGATTATAGTAAAATCTCTGATGCAATGAAAAAAATAGAAATAAAACCGGATTATAAGGAAACGATACAAGGCCTGACAGAAAACAGGGCAATGTCTATAGCAGGAGGCACACTTAAGCGTACTGGTGAAGGGACACAGGGGACTATAGGAAAAATCTTTCCTCTTTATACGCTGCAAACGGTTAAACTGAACAATGCGAATGACAGCAGCCAGTCTGTTGTTCCAGGAAAAAAGCTGAATCTAAGTACGCTGGAAATGAACGGTGTTGATGAAAAAGACGGAGCTTTTTATGGGTTCAGAAGTGATAAAGGAAGCTGGGTACTGGCAGATGAAGATGGTAATAAGGTAGATACTTCCGATGTGGTAACACTGAAAGAGGATCCGAATGGCGATTTCATAGTAACTGGGTTGAAAGAGGGTACTGCTTATGTGAAGTACGTTGTCAACAATGAAGCATATCAGCTTTATTCTGAAAATCCTGATGTAATATCTTATGTTAAGTCTTCTGATGTTAAGCGGACGCCGCTAATAACGATAAATGTGGAAGAGGCTGCGGATTCGGATGCAAATTCAGCTCATGAACAACCAGTGGAGAACGGTGAGAACACGGAAATAAGTGAAACAGAAAAAAGTGAATTCTTAGAGGCGCTGGAGTGTGCACCAGGAGAGTGTTCAATAGCACAGGCGACGCTACTTGTAAAGAACAGCCTGGGAGCAGATCTGGATCTTTCAGAAAAGATGTATGTAAGCGCACTGCTTCAGGTGACAGAAGATGAAATGGGCAGCAATTCAGTACAGACGAAATATGAAACCGATGCCGTGGTATGGGCTACGAAGGAAGGCATTTACGATAATGTTGACCGTGAGATAATAGGTTTATATAGTGGTATTACAGAACTTGAATTCGCTGAGATAGCGTATAATGCAGCAAAGAAATACGGCTGTGATGTGAATTGCGAGGATGTTTCGGGAGAATATGCCGGATTTGAGAATCTGGATGATTATGAGAAAACGGCTATGAACTGGGCGATCAGCAGGGGTATACTTACCGAAGATGAAACAGCATCCAAGGTTATAAAAACGGATAGGATAGTCAGTGATAAAGAAGCCGTGGCATTTTTTGATAATAATCCGTACAGCAGTTAAGACATATTTATTTTATAAGAGGTAAGCATTATGAAAAAAGCAATTAAGATAGCAGTGCTCATTCTGGTAGTGGTTGTTGCTGCCGCCGTTGCGTTTTTAACTCTGTATAGTACCAGAATTCAAACCATCGGCAGCATGGAGCGCCTTACGGATTATGAGGATGGATACAATCTCTACAGCATGGATATCAAATACGATTACAACCTTGACGACATAATCGATTACGGCATTACGGACGATCAGACGATGTTTGACGCAATGCTGAAAGAGGCGCTGCCGCTTCTGCCTGTGAAGGTCAAAGTGCCAAATTTCGGCTGCACGGCGTTTACACTGACCGATACGGACGGAGATGTCCATATGGGACGAAATTACGATTTCATGAATGACACTTCTGCCATGCTGGTGTACTGTACACCGGAGGATGGCTATAAATCTGTTGCCCTCGCTGCACTTGACAATGCTTCGGCAAATGTGCCGGATGAGAATATTAAAAATAAGCTGTCGAGTCTGAGCGCACCGTTTATTTGCCTTGACGGCATGAACGAAAAAGGGGTGTCCATCGCCGTGCTGACGCTGGACAGCGAACCTGTGCGGCAGCACACCGGAAAGTCCGTCATTTCGACTACGCTTGCCGTACGTCTCGTGCTTGACCGGGCGGCAACCACAGAAGAAGCGGTTGAGCTTCTGCGCGGATATGACATGTACGCTGCCTGTGGCAGAGACTATCATTTTTATATCACTGATGCATCGGGCGACGGCAGAGTAGTGGAGTATTATGACTGTGATGGCGAAACCAGAGAGCTGGTGGCAACACCGACTCAGGCAGTAACCAATTTTTTTATCCGATATAAGGACGAAGTACTCCCGAATCAGAAAAACGGCATTTACGGTCACGGAAAGGAACGTTATGACGCTGTGCTGGAGGTGCTGGAGGATGAAAAAGGTAATTACACCAACAATACCGTGTGGGATGCGATAAAAACGGCCGCACAAGAACCTAACCCAGATGAGATCACAAGCAACACCCAGTGGTCTGTCTCGTATAACAATACGGAGCTCACTGCTGAGATTGTTATCCACCGCCAGTGGGATGACGTAACGCGCTGTGCACTGGAGAATAAGTGACGTCATCATAAGCACGTGTTTTGAATTAAAATAAAAGGGAAGAGCATAAGCAGGGCGTAACATCAGAAAGATGTTCACGCCCTGATTTTTTTGATTATGAGGCGTTTGTCAAAGTGCTTGGACCGAAAACTATATAACAGACACAATCTTCTGTATCCTTTTAATTATCATTTTTCATAACTTGATTACGTTTCAGGTTAATACACCGATCTGCGATCAACAACTGTCAGTTCAAAAAAACATGCATCAAAAGTCCGATTAATATGCAGGCAGCAAACGCTGCCGCAGCACTTGCGATAACAAGAAGAATCTTCTGATATGGGCGCTTGCCTATTTCCCGCTGCTTTTGTATATCATCCAATAGCTTTCCTTCAGAAAAAGCGACAATTTCCCTGTAGGTTTGAACATCATTGTCCTTTTTCACTTTTTCAACCTTAAAGGCGAAAAACATGGCGGCTGCCAAAATAATCCCCCACGGAATAAACGCCCATGTATCAAGCCACATAAATAATGGTACTGCAGATACAACTGTAGCTGTAAGCAATATGGTATAAACTGCTCCATAGTGCTTCATTTTTACGACTTCTTCTCTTTGGATTACTTCCTTCATGATATCAATATCTCCTTTAATCAGATTATCAAGAGAGACTTGAAAGGTTTCGCTCAGTAATACCAGACTGTTTACATCCGGATAGCTTTTATCATTTTCCCAATTTGAAATTGTCTGTCTGGAAACATAAATACGTTCGGCCAGTTCTTCCTGTGACAACTGTGCTGTCACGCGATGCTTTTTTATCTGTTTTCCGAGTTCCATTCTTTTACCTCCTCCTGACATAACCCATGATAATCAGAAAATCGCTTTTTTGCTATCAAAGAGCATTGACATCAAGTGATTTTATAGTGTCAAAAGTATTTTACATATTTATCATTATTCTAACTCGTTAATTATATCACGCACATGCTGTTAATGTATGCCAAGCTGTTCAGCTGCTTTCCTTACGCCAATGTCGTCAGACAGTCCTAAGGCTTGAAGCTTAGATTATTTATCGACTGCACTTAAATGCTACTACAGTCAATAGTAATAATTTCATTTTTATAATCTAGATCTTTCCGTACTGACCTCTAATTTTCAGAATATGTTTTAATACTTCGTCATCTTCCATATATTTATCTGTATCGTAATGTTCATAATGAATTAAATTTTCAAGCGGTAAACGCTTTGGCGGTCCTGGTTCGTAATCTCTGTAACCTACAGGCATCATCGCATAAAGAAATACAGGTTCAGGATATCCAAGTACTTTTCGGTATCCGTCCTGCTGATTGCAGTCGCATCGAGCAGAACTCAATCCCAGTGAAGCTGCAGCAATCTGCATTGTCATACAGCATCCGCCCATAGTACAGGAAATAACGCTCTGGCTTCCATCTGCCATATCTGCCCTTGCGGATAAAACTGAACCGAATTGTTTACGGGGATCATACATCAGGCAAATAATTGCTGGTGCAGCTAACTGTTCCGTCGCTTTTCTTGCGCGCTCCTCCAATTCGTTTTGCGGAAAATTAAATGCTGGGTGACGGTACTGTTCTGATCTCTGTTGCTCAAGCCAGTATGTCCATCTGAAGTCTCCCTCCTCGTACACTTTACGTAAGGCCTCAATTGTATTCGTGTCCTTTACAATAATAAATTCCCATGGCTGTGAATTTCCGCCTGCCATTGCGTAATGTCCTGCATCGCATATTTTGAGGAGAGCTTCATCTGATACAGGCTTATTCTTATAACGTCTAATACTTCGACGCCAGGTTAATATTTCCATTAATGAATCATATCTATCAGACATAGGTTCCTCCTATTAATTACAAAATAAATCCACATGATTCTGTTTTATATAATTGAACTGGATTACCGTGCATTTCCATATCAATACCATCTATCTCTCCATCCATCACCTTTTGCCATGAATGCAGAACTTTCTTTGGATAATCTGCCGGCAGAATAACTTCACCATGTGAAGCAATAATTTCATCGTATTCTGATTGCATTTCAATCAATTTCTTTAGAGAATCTGCGAGTTTGTCCTTATCCCTGTGAGAACCAAACAAAAAGATGTCATCGTCCTGAACTGTATCGCCCGCAAATAATCTTCTTCTGTCCATATCAAGAAATGCGAAGCTTCCTTTGGTGTGCCCAGGAATATAAATCGCCTTAAGCCTTCTTCCGCCAAGATCTATTACCTGACCATCTGAAAGAGGTAGCGGTCTAGTATCAGGGAAACGTTCTGCCAGTCTACAGTTGTTAAAGTCATCCATCCCAATATGAATCTCATCAAATGCTCCCGTACCTGATACATGGTCTGTGTCACCATGTGTATTAATCAATGTTATTGGAAGTTCTGTCATACTTTCACAGAGTGCTCTTGCATTGTTTTTTGTCATGCCACTATCAATCATTACAGCACATTCAGTACCTTTTAGCAGAAAGAAACGAACAAATCCGTCCTCGAATCTCCATGTTTCATTATCAATTTTAAAATAGTTACACATTATAAATATCTCCTTATAACTCTCCCTGTAATTTCATACAATAACGTGATTTCATTAAAACAACGCCGGAAATGGCTTAAAGGTTGTATAAATCAAAACTTGGTGATGAGGGACATAAGAAAATCAATCATTTCCTCCGGAGTTTCCTGCATACCTGTATCCATCCATTTCTTTGTGACGCTGTTGATCAACCCCATTTTCCCAACGGCGAGATATCTTCAATCAATTCACTGGACATCTCATCGGAGATGGCGTCGATCACATCATTGATGGAATTGAAATTTCTGTAAAACGATGCCCTCGCAACGCCGGCGCGGGTGACGATATCCGTCACCGTGATGTCCATATACAGTTTCTCCCTTAGAACTGTAATCAGGAAAACGTCCGCAATAACAGGTGCTGTATTACAGGAATCGAAGAGGAGACAGACCATATAACAGAGCCGGTAAGCCGCCCCTTATTCACGAAGCTGGCCCCTTTTGTTTCAAAAAAAGAAAAAACCACTCTGCTGTCGCTTCTGTCTCTCCTAATCAAAACATACTATTGTCGCAAACCAGTGTCTGTAGAAGTAGTAGTTCGGATAGGAACGTTTTGGTGCACCATCAGGGGTTCGAACTATTTCGCAATTTTTCAAACTATTGAAAACAGGAGGTTTGAAGCGTCACTCAACTCAGGTGTTCTCAAAAGTGTTCTCAGGCTATGGAGTTTATCTTATGCTTTTGGAATGTTCGTTATTGCTCTCATTGCCTTAATCGTAGAGATTAATCGTTAGTAATTTATTATTCCAATATTCCGGAGCAACCGTTCATTGGTTTCTTTTTTATATCAGCAGCTCGCCCTCGATGAAGCGGCGAGCTTTTTCGCTTTTTGGTGCAGTAAGTACATCTGCTGCTCTGCCGGTTTCAACAATCTGCCCTTCGTGGAGCATGATGATATCATCGCAGACTCGTCTGGCCTGTGCCAGATTGTGAGTGACAATGACAATAGTGGTATCTTTTATGGAAAGGAGCATACGCTCTATTTCTGAGGTTGTATAGGGGTCGATATTTGCGGTAGGCTCGTCGAGAAGCAGCAGCTTCGGTCTGAAGGAAAGAGCACGTGCCAGTGCCACCTTCTGTGTTTCTCCGCCCGACAGCTTCCAGGTTTTCTGTTTCCTGAAGGTAGTCAGATTCAGCTCTTCGGTCAGCTCTGTGACGCGCTGCTCAATCAGCTGCGGGCTTAAACCTCGCAGCTTCATCGGGTAGGTAATATTTTTTTCTACTGTGGATGAGATGAGATATGGTTTCTGAAATACAAGTGTCACATCCATCTGAGGGAATTGCATTTTCCCGTTATAAAGAACTGCACCCTCATCGGAGCATTCAAGTCCCGCAATAATCTTCAGCAGTGTGCTCTTTCCGGCTCCATTAGGCCCGACTATTGCAGTACGGCTGCTGCTTCGCACACGTCCTTCCTTTACATCAAGAACCTGTCGGCCGTCATATGATTTTCTCAGATTGCTGATTGTGATTTCCATGTACTTACCTGCTTTCTCTTTCCTGAAAATGATAAAGTGCCGCTGTTACAATGAATGCGATTGCCAGCAGGATTATGCCCACTGCGATTGCCCGGTTGTAGTTGCCCATGCCTTTGAGCTCGGAGATATAGGTTGTCATTACACGGGTCTTGCCTTTGATGTTGCCGCCGACTATCATTACGGCACCTACTTCCGAAATTGCTCTGCCGAAGCCGGATATTATCGAAGTTGTAAGCCCTGTACGCATTTCATAAATCAGCAGCTGCAGACGTTTGAGTCTGCCTGCGCCCAGCGTGATACCGAGATTGTTGACAACAGGTGCCTTTTCCCTGACGATATTATAGGTAAGACCTGCGATGATTGGGGTTACAAGGCAGATCTGCGCGATGACCATTGCCGGAACAGTATAGTTAAGCTGCAGACTTCCCAGAGGACCGCGCCTCATGAAAATCAGGAAGACTGTCAGGCCGGCTATGACAGGCGGAAGGCTCATCAGAGTGTATATTATTCTGACGATTATTCCTTTGCCGCGAAAAGTGCACGTGCCCAGCAGTATTCCGAAGGGTATGCCGAGGGCGGTCGAGATGATCACCGATGAAAATGATACATAAAGTGACAGTCCTACTATTTCAAAGATTTCAGGGTCGCCGGCGAATATCAGCCTTATGGCTTCTATGATACCTTGTCCGATTGTGTACATAATTCACCTGCCTAATAAAAAATATGGAGATACCCGGCTTGGATATCTCCGATGGGTTGTGTTATTTTGCGTTTGGAATGAATAATGCTTCGCCGTATTCTTCTACGCCGTATTCACCGATAAGCTTCTGAGTTGATTCTGATACAATCCAGTTCTGGAAGTCCTTGGCTCCTTCGTGGTTGATGTTTTCGTTTTTGTCAGGGTTTACGCAGATAACACCGTACTGGTTGTTGAGAAGACCGCTTGGATCTTTTTCGCAGAGAATCTTGAGTGCAGTATTTCCGCCAACGTTGAGCCATGTTGCTCTGTCTGATAATGTATAGCCTTCTTTTTCATCAGTCATAGTGATTACATCGCCCATGCCTGCTGCAGCTTCTACATACCAGTCGCCTTCAGGAGTAAGCTCAGCTTTTTCCCAGATTGACAGTTCTTTCTTGTGTGTGCCTGAATCATCAGCTCTTGATACGAATATGGATTCGTTGTCCTTGATTGCTGTGAATGCAGCAACTGCATCATCGCTGTGGTCTGCAACGCCGGCAGGGTCAGCTTCAGGTCCGATAACTACGAAATCGTTGTACATTACGTCCATTCTGCCGTCTTCGTCAGCATGTCCGCCATCAACGTACTCTTTTTCTGAAGCCGGTGAGTGTACCAGCAGTACGTCTGCTTCACCGTTTTCGCCCATTTCCATTGCTTCGCCGGAGCCTACTGATACTACATCAACATCCCAGCCTGTTTCCTTGGTGAATTCAGGCAGGATTGCATCCAGCAGACCGCTGTCTTTAGTGCTTGTTGTTGTGGCAAGAATGATTTTGCCCTTTGTTTCAGTTCCTTCTGATGCAGCTTCATCATCACTGCCGCAGCCTGAAAGAACAACTGTCATGGACAGAGTCATAACCATTGCCATTAAGATTGCAAATAATTTCTTTTTCATTTTTTCCTCCTTTTGCGTGTTACTTGCTTTTTGTTCTATATCCAAGGAGTATTAGGCGTCTGCAAAGGGCACGCGGCGCCTGCTCCTATGAATATCTCGGTAATGTCTAGTATGTGCATTTTACATGTGGTGTTTACAATAAAAAAGAAACAACAATAAAACAAAAAATTCTTCGGAATGTGAAGAATTTTTATCAGCGTTATATCATCATTCCTTTCCAAACACGGGAGGCGCTGAGGTTTCCCTGAACACCCATCGGTATATGTCTCATGGCTGTCGCAGCAGCTTTGGAGCCGGAGTTGCTTTAGAGACAGATACTCGGAATTTATTCAATTGTTATCTGTAATTCAATATAACATGTGTTGGTAGGTTTAGCAATATGCAGCAGAGTTTTCGTGCAAGAGTTAAAATTCTGTATAATCAGTTTCTATTAAAAAACGGACGCATTTCGGATCCTAACTTTTCGCTTGATATTTTTCATCTGAATCGTTGATTAATGTAGGGGATATCGTTTCGATATAGGGTGCACCCTCATATTTCTGCTGAATGGTTCATTTGCTCTGTTTTTTGGAAGATGGTTCCGCAAGTATGGTATTCAATATGCAATGTTAGGCCATTTTGGAATCCACTTCATATCTAAAATAATACTGATAAAAATGCTAATATAAAAATGTACAAAAATTATCAAATAAAAATGCTCAGTTAGTATAATACAAGCATGACATTGTGGAGGTGATGCTTGTGTTAATAGAAGTCGAAACGCCAGTAAGCTTAGAAGTTAATGAGCTTTCTGACCTAATTAAGCTGAGGAGGTTTATGGAAGATAATAATTTAAAGCTGAATAAATCGGCAATTGCAAGAGAACTTAATATTGATCGACGCACTGTTAGTAAATATCTTAATGGGTTTAAGAAAAAGCAGCATCGAGACAAGCCGTCGAAGGTTGATGAATACAGAAAAATAATTGATGAGCTGCTTTCATCGGATACCCAGGTTTTTCACTACAGAAGCGTACTTTACAGGTACCTTACAGATAATCACAACATGGATATACCTGCACAGACATTTTACCATTACATAAAATCCAACCCTGAATTGGATGCATACTTCAGAAAATCATCCCCTTCAGGCGCAAATCAATGTCCTGTTGTTCGCTACGAAACCGAGTATGGTGAACAGGCACAGCTTGACTGGAAAGAATCGATACCGTTCATACTTTCTGATACAGGTGAAGCAGTAATGATTAATGTTCTTGTTCTAATCTTAGGATATTCAAGATTTAGAATATACAAGCCTGCTGTACGTATGACTCAAGACGTTCTAATACACCTGCTGACAGAAATGTTTGAGACACTGGGTGGTGTTCCCAAGGTTCTATTGACTGATAACATGAAAACAGTTATGGATGAATCAAGATCAAGCTACAGACACGGCAAGGTCAACAAAAAATTCGAGACATTTGCAAACGATTTCGGATTTAAAGTGATGCCATGTAAAGCCGCAACCCCTAAAACCAAGGGTAAGGTAGAGTCGCAGATGAAATACCTTGATGAGATACGTGCGTATAGTGGAAAGTTGACATTGGTTGAGCTTTATGAGTTGATTGGACGTATTAACGCCCGAGTTAACAATTCAATCTGTCAAGGAACAGGAAGAATTCCAATAATGGATTTCGAGAAAGAAAAAGATTCCCTACTTCCGCTACCACACGAATCTGTAAGGAATCAGTACAGAATTCGAACCACCCGCGTTAAAGTAAACGCAGCAGGCATGATTAACGTCAAGTCAAATCAGTACTCTGTCCCTCGTGACTATATAGGCAAAGCAGTCACATATCAGGTGCATGATTCTACTATCTATGTATACTTTAACACAAAATTGATAGCAGTTCATCTCTTAAGTAACAGAAAACTGAATTATTCATTAGATCACTATACAGATGCCCTTGCAACTAATCACATATTTAAATCTATCGATGAGGTCAGAGAAATGGCAAAGCACAATCTAGAAATTATCGGAGGAATGTATGAATAGCACAAGTGCATATGCAAGAATAATTGAAAACCTGCAGTTTCTCAAGAGCAAGGAATCATTAAAGGTTATTGATCAGACTCTTGACTACGTAAATGCAAACAATATGACGTTCGTTGATGGGTTTCTGTATTTCACAGAAGCCCAGGTAGAACAAAAGAAAGAAAACCTGATTAAACATTCTGTTTTAATGGCTGGTTTTCCTAAAATTAAAAACTTAGCTGATTTCGACTTCGATTATCAGCCCTCAATTAATCAGCAGCAAATTTATGATTTGAATTCATTGCGATTCATAGAGAAGCAAGAAAACATAGTCTTCTATGGCAATAGTGGTGTAGGTAAAACGCATCTAGCCACAGCTATTGGAGTTACAGCTGCTCAGAACCGGCAATCCACATATTTCATAAAGTGCTCTGATCTGATGGATACATTGAGGAAAGCTCAACTTGAAGGTCGACTTCAGGAAAGACTGAAAAAATTCAGTGGATACAAACTTTTAATTATCGATGAACTTGGATATCTTCCAATATCCAAAGAAGAATCAAAGCTCTTTTTCCAGTTGGTTGACAGGAGATATGAGCGAAACAGCACAATCATAACGACCAACATAAATTTCTCACAGTGGGATGAAATCTTTGGTGA